>DUMQ01000105.1 GCA_012839815.1 Bacillota bacterium | reverse complement strand
TGCTAAACGTCCCGCGACTGGCCGGAGGCCACGAGGACCATACGGCGGGCGGGGCCGGAGCCGTCAAGGGCAAAGAAGCAGGTGGGGTTGGAGCCGCTGGGGTTGAGATTAGGCTTGAGGCTGGGGCTGAGGCTGAGGCTAGTGCTGGGGCAGGGATTGGGGCTGGAGAGCTGGTGCTTGAGTTTTGGGAGCGGGAGCTCCGGCGGCTTATGGAGGCGCTCTCATCCCGGTTTGGAGCGGTTTTCACGGAAGAAGGCCTTTTCAAGGCGATAGAGACCTGCAATGAGACGCGCGAACTGCTTTATTCTGTTTACAGGCTTAACAGCTACTACGGGTACTTTGACTCTAGTTTCCCCGGCTCCTCTAGCTCTTCTCGCTCCTCTGAATCCCCCGGATACTTTGAATCCCCCGGCTCCTTTGCATCCTCCGGATCTTTTGGATCCTCCGGGTCCTCTGGCTTCTCTGGTCCCCCTGGCTACCCCGGTGACCCAGATTCTCCCGGGCCCGGTTGCGGGGACGGCGCGGTGAGCGCGGCGGCCATATCCGGTGTGGATGTTATTAAGATCGTGAAAATGAGCATGTCATACCCCAAGTCGAGGTTCAACGCCGCCCTCAAGGGGCTACTGGCAAGGTTCTCATGTCCACGGGAACGGCCTCGAGAGGCCACAGGCCGCCAGTCCGGCCCTCACTCGTCTCACTCTCGCCCGAGGATACTCGTTGCGGGCAGCGTGTGCGACGTCCCCGTCCTCGAAATCATAGAAGACGCGGGGGCGAGGGTGGTGGCTGATGACCTGTGCGTCGGCATGCGATACGTCCTCGACCGGGTAGACATGGATGAAGCTAAACGTGGCGGTAATCTCGTCCGGGCGATAGCAAAGAGGTATTTGAATAAAGTCCCGTGCGCGCGGATGCATCACGCAGCGTCGAGGTTTGAGCGCGTTTCGAAGCTCGCGCGCGAGTTTGATGTGGATGGGGTTATATTCTACGGGCTCAAGTTCTGCGACCCCTATCTTTACGACCATGTAACTCTGAGGCGCGCGCTCGAGGCAAATGGAATCCCCGTCCTGTTCCTGGAGGGAGACTACACTGCCGGCGGGGCGGGCCAGGCCCGGACGCGAGTCGAGGCCTTTGTAGAGATGATAGGCAGCTGATGAGACGAGCCTTTCTCCGGGGACGGCGCGCTTGCGGCGCGCCTCCGTTGAAATTTGGCGAGAGGGCCTTGCCAAATTTCAAAAGGCCCCGTCACGCAAGCACCGGCAACCCCTGGAAAAGGGGCAATGGCTTTTGAGCTTACACTTAGCCTGTGGCTGGCCCCGGCCGTGGCGGGGATGGGGTGGCGGGGACGGGGTTTTAGAGTCGACACCTTATTCTAATTTTGGGAAAGGAAGCAGGTGGAGCGTATGGCAAGGCCTGGCGGACGGCTTCCCGAAGGAATTTTTCGCAGGGTTGGAACGTCCCCGGTTACATATGAGATTATGAGACGAGGACTCGCTGCGCGCAGGCTGGTCGGGCTGTCGCGCCATTCCCTCGAGGCTGCGAGCCTCCTGGCCGAGTTTGGCCTCGGGCAGGTGGGTAGGGCCTTTGGCAGGGGAAGCGTAAGCGGGCTTGGACGGAGACGGCCCGTGGTCTGGACCAGCGCGTTTGCGCCCACGGAGCTCATTTACGCTCTGGACCTTGTCCCCTTTTCGCCGGAAATAGCCTCGGCTGCGATTGCTTCCATAGACTTATCCGGGAGGATGCTCAATATCGCCGAGGAACATTGGTACGCCAGGGATAGCTGTTCCTTCCACCGTTGCGCCATGGGCGCTGCCCTTCAGGGATACTTGCCCCGCCCCGATGCGCTCATTGCTACTTCCCACTTATGCGACGGGGCGCCGAAGCTTTTTGACAATTTGGCCCAAACCTTCGGCGCCGGGTTCTATCTCCTGGATACCCCGTGGATGGCCAGTGGAGGGGATGCAGTTACATACTATGCCGGGCAACTCGAGGCCTTGGCCTACGCCCTTGCGCGCCGTTTCAACCGGCGAGTCGATATGAAGCGGCTTGCAAGAGCCATAGAATTTTCCAATGAAGCCAGGTATTACGCGATCAAGGTTAATGAGCTCAAGCGGCTGAAACCGTGTCCAGTGCTAGGTGCGGAGGTTCTAAACTTTGTGGCTGCGCTTTTCTGGGGGTTCGGCACGAGGGAAGTGGCCAGGATTTACAGGCGCCTCTATGAGGAAGTCCTGGCGCGCGTCGAGGTGCGCGCCAAGGCACATGCCAAGATACGCGCCAAGACGCGCGCCGGGGAGAATAGGGGCGCGCCCGAGAAATACCGGTTATTATGGCTGCACCTTAAGCCTTTCTACCCCAACGGGTTGTGGAGGAAGATAGAGCTCGAGCTTGGGGCGCGAATCGTGTTTGATGAGTTCAGCCATATCTACTGGGATGAGATGGACCCGGGCAGGCCCTTTGAGAGCCTTGCGCGCAAGGCCCTATCGCATTTTGGGTATGGCCAGATCGAGCGGAGGATCGATGCTGTTCTCCAGGCGGTCGAAGAGTATTCAATCGATGGCGTGATTCACTTCTCGCACTGGGGGTGCAGGCAGGCGACCGGGGGAGTTTGGGCCATCAAGGAGGCGTTGAAGGCCCGGGGCATACCGATGCTCGTACTCGATGGCGACTGTGTTGATGGAAGGAATTACTCGGAGGGGCAGTTAATGACCCGCATCGAGGGCTTTATAGAGATGCTGTAGCTTATAGAGATGCTGTAGCTTTAGGAAATGCCGTAAGGGATGCTGTAAGGAATGCTGCAAGAAAATGCTGTAAGGAATTCTACTCATGAGGGGATGCCACTCATATACGGAAATGCCATAGTGTATATGGAAATGCTCTAGTGGGGGTGACGCAGGTATGATAACAGCCGGGGTTGATATCGGCTCGCTTTCGGCCAAAGCGGTCCTTCTAGATATAGATCGCGGGGAGGTCCTGGGGTATAGCATCATGCCCACAGGCGCCAGCAGCAGGGATGCTGCGGAACGGGTGCTGGCGGAGGCTGCCAGCAGAGCAGGGGTGGATGTTGGGCAGATCGGGAGGGTTGTAGCCACTGGTTACGGCCGGATCGCCGTTCCGTTTGCCAGCAAAAAGGTTACCGAGATCACCTGCCACGCCAGGGGGGCATATCATTTATTCCCGCAGACCCGGACGGTTATAGATATAGGCGGCCAGGATAGCAAGGTGATCCGCCTCGGCAAGGATGGCAGGGTCGTTGATTTTGTGATGAATGACAAGTGCGCGGCCGGGACAGGGAGATTCCTGGAGGTAATGGCGAGGGCGCTCGAGGTCAGCCTGGAGGACATGGGGAGGCTATCGGACCTGGCCCGGGAACGGTTGACCATCAGCAGTATGTGCACTGTTTTCGCCGAATCCGAGGTCGTCTCGCTTATAGCGGAGGGCCACCCCAAGGAGGATATCATACGAGGTTTGCATGACGCAGTCTCGGAGCGGGTGGCGGGCATGGCCGAGCGGGTTGGGTTGGAGAATGGTGTTACGATGACAGGGGGCGTCGCCAAGAACGCAGGTGTGGTCAGGAGCCTCGAGGAAAGGCTCGGCGTCAAGATAAGCCGGCCGGAGGAGCCTCAAATCGTGGGGGCGCTGGGTGCAGCGCTCATAGCGGCTGATGGCTAGAGCTAGAAGCTGATGACTAGAACTAAGTTAGTGCGCAAAAATCTCTGCCCTTTTTGGCACTCGCATGGGGTGCCTCGCATCTCTCCGCCCGGCGGACGCGGCCAGGGAGCAGGCCGCTCCGTAATCTCCGGCCGAGGGCTATTGGGCCGGAGATTAAGGCCGCCTGGCGGAGAGATGCGAGGCACCTCAGCCACTGTGCGGTACTGGTAGCTGTTACCTGCGAAAGGTCTGGGTATTTTTGAGCACTAACTTAGAACCGGATGGCTAGAGCTAGAACCTGATGACTAGAAACTTGTGATTGATATTCGCGTGCTGCGATATTCGTGTGCTGCGTATTACTGTCTACTGTCGATGCCTTCAAACCCGCATGGCTTCGTTGTATCCACGATCTACGATGTGCCATGCCGGTTAATGGTAACATGGTAATAACCGACAGGCTCGTATTACTTATGTAACTATAGGGTAGTCTCCCATGCCGGCTTTCGGCCGGCACCATCGAAGCATCGAAAATGGGGCCGAAGATTATTGTAGTACAGGCATAATAAAGGGCATGACAGGGGGCATAATAACCCTGGACCTCAAATTTTAGATATAAGTCAAGGCAGATATAAGGCAAGGCATGTGAATATGGAATTCGTTCTTTAGATTTCCGAAAATAGAAGGTCCCGGGAGGACCCTGGAAAGGAGAGAAGAAAATGGATGACCTGCACGGCAGCCCGGTTATGCCTGATAATGCCGAAGAAAGCATAAAGTGCCCGCAGTGCGGTAACTTCATAGAAATCAGCGGCTTGTCGGATAGAGAATCTATTATCTGCCCCGTATGCGGCGCGAGCACCGATATAGTTAGCATTGAGGACGCATTTAAAATGGGGGCCTCAAACGAGGGTTACTAGCACTGGTGCGCAGTTGACCTGTCGCTTGATGGGCACGCTGCGGTAGAAGAATGGCGGCCGCACCCCCCTTTTTGGGGGGTCGTTCAGGATCCTGCTTAAATATGCCTCTTGCCTCTACGCCGCGGGTACATGTAACGATTATGGCGCATAGGGGTTTACATTGTGGACACCGCTGGGACTGTTCTTTCGCTCCAGAGAGCGCAGTCTCCTGCAGTTAGAGATGTACTCTTCGCTCAGCCTCGCCAACATGCGCACATAAGGGCCGTTTTCATCGATCATTCTGAGGGTCAGAGTGTTCGGTATCTTTCTGAGCATGTTTTGAAGGGTGAGGTCAGCTTCAGTTATCACCACCAGCGTGACACCGTTCTTGTGACTAAGGCTGGCCTTGATGTGGTCTCTGACTTGTAAATCCTGCAGTTCGGCCTCGTCGGGAAACTGCGAGGTGATCTCATAGTGCTGGTGCCCGTTATACTCAAACGCGACGCCTTCGCGGTAGTACCGATCGTACTCGAGGAGCCTCCCGCTAATCGGGTGCGCCAAGAACGAAGGTCGGCTGTTATCAATAAAGTTGTCGGAATCAACCAGGAGGTCCAGCCAGGCCTTCATAAGGAACTCTCCAGCATACGCTGACTCCCACCGGTCCTCCCTGAGCCGTAAAGCCAGAGCCTCCTGCGTTGAGTGGGGAGCTGTTGCGGCTATTACTTTACGACCACGCTTTGCAGTAATCGTTACCCATCCGGCCTCTACGAGGGTTTTGCAGTGCTTGCGGACCGACAACCTGCTAATCCCGGAGGTCCGGCTGAGTTCGGTAATGGAACCGGATCCCATCAGGCATGTGACTATATATAGGTATTTTGCGAGAGGACTGAGCCGCGTATCATTGAGGAGATCGGCTGGAATCCATACTCCGAGTTTGCGTGAAGCGGAAATAGTAGATCCCTCCTATTTGAACTTGTTGAACTTGTGAACTTGTTGAACTTGCTTACCATATAATACCACAAGATCGGTACTTTGCCAAGTCCTGTTAAGTTCCTGCTAAGGCCCATTTCCCCACAGCCCCGCCCATACATTCATGCCTGCTCCCGTTACCCCCCCTGAATCTACACCACTACCCCGGGTTCTAAGTTAGTGCGCAAAAATCTCTGCCCTTTTTGGCACTCGCATGGGGTGTCTCGCATCTCTCCGCTCGGCGGACGCGGCCAGGGAGCAGGCCGCTCCGTAATCTCCGGCCGAGGGCTATTGGGCCGGAGATTAAGGCCGCCTGGCGGAGAGATGCGAG
>DUMQ01000104.1 GCA_012839815.1 Bacillota bacterium | reverse complement strand
GACGGCGCGCTTGCGGCGCGCCTCCGTTGAAATTTGGCGCGAGGGCCTTGCCAAATTTCAAAAGGCCCCGTCACGCAAGCACCGGCACCCCCCGGGACGTACGTGCTGGTAAACTGCAAATTAAGGAACCTACACCTAGGCGAGCAGGCCGCTCCGTAATCTCCGGCCGAGGGCTGTTGGGCCGGAGATTAAAGGCCGCCGGGCGGAGGGATGCAAGATGCCCTATGCCACGGCATTATGTATCACGGCATTATTGTATTACGGCATTGTCGTGCCACGACATCATTGCATCATAGCATTGTTGCCTCATGGCATTGTTGATTGGAAATCTCCTGATTGAGAGTAGTGAAGATCGCCGGTAGCTTTATCATTGCCTGCTGTTGAATCATTGCTGCTTATCTTGCCGCTTCTTGCAACAAGATAAAGCTTATTCACCAGCTCCTCCAGGGATATCTCGGACTTCTTAAAATTCGCAACCACCCTCCCGCGGTCCACCACGACAACCCTGTCGACTACTGGATAAACATGGTAAATATTATGGCTGATAAAAATGCATGACTTCCCCTGCCTCTTGATCCCCTCAATAAAGCCCAGCACTTTTTGGGTTTCAGAGAGCGAGAGCCCGGTGGTAGGCTCATCTAATATGATAAGATCCGCCTGAAAGTAAAGAGCCCTTGAAATCGCCACGCCCTGTTTCTCCCCGCCGGACATGTTACCGACTATTGTATCGGCAGTCACCGCAGATGAGGTGAAACCCATAATCTCCCTCATCAGTCTTTCAGTCTCCTCTTTTTCCCTCTTTATATCGATCCAGCCCCACCGGTTGGTTATCTCCCTGCCCATGAAGATGTTTCGCCATAGGGCGTGTTGCTCTGAGAGGGCCCTGTCCTGGAAAACGGTCTCAATCCCAAGCTCCCTGGCCTTTGCTACAGAATAATGCTCCAGCCTTTCCCCTTTCCAGTATATCTCCCCCTCATCCGGCCTGTAGACTCCCGTGAGAACCTTTATGAGCGTGGATTTACCCGCGCCGTTATCTCCAAGAAGCCCGATGATTTCATTATAACCTACTTCAAAGTCCACCCCCCGCAGCGCCTCGACATGCCCGAACGATTTCCGGATATTCACCATCTTCACCAGCACCTCGGCCGCCTCAACCACAACCTGACCCCTCCCCTGTTGCCCGCGTCGCGGCCGGGGTGCGTATCAAGGAACCCCGGCCACGAGTCATGATCTCCTACACTACCGACCTTACCGGATACCTTTCTTGGCGAGATCCGCCACGGCGTCAACGTTGGAGGCGTCTATAAAGGCCGCCCCTGTATCAATGTGCAGGCCCGAAAAGCCGTATTTCTTGGTCAAACAAATCTGGAGTATAGGGAGATATCCCTGGAGGTAGGGCTGCTGGTCAAGGATGATACTACAGTACCCGTTTTTGATCGCCTCTACCGTCGCCGCCGTCAAATCAAAGCCTGCCGCCTTTATCTGGCCCGGCTTCTTGCCCGCCGCCCTGAGATAAGTCTCCACCGTCCCGGTTAACCCGCCATGATCTGTTATTATCAGCTTGACATCCGGGTGGGATGATATATATCCCGTTATAACCGGGGTGCCGGCAGGTGGATCCGAATTAACCACAGGCGAGATCTCCATATAATCTACCTTCAGCCCGGCTTTTTCGAGGGCATCGATGGCGCCCTTTGTTCTTAACCCGCGTGTCTCCTGGGACAGGAGTCCCCAAACGAGGGCCCTATCACCTTTTTTCAGCCCGAATTTCTCAACACACTTCTTGGCCAGTGAATAGCCAGACTGATAGAGATCCTGGCCCACATACCCAAAACCGTCCCCGCGATACTTCTGCTCGATCCTGGGAAGGTCTGTGTTCTGGGAGGTTACAATGATCCCGCGGGCGATGGCCTGGTCTATCAGAGGCTCAAGCGCATCCTGACCCGGGTGGCCCATAATTGCGATACCGTCAGGCCTGGCTGCAATGGCCTCCTTGAATTGCTTCACCATTTTTTCGGGATTCCAGTCCGACCATATGTACTCTACCGTGCACCCGAGATCCATTTCCGCAGCCCGCGCCCCCCTGTAGACGACAGTGGCAAATGGGCATCCGGGCGGCCCACCGCAGAAGAAGCGTATCTTTATCCCTTCAAAATGCTTCGCGTGAGCCCCCTGCCCGTAGGCCAGCTGAACAGGACTTAGAGCGAGAGCCAGGGTTATGGCTATAACCAATATAGTCAGATAATTCTTTCTCATTTCCCCTTACCTCCCTGTTTACCTGTTTATCTTGCCTCTCCGGTTATTGACTCCCTGGTTGACTCCCTAGTTATCGGGTTGAACGTCTGCGTCCAGCCGAATAGATACCACTCCTGCGGAGCGCCCCATGCCGGCCCCGCGGCGGCCTCTTATGGCGTCGTATCATATGTTGTATTGTTCCCACCACCTCCTACAAACTAAGTTAGTGCGCAAGAGACTGTTGATTTTCTCCATATTTTAGCAACTCCGTTTGGTAAAATCCCAGAATACCGTCGTCGCGCGTGGGTAAATTGGTAGCTGGTTGGGAAAGGTCAACAGTCTCACGCAAAAATACCCAGATCTCTCGCAGGTAACAGCTAACAGTACCGCATAGTGACCGGGGTGTCTCACATCCCTCCGCCAGGCGGCCTTGATCTCCGTCCCACCCAACAGCCCCGGCCGGAGATTACGGAGCGGCCTGCTCGACTAGGTGTAGGTTCCTTGATTTGTGCCAGTTTACCAGCACGTACGTCCCGGGGTTGCCGGTGCTTGCGTGACGGGGCCTTTTGAAATTTGGCAAGGCCCTCGCGCCAAATTTCAACGGAGGCGCGCCGCAAGCGCGCCGTCCCCGGAATGCAAGCACCGGCAACCCATGGCAAAACGGCGATAATCTTCGAACTTACACTTAGGCTGTGACCCGGGCAGGCTGGCGAGAATGTCACCATCAGGCAGGCCATAGGGCTATAATAGATGGATGTAAGTAGCCTGTAGACCTCTATTCTTACATACACCCCTTTGGCTCTAGCCACATAATTTGACATGTTTCATCCCTTAAAACAGATTAAGGAGGCTGTAGCCCGCCATATAAGACGCATCATGTCAAGAGTGGCCATATAATTGCGTAACACGGCGGGGTAGGATCATGGCAAAGAAAGTACTCATAGTCGGAGGCGTCGCGGGGGGCGCGAGTGCGGCGGCACGGCTCCGCAGGATCGACGAGAAAGCTGAGATCATCGTGTTTGAAAGACTTACGGTGCGATGTCAATAGGTAAATTAAAGAAAATTTCTCTATCCAGTGGTAACTCGGGCAATAGGATGCCCGGCTGACTTTGCGAGCTTTTTTCAAAGATCACAAGTCAGCAGTTCTTG
>DUMQ01000103.1 GCA_012839815.1 Bacillota bacterium | reverse complement strand
TAGCATGTAGCAAAATGCACCCGCATCCCCGCCCCGGCCCGCACCCCCGCGCCGGCCGGCCCCGGCGGCCGTCAGGGGCATCTCCGGCCTCATGGGCGTCTCGCGCTCCATAGCCGTCACGAGCATCTCGAGCGTCTCGGGCGTCTCGAGCGTCTCGGGCGGATTAGGGCTCACAGATGCCCCGGGGGTCACGGATCTCGCTAGCGTCGCGGATGTCCCGGGCATCACACGCCGCCAGGCATTGTAAAGGTGACACATGGCGTTACAAGATGTTGTCATTATCACCCCGTCGAGCTCCCCATATGAGCCCCTTAATGCTCCTTCCAGGCAGCTCCTCACATATGGACATAGGTTGGAGCCCAGATATGCGTCAGCGGACCTGATGTAATTGAAGGTCCCGAAAATCCTCCTGGAGTCCAGGCCAGCCGCAAGTAATATCTCCTCCGGCGTATATGTGCAAAACCACCCCAGGATGCCGGCCGCGGCAGTGGAAGTAGCGGCGCCGGCTGTGCCCGCCGCGTCGGCCGCTCCGCCCCCGGGCTTGTTGAGCTCCGCCTCAAGGAGGTCGCTCATGGTCAAGACCGTCCCGCCAGGCCCACCGCCCGGCTTGCGCCCTTGATCTCCAAGCTTACTCAACATGTATAAGACCTCTCTCGTATATCAATCTATATAATATCTATCAATCTATAGGAGACCAAAATCTATAGGACCAATCTATAAACTAAACTATAAGACCAAATCTATAACATAAAAGACTATAAGACCTCTTTCTCATCTCATCTTTACATCATATTATAGCCTTTGCATGAAAACCAATCTTATAACCCCTGTAAGAGACTGTTGACCTTTCCCAACCAGCTACCAATTTGCCCACGCGCAACCACGGTATTCTAGGATTTTACCAAACGGAGCTGCTAAAATATGGAGAAAATCAACAGTCTCCTGTAAAACCACCAACCAACATCATTCTTGTCTTTCGACGCATCATAAAATTTCCCTCCTCGACCCGGGCATGGAAAAAGGATTGGGTTACAAAACGTCGAAATTACCCTGGGGCGGCCGGGTTCCTGGCCCGGCCAATTCAACGAGGAGGGATTCTGCCATGGCTTTTTTATTCGGAAGACAGTATTCCAAGGATGAGCTTCTTCAAAAGGTCGGGTCTATTTCACAGATCGGGGGCGTGAGGCGTTTTGTCCTTTCGGAGGGGAAGGAGGCGGGCGTCGAGGCTATAGAATTCAAGACAGGAAGCGGCTTGAATTTTACAGTCCTCCCTAGTCGCGGCATGGATATCTCCTCAGCAGATTTTTGCGGCAGATCGCTCTGCTGGCGCTCGGCCACCACGGACGTCTCCCCCGCCTACTACGAAGAGCCCGACTTTGGCTGGCTGCGGAGCTTCTTCGGCGGGCTCGTCGTCACGTGCGGCCTGACCTATGCCGGAGCCCCCTGTGAAGACCAGGGCAAAAAGCTCGGCCTGCACGGCAGGGCATCAAACACCCCGGCCAGGAATGTATGCGCCGACGGCGAATGGGACGGCGATGACTATGTAATGTGGGCACGCGGCAAGGTGCAGGAAGCGACCGTCTTCGGCGAAAACCTGTGTCTCACCCGGGAGATCAAGGCGAAACTCGGGGAGTCGAGGCTCTTCATACACGATTCCGTTGAAAACCTGGGTTACAACACGACTGAGCATATGATCCTGTATCACATAAATATCGGCTTCCCCGTGATCGATGAGGATTCCGAGCTCCTGACAGCAAGCATCAAGGTCGACCCGCGAGATGCCGATGCCGAGGTCGAGAAGGAGAAATACGCGACATTCCTGCCGCCGACGCCAGGCTTCAGGGAGCGCGTCTACTATCATGAAGTGGCGCCTGACGCGGACGGCTATTGCCTTGCGGCGGTCGTAAATCGCAAATTCGACGGGGGTAAGGGGTTCGGAGTATACGTAAAATACCCCAAGGCCGAATTGCCGCACCTCATCGAGTGGAAGATGGCCGGCCAGGGTGTTTATGTAATGGGCGTCGAGCCGGGCAACTGTCATGTCGAGGGGAGGGCCAAGGAACGGGCGCGCGGGACCCTGCCCTTCCTGAAACCAGGGGAGATTCGCGAATACCACCTTGAGATCGGCGTCCTCGATGGGAATGCCGTGATCTCCAAATTTGAAGAAGCGATCAAAAGCTTGCTGTAGAGCCGCCAGCCTTGAAGCCACCAGCAGGGAAAACACGGCCCGGGAAATATTCTCGCCAGATAGCGGCCGGCAAGAAGGATTTCTCCGGGCCGTGTTGAATTATGTTCTCTAGGCGGACAAAATAGTGAACTATACGGATACAAATGGACATATACGCCCACGGTGGTTTGATGAGTTTGCTTGCAGAGGAAAGACTGGAACGGATCATAGTAGAGGCGAAAAGCCACAGGATCATCAAGATAACCGACCTCCGCGATATGCTGGGCGTCACCGCCCGGACGATCCGCCGGGACCTCGAGGAGCTCGAACGACGAGGGATATTGAAGCGGACGCATGGTGGTGCCGTCTGGGTTGGAGACCCCGCCCACGACCTGACCTTCGCAGTCAGGGCATCGACATGCAGGGAAGAGAAGGCCAGGATAGGGGCGGCCATCTCGAACATGGTGAAACCAGGCGAGGCCATTATCATCGACGCCGGGAGCACGATGGTGGAGGTGGCCCGCAACATCCCCGACCTGCCCGGTTTGACGGTGACCACCAACTCGCTGAGCGTTGCTGCAGAGCTCGTCGGCAAGCGTAATGTGACTACCATAATGTCCGGCGGCGTGCTCAGGGAAACAACCCTCAGCCTTGTGGGCCACAAGGCTGAGGAAACATTTAGAGAAATCAATGCAGATAGGGCTTTTATCGGCACGAGCGGCATTACCATCGAGCATGGCTTCACAAATTCCAACCCGTTTGAGGCAGAGGTAAAGAGGGCCATGATCCGCGCAGCGCGTGAGGTAATCGTGGCGGCTGATCATACAAAATTAGGGAAGGTAAACCTCGCCTCTTTTGCCGCGCTCGATGATGTCGACCTGCTCATTACGGGCGTGGAGGCTGATGAAGCAATCATAAGGCAGCTAGAGGCCAGGGGACTTAGAGTGATGCTTGCGTAGCGTAGTAATCCGTAACCATGCCATCACGGCTGTATATGGCCTGCATATGATATGGCGTGCATACGGCCTTACAACATATGGCATGCATCCTTACATATGGCCTGTATATGGCATGCAGTATGTGTCATGCACATGGCCGCCTGGCCGGCGTGCTGCAGTGGCTGAGTGGCCGATATGTTTCAATATGTTTTTATGTATGCGGGGGGAACAACATGCCTCAAATAGTCTGCATAGGAATTCTTGTAGCGGATGTCGTTGCGAGACCCATTGAGAGGATCCCGGATAAAGGGAAGCTGGTCCTGGTGGATAATATGGAGCTTCATACGGGCGGGTGCGCTACAAACACCGGCACCGCCCTCGCCAGACTGGGGTTTGATACCGCCGTTATCGGTAAGGTTGGAACTGATGGCTTCGGCGACTTCATTCTAAAGAAGATGCGCGAAAACGGGCTCAACACGGAAGGTGTCGTAAGAGACCCATCCACGAATACCTCTGCAACCATGGTGATGGTGAGTGCGGATGGTGAGAGGAGCTTCCTGCATTATACCGGGGCCAATGCCAAGTTCACTTTCAACGATATAAACTGGGACATAGTCAGGTCCGCAAAGCTCCTTCATATAGGTGGTTTCTTCCTGTTGCCTAGCTTTGATGGCATCCAAACCAGAGATGCTTTGAAACGGGCGAAAGAACTCGGCGTTATGACCAGCCTGGATACGGCCTGGGATGATCGCGGTAACTGGATGAAACTGCTTGAACCTTGCCTTCCCTATGTTGATGTTTTCCTGCCTAGCATAGAGGAAGCCAAGATGTTAACCGGCGAATCCGATCCCGCTAAAATCGCAGATAAGTTCATGAAATACGGTGTCAAGACGGTCGGCCTCAAGATGGGGAGCGAGGGGTCGTTTGTAAAATCAGGCGACCAGGCATTCAGGATACCTGCATACAAGGTAGAGGCCGTCGATGCCACCGGTGCCGGGGATGCCTTCGTTGCGGGGTTCATCGCCGGCGTCGTCAAGGGGTGGGATCTCGAGACTACAGGCCGCTTCGCTAATGCAGTGGGCGCGAGTTGCGTGACGGCTATGGGTGCATCAAACGGCATAAAATCCTTGCAAGAAACCCTTGAATTTATGAAGACCGCAACCTTTTTAAATTCGTAATTGTAAATTCATAATTATGAAGGGGCCGGTGCCGGCCCCTTCCCCGAGACTCTTGGACTTCTTGAGATTCTTGAGCCTCCTGAGATCTTTATTGTAACTTAGTTGTAGTGTTTCCAACGTTAGGTACATTGGTGGGCGAAGTGTATCCAGCCTGGGTCAAACCAGCTTGGAACCCCGCCCTTACGCCTTGAAGAGTCCCCTCGACAAGGGACCTCTCAGCCGCCTCGATCATACGCCTTACCATGTGACCACCAACCGCTCCACATTGAGCTGCCGATAAGTTGCCCCAGTAATCGCCCTGAATCTGGTTAGTAGGGATATTTAGCTCGTTGGCGATTTCATATTTGAATCTGTCGAGCGCGGCTCCTGCTTGTGGTAGCATGGCTCGATTTCTCCTGGCCACGTTCTTCACCCCCTTGTATTTTTCTGACTTTAGTTTGCCATGTACAAGTTTCAATAATGTTAGGGAAACGTTGGGGGTATTTATATCAACCAGAAAAGATGCTAAAAAGCGAAAAGCAGGGGAAAAAGATCCTGCCTTTCGTCTTCATCACCATTATTACGCTTTACTGAGTTGGAGCCGGAGACGGAGTTCCTTTCATAAGGCCAGCCTGAAAGCCAGCCCTAACATTTTGCGCAGCCTGCTCGGCCAAAGACTGCTCGGCAGCCTCGATCATACGCCTTACCATGTGACCGCCGACTGCTCCACAATCCCTTGCAGATAGATTACCCCAATAATCCCCCTGAATTAGGTTAGTAGGGATGTTCAATTCATTGGCTATCTCATACTTAAACTGGTCCAGTGCGGGCCGTGCCCCGGTTACAACAGTACGATTATTTCTCCTGGCCATAATAACTTCCTCCCTTCCTTCTCGGACTGTTTATAGTTTTTCACCGGCCCGCACCATTATGTTAGATGAATTATGGCACCATTCCACATAACTTCCACGGCATCATTACATCATTATTCTAAAAACGGCAGTCCACGATATGGCCCTATTTCTTTCATCGCATTAATTCATGACATTGTAACATTAAATTGTAACCTTAAATTAAAAGGAAGAAAGGAATTTCTCAACTTCCGCCTTTGTAGGAAGGGCGTGGATTGCACCCCTTTCAGTGCATGTTATGGCTCCAACCGCATTTGCCAGCCTCATTATTTCAGTAAGTTCATGGTTTGTAATCTCATCCAAACTTTTTCTTTGATCTTCAAAGATTCTTACAAGGCCGGCCAGCATGCCGGCTACAAACCCATCGCCGGCTCCCGTGGTATCCACAACATTCACCGTGAATCCGGGTACATGGCCCGAACCCGCCCTGTGGTAGTACCTGCACCCGTTTTTCCCCGCGGTTACCACCAGGAGCTTCACACCATAATTCATTATTTCCCTGGCCGTAGCTTCCTCTCCCTTATCCGGCGCTATAAACTCGAGCTCTTCTTCACTCAACTTGAGTATATCGGCGGTCTTGAACCTCATCAAGATCTCATTGTAGGCATGTTCGGGGTTGTCCCAGAGCGAGAGACGAAGGTTTGGATCAAATGATATCAGCAAGCCGGCTGAACGCGCACATTCAATTGCTTTGAGGGTTGCATCCCTGGAAGGCTGGGTAATGAGGCTTATAGTCCCGTGGTGCAGGATGCTCCCGCCTGCAATGTAATCCTCGTCGATCTCCTCCGGTGACAGCATCATGTCAGCGCCGGGGTGCCTGTAAAACATAAAATCCCTCTCGCCGTCGGCTTTAACCGAGACAAAGGCAAGCGTCGTCCTGACCCCGGGATCAAATATCATACGTGAGGTATCCACCCCATATTCTTGTAGGGTCGATTCAAGGAAGAACCCGAACTCATCCCTGCCGACCTTTCCAATAAACGCTGACTTTGCTCCAAGCTTTGCCAGACCTGCCGCCACATTTGCAGGCGCCCCGCCGGCGGCCTTCTTAAACTGGCCGGCCTGGCGCAGGCTGACCCCGGATTCAACTGAGACAAAGTCTATTAATGTCTCGCCTATGCAAATAATGGGTCCAAGCTTCCCTGCCATGAACATTCGACCTCCATCACAACTATCAATATAAGTATCTTCGTATCCCAGTATCCCATCCAGCGCCCACGGGTCACCATGGATCCATCCCCTACGGATCCATGAACTCATAAACCTGTAGGGGCAGGCCGCGCCTGCGCCGACCTGCCCCGCAATCTGCCTAGTCTATAGTCTAGCTAATTCACCTAATTTGCCCGATCTGCCCAGTTTGACCCGTCAACACGATTTGTCATTCATCCGGTCTACAGCCCCTTATCAGGTCTACACAGTTTACACAGTCTACACAATCTCTCCAGCCTATCCAGTCTATCTACCCCGAAAATAAACATCATCCCAGCTAGAGCCATTTTCATTCTCTGGTGGTGCCGCCTATGCGGCATGAGGGTCTATCCTATCCTATTGCCCCTATTGCCGCTCCACGCCCGGCGACTTCTTGTAGGCCCTTCGCAGGGCCTGCATTAGCAGGCCGACGGCAATGGCGGCAACGATTATCTCAGGGATGCCATGGGTAACAGCTACCAACCCTGCCACACCCGGTTTTAGATATCCAAAGGCAGCTGCCAGGCCAAGCACACCGATGGTGTTGGTAGCCGTTCCCACTATAGCCGCAAGGATGCTGCTCATGGTTCTTTGATAGACAAGTGCAGCAACCACACCGATAAGAATCCGCGGCACAACCGATATCAACGGATTTGCAAAAAATGGATTCCTGGGAACAAGCCAGCTCCACAGGCCGAAGACCAGGCCTACGAATCCCCCCACCACCGGGCCTTCAAGGCAACCTGCAAGGATTGCCGGTATATGCATCGTCGTCGCACTGACTCCCGTAGGCATCGGTATTCTTCCAATCCCGCTTACCTCGAGAAGCACTGCAAGAGCCCCCAGCATTCCCGCCACAGCTACCTGGCGAACCGATAGCCGCATGCTTTCACCTCCGTTCCGGTCCGTATCCGGTACCGGACGAATCCAGATCTAGATTATTACATCCCAAGCTGAAATGCGGGAAACCACCCCCCTGAATCGCACGAATCACCTGAGCCACATCGATCGCCTGGATCGCCCCTGACGTTGCGACCAAAACATGGCGACCATATAGCGACCCGGCATTTCCTTCTTAGTTTCTCTCTGGTTTATTTTATTCGTCACAGGACGAGAAATCCCTCCAGGCGGCGGAGAGAGCATGTAATTTTTGTAATGTGGCCGGGGAAACTGTGACCGCCTCTGCCCGACGTCGAGCGAGTGACCGGAACCCGCCCCGGCGAGAAACTCACCATCAAGTCATGCGGGCGGGTCATGATTCGGGTCATGCGGGCCATGATCGAGTGATGCTTATGCTCGAGTCGTGCTTGAGTTATGTTCGAGTTATGCTCATGATCGAGTCATGCTCATGCCCGAGTCATGCTTATGCTCTAGTCATGCTCATGATCGAATCATGCTCGTGATCAAATCTTGCGGGCGAGGTGGTGAGCGAGGTGGTAAG
>DUMQ01000102.1 GCA_012839815.1 Bacillota bacterium | reverse complement strand
GCGGAAGCATATGCTATCATAGCTGAATACATGAGGTACTACAACCAGCGCCGCAGGCACGGAGCTATAGGGTTCATGTCACCGGAGGCGTTCCATGAAGCATTCATTCGCAATACTGTGCCTGCCAGAGTATGTGTCGCATAAACTCCGGAATTAGGGGGCCAGGGGGGCCATGCCTCAAACCGGTTCCTAAAGCATGAGGTAGCGCAAAGCGCCATCCCATCAATGAATGCTGAGATAGGCTTACTTATTATCTCGTTTTGCTGTTTTATGGATTGGAGTCGTCAATGCCCAGGAGTGCCAAGGCCCCCTTGATGCCACCGCCGAATATCTGATATATATCGGAACGCTATATGGCGGATAGTAGGGAAGTGCAAAGCCTTGGAGCATGTCATCCTTGGTTTTCTGACTATGGGAGACATGACGGGATATGATATCAAGTGGCTTATGAGCATCAGCACGTCAACATCATCACCGACCTTTGGGCATTCATACTTTCGGGTATTTTCGATGCGGACTATCCTGATCACAATCCTGGTGAAAGTTGAGATGAGAGCGATAGGCTCCTTTCCCTAGAATAAAGCGCCGTATAACACGTAGGGAGATGAGAAAAGAGAAGGAGAGACGCACCCAGAAGCAGCCTAGAACAATAAACTGGGAGGCGATAGGTACCAGAGGACAATTTACACATAAAATCTGACTTGACCGGAAAGTCGTGGTGAGGTATTTTAGAAAATATAAAATTAGGTAAACCTTTACACTAATCCCTTTCATAAAAAGGTGAAGAATTAGGAAATAAAGGAGACGAGTAAAGCAAGGAGGTTGGGGACAAAGCGGACGGGATGTAGGTTGTTAACAGGATATCTTGGAGGAAATTACTGGTTGAAATGACGAGGGTAATCCAGTCGGAAGGAAATCCCAAAGGCCAGGTGCGTTAGTGCGGAAGGACTTTCCGAATAGGTTACTTAAGCACGAGGAGGTGATAATAAGTAAGTATTATATAGCTTGATACCGGTGCATAATAGAGATTCCCAGGCAGGAAGATTCAGTGGAAAAGAGGAAAAATCTTGTGTCATGGGGAGGGATGACTTTGAGAAGAGCTCTCCTGTTTGCGGCGATTGCATGTGTCCTGGTGTATAGTGCGATGGGAACCTCTCTGGCGGCGGAGAAGGTTACCCTCAACGTCTGGAGTTCACCTGATAATGCGGACGCATTGCATGACCTGGCGACCCAGTACACTAAGCAAAATCCGGATGTCAAAATACAGGTGACACCTCTTTCCTGGGAGTTCTTGTATCCCAAGATTTTGCAGGACGTGGCAACAGGGACGGGAGCCTTCGACGTAACAACATGGGATGTAATGACCGCCGGAGCGGTCGCCAAAGGCATGGTTGACCTTCAAGAGTTTAGAAAGGCCCACCCGGAGGCTGCCGACCCGGATTACGATTGGAACGATTATGATAAAATGATATGGAAGACTTGGGGAGTATGGAACGGTGTCAACATAGGCCTGCCCTTCTATCCCGCCAGCATGTTGTTTTTCTACAGAAAGGATTATTTCGAGGACCCGAAGATCAAAGTGAAATTCAAGGCAAAGTACGGGCGTGAACTGACGATCCCCAAGACCTGGGAAGAAACGATTCAAATCGCCGAATTCTTCACAAGGAAGTACAACTCAGATTCTCCCACAGAGTACGGGATAGCGCTCATGTTCCCTAGAACGCACACGCTGTTTTACATGTACCCCATATTCTTCGCCCCTTACCGGAGAAGCGCGGAAGGTATATCCAAATTCGGAGAGGTCAACCCGGATTACGGCGACTATTTCACCCATGATGGAAAACCAGCGTTCAACACCCGGGAAGGCGTCAAAGCAATAAATATAATGAAAAAGTTGATGTCCTATGCACCTGACCCGCTGGGGTCCGATTACGGCGAGACTCTCGAGTACTTCTCAAACGGGACGGTCGCAATGGTTCCCCAGTGGTTCGGTGTTTGGGCTTCCTTCGTTGCGTCGGAGAAACTCAAGCCCATTGAGAAAACGGTTGGTGTAGCCAATATGCCGGGTGGCCATCCCGTCAGCGGCGGCTGGGCACTCGGGTTGAACAAGGCAAGCAACCATAAGATCGAAGCCTTTAAGTTTATGCAATTTGCCACGAATAAGAATAACGACAAGTACAAATTCCTGAAGTACGGTTTAACTCCCGCTCGCATCTCTACCACCAAAGACCCGAAGGTTCAAAATGCGGACGCAAGGATGGATGTCTTCGCCGAAGCACTCGCAAAGGCATCCCATCGGCCCAGGATCCCCGAGGAGCCTAAACTCGAAGACGTGGCAGTCAATGTGCTATCGGGCATCTTGATGGGTTCGATAGATCCGGAAGAAGGCTTGAACAGAATTGCCAAGGAATGGATCAAAATACTTGAGGATTAACTGGCAGTACGACTATCGGTGCCGGAGAAGCAGTGAGCCGGAGCTATCCGGCACCGTCTTTGGAAGGCGTAACAACAACATATAGTGTCTATGTGATGTAAACTGTACAAGATATTGGACAGGCACCGAATTTTTCGGCACCGAATTTTTCGAGGGTAACTAAGTATAAGTAAGTACAGGAGGAGAAGGCGAGATTGTGCAGACCTGCTATAAAGCCTCGGCCTGGTTGATGGCTATACCCCTGCTCGTGTTGTTTTTGGGGTTCACTATTTATCCTTTTTTTTACATGATAGGCATATCCTTCACCAACTGCAACCTTTCGGCTTGGGAAGTACCTAAGTGGGTGGGCCTTAAGAATTACGCTACGATTTTTGATGATTTAGTAGCGGCAGGTTCGGTAGAGTTTACCATACTTCTTGTGTTGATCGCTGTTCCGCTCGAAATGCTTCTTGGACTCTTTGTGGCCTTTCTGATAGATGACGTGGTAGGTGAGAGCTTCTGGAGAAGCATAGTGGTCTTACCGATGATGATCCCGCCAGTAGTGGCGGGTATCGCGTGGAAGATGCTGTACAACTTCCAATACGGCCCGGTGAATTATTTTCTTTCTTTCTTCGGAATCCACAGGATATCGTGGTTAGGTGACCCCGTAATGGCCCGGGTGGGAGTGATAATTGCGGATGTGTGGCAGTGGACCCCCTTCGTTTTCCTGGTGCTCTACTCCGGACTACAGTCGGTCCCCCAAGATTTGATAGAGGCAGCAAGCGTGGACGGAGCGAGTCGGTGGCATACGATCAGGTACGTGCATCTTCCCGTCATCCGGCCGCTCGTTTGGGTCGTTCTCATCATAAGGTTGGTAGATGTGCTTAAACTTTTCGATATCGTTTACATGGTCACCTTTGGAGGTCCGGGTTCTGCGACCCATACGATAAGTTATTACATTTATAAAGTCGGGCTGTCTTTCGGCTGGGATATCGGCTACGCATCGGCGTTAAGCGTCCTGCTCCTTATAGCGGTGGTTCTTCTCACCAACGTACTGATTAGGGTGCTGAACGTGAGACAACTTCTAGGCTTGTGATAGGTTTGAGATCGAAAGATAGAGAGATGCAAAGAGGGAAGAGGGCAAGAGCCAAAGAGGGAAAGAAGGAAGAGGGAGAGAGAGGGTGGGTCTCAGTTGCATTCAATAAAGGAAATATTTAAGTACATCCTGTTACTTGCTCTGGTTATATTTTTCTTTTTCCCGATATACTGGCTGATCATAACTGCTTTCAAGGTCAGCTCGGACTGGTTCGACTGGCCGCCGGTTTTCATACCTACCCGCTTTACTATAGGAAACTTTCTCGGCACCGAAGGCGGTTTTCAGGGTTCCTTGGCGACCGCTATTTCCTCGATAACCCCTTACTTGAGCAATAGTATCGTGGTCGCCTTGGTTACCGCCTTGGCGTCGATGCTGATCGGTTCATTGACAGCTTACGCCATATCGCGCTTCAAGATAGGCGGCATGTTCTTTGCATCGTGGATAATATCGATACGTATGCTACCACCTATTGCGGCAGCCTTACCGCTTTACGTTATGTTCTCCCACCTCAATTTGCTCAACACGAAGCTAAGTATCATCCTCGGTCACTTGGTTTTCACCACGCCTTTCAGCACCTGGATTTTGATAACTTTCTTTAACGACATACCGAGAGAACTCGATGAGGCCGCATACGTCGACGGAGCGTCAATGATTCGAACTTTTGTCTCCGTAATCTTGCCCCTAAGCGCTCCCGGCCTAGCGGCGGTGGCGTCCCTTGCCTTCATTCAAAGCTGGGGTGAGTTCCTGCTCGCCCTCATCCTAACGAGCAGCGCCGAGTCACAAACCCTGCCGATATATCTGGGCCGGTTCATCACGGGGTGGAGGATCGCCTGGGGACCCCTTGCCGCAGCGGGGCTCGTAACGATGGTACCTGTCATGACTTTCTCTTTGATAATGCAGAGATATCTTTTGCGGGGCCTCACTTTTGGGGCGGTCAAATACTGAGATCTACACGGTATGGACCTGTTTTCCCCCTGTTCACGGCTTCACAGGCCTCATAGAATCGCCATAGAAGAGGCGATTAACCTCCAGGTAAGATTATGCGTCTGCGTCCCGAAACGCGGCCTGTAGATTGTTTTCGGTAATCTAAAAGTGACCCACCTAAGGGTAAACGGTCATGAAAAAGGGGACCACCCCCAACAAGTCGAATCCTGCTGCTAAACAGTGTCAAGTTGGCAGCGGGAGGTATTCGAGGTGCTGAGGATGGCCCAAGTTGAATATTCCGTTTCCTGTATTATCAGCAACATAAGTCCATGAGGGCTATCGCCCGGGAAGTGCACTGTTCTCGTAAGACAATACGTAAGGTGCTGAAAATGGAAGATCTACGGGATTACAAGTACCTCTTGACTATCCCCAGGCCCAAGCCAGGAATGGCTCCATATTTGGATATTATAAGGCCTGGCTAGAAGAGGACAAAACTAGACCCGGCAAACAGCGCCATACTGGCCACCGCATATATGAGCAGCTTAAGGCTGAGTATGGCATGGGATTTGCGGAATTCCTGATACTCCTCGTGATAAGCGTAGTAGTAAGCTTACTAATGTTCTTCATTCCCAGGTTTCTGGCCGCAAAAGGCTGCAGTGTCCTCCTGTCTCCTTTACTCCCGGCCACTCCCTCGGCTTTTTATAGTCTCCCGAAACTCTCAAAACTCCTTGCCTTCTTGATGATCACTTTGACCTTCAAACTCTCGGCCTCCCAATTTCGCTTCTGCAGGCCTCTACACCCAGGGAGGCAAGACAGATATGGGTTGACAAACCGTCGGGTTAGGCCTAACATATTAGTGAACGCTAATCTGTGCATGTGAGAAGGTGGATCATATGAAGAGCGTAAGTGATTCGGTGCGCGCTTTCCGGGCGCTTGGCCAGGAGACGCGGTTCAGGATTGTGAGTCTCCTTGCGTGGAAGAAATTCAATGTGGGGGAGCTTGAGAAACACCTAGGAGTCAGTCAGTCGGCGATCTCACAGCAACTTAAGATCCTGGAGGAGGTGGGTTTGGTAAAGCTCCAAAAGGAAGGGAAGTACACTTTCTGCAGCGTCAACCGGTCGTTTCTGGAAGAGGTACGCAGTCGCATTAACTCGCTTCTCGAGGGCAGGCACATGTTGGGTCTGACCGAGTAAGAGTCAAGGGCGAAGAAAGGAAGGATACTATGGCGTTTGAGTCTGCCAAGGCAATGCTTGGAGAAGTCGTCGTGAAGCAGATATTGAGGTACCTGGCAAATGAGCCCGAAAAGAACTTGGTCAAAATCCTTCAATGGGGGGAAACCATAGCTCGCGAGCCGATCCACAAGCAATATGCCCGTTCTTGGGCGAGGCTCCTCGCCGACGAAAACAACAACTGGCACAAGCTCGTGAGTAGGATACTGAAGCAGGCTTCACCCAACGTGCGGGACAAGATAGGGATTAACTTCTTCGTTCATGCAGGAATACTCGCACCTGCGTACCGCGCCAGGGCAGAAAAAAAGCACGGCGTCCACGTTCCTTGGGCGATGCTCATTGATCCCACCGGGAGGTGCAATCTACGCTGCAAGGGGTGCTGGGCCGCGGAATACGATCGCACGCAGGATATGGACTATGCTACGCTGGATAGGGTCATAAGCGAGGCTGAGGATCTCGGTATTCGCTTCATCGTCGTGTCCGGTGGAGAACCCATGGTGAGAAAGGATGATTTGATTTCCCTTGCCAAGAAGCATGACAACTCCGTGTTCCACGTCTTCACAAATGGTACTCTGATAGACAGAGACACTGCGCAGCATCTTGCCGACCTCGGGAACATCACCTTTGCAATAAGCATCGAGGGGTTCGAGGAGCAGACGGATGCCAGGCGAGGCAAGGGCGTTTTTAACAAGGTAATGCAGGCTATGGATAATCTCAGAGAAGCCGGCGTCATTTTCGGCTTCTCGGCTACCTATACCAGGGAGAACACCGAAGTGGTAGGGAGCGACAAATTCATAGATCTCATGATTGATAAGGGCTGCGCCCTGGGCTGGCTTTTCACATACGTTCCCGTAGGGGGCGGTGCGGACCTCGACTATATGGCGACCCCTGACCAGCGAGCATTCATGTATAGGCAAGTCAACAGATGGCGCAGCGAGAAACCCATCTTCGTCGCGGATTTCTGGAATGATGGGGCAGCTGTTGGCGGTTGTATAGCTGGTGGGCGGAACTATTTCCATATCAACGCAGCAGGTGAGGTGGAACCGTGCGCGTTCGTCCACTTTGCGAACGTCAACATAAAGAATACATCGCTGGTGGAAGCATTGAAGTCCCCGCTGTTTCAGGCGTACCAGGCGGCTCAGCCCTTCAATCATAACCACCTGCGCCCGTGTCCGATTATAGATAACCCCGAGGTTCTTGAACGGCTGGTCACGGAAACCGGGGCTTACTCCACCCAGAAGAACGGCATCAGTGCGTCGGCACTTTGCCAGTCCCTTTATGGGTATGCGGGGTCATGGGGGAAGGTTGCCGATGAAATCTGGATGGGGAAACGGGCACTGGAGGAGCAGAAGGCTTAACCGGCTTGTAGTAAAGGCTTGAACGGTTCATGAGGGATGGGAACCCGGCTTCGAGCCGGTTTACGGTTCCCACCCCACATCTTTGCCATACAAGGCTACGGAAAAGGCCGGGTAAAAAGGGGGACGCATACCCACCCGGCCTTCTTGATTTCAGCTGTGTTCGGTTCGGTAAGGATTCCTCGATAGCCGCCCTTACTACCCTGTAGGGCCTTCTAGCAGTAAGGAGATCTCGCGGAAAAGGAAACAAGGTCACCACAGAATCGGAAGGGAAGCGGGACGATAACTCTCTGGGCGAGGGGCTGAGTCTGGTTGAGGTGCAGTCTGGAGGTGAGAAAGGGCAGGCTTGCAATGATGAGCACGAAGAGGTTCTTGGAGCCCATGGAGAAATTAGTGTGAGCACAAAACCCTTGAGTTGAGCTACATAGGCAGGTAGCCGTTTAACATGAACCCTGCCTTTGACGAGAAAACTACGGCCGCGCATATGGCTAAGGTCGTCCATGTCGATACAACCCCAACCATCGCGCCAAGCACGAGTTCTCTCATAGAATGATGTCCGGACGCAACCCTGGCCCAAAACACCGCAGGCAAGACCAGCAAAAGGCATAGCCCTCGGACACCCAAGAACCAAGTCAGCAGGGTCATAGGACCGGCGACTCCGCATGCGTGACCGCTTGCCTTGATGCCGGCGAATCGGTTGACAGCGGCAAGGACCGTTGCAGACGCAAGATAGGATATCATAATGGCAGACACCTTGACGGGAGCCTGCAAGAGCATTGATACTGAGGTCCCCAAGAAGTAGCCTATGAGCCCCATTACGAATGCAAGCGATCTTTCCCCCGCGCGTCCGCGTTCTCGAATGCATGTGAGGACGCGCGCCAGAGGGTAGGCTGACAAAGGAATTAGCGTCAAGAAGCCCAGCATTGCTGCATACCAGCCGGCACCCACGCTACCCGGATCATCCACGTAGATCCAGGTAACCGTCAGGCCAGCTATCACTGGTGGCACTGAGACCACTCCTAAGACCCGGGCAAGTCTGGAGGCTTTGGCGGTCACCTTAAAACCATCTCCTACATTATACCTTTACTAGTATTTTTATGTACATTCTTCTTCCTTCTCTTCTCACCTGCCTCTTACCATATAATTTCTAAACCCATTGTAGAAGCCGGTTTAATTTGACGTTAGAATGAGGGAAAAATCCAATTGCCAATTCCACTCCTTGGATTCGTAACTTTCCGCCCGTAACACACATGTTGGCTCAGACGAAGCTTATCCCAGTAGCGGAGGATATCCTCCACTTCTCTTGTTTCCTCCTTGGCACGGAACTCCAGTTCGCATTGCTTCACAAGATAGTAAGCGAGAAAGCAAATCAGCACGTGGGCTTTGATGCGCCAACGCGGGCGATGATACATAGGCCGAATCCCAAGGAAACTCTTGATGTGCCGGAAACTCCTCTCCGCATACTAGAGAGACTGATACGACTCCTTTACCTTCTCTGAATCCATTTCCTCCCTGCTTACCGAGGTCTCGAGCACATACTTCCCATCCAACAATTACTGCCGAGCAATTTCCTCTTCGCGCGGGGAGAACTGAAGGTCGAGGCGTGTCTTCTGATCGGGTGGTATGCCTTCCTTTAGAGGGGTAATACGAATGTCCCACAGGTTCTTGACGTGGTGGCTCTCCAGGATCTCGGCGACCTTTTTGTAGAGCTTTACGTGGCTGTAGTAAGCCCCTTTACTCGATGTCTCTTTAAGCTTCTCGAGTTCCTCCTTGGTTTCCTCCATGGCCTCCTTCCGACGGGTCGCATCGCGCTCGCGACCGAACTCCGATGCGCTTATCCCGGCTATAGCCATAATCCGCATCATCAGTATGCGTTCCTTCGAAGTATGTGCTCGTGATGCCATAGAGAAGCAACATGGGTGATGCCTTGCGAGTTCTAGCCAATAGCTCCTGAACCTCATAGAAGCGCTCATGCAACTGATCCATGGCCTCATAATGTCAACGAGCTTTTTGTGTTTGAGGGCGAGCTCGAGGGCATTGACAACGTGGTCAGGCCAATCCGTGATATTTACGATAGGGCGATGTCGGCAGGTTTTAGTTAGGATCATGTAGGAAATGCTTTGGCCATCGCGCCGGGTTACATGGAGAGGGCGATGACTAGAGAGCTGCTCAAGACGGAAATAGCCATTAAGAATTGGATCGGCATGACGCCGATGAAGCGTCCCGGCCAGCCGTTGGAGCTTGGAGGGGCGGTCATCTACCTCGCTTCGGATGCTTCGTCTTTCACAACAGGGCATATCCTGGTGGTTGATGGCGGATATACTGTATGGTAGGGTTATGAACTACGGTAAACAAATGATGAAATACATCCTCACATCTACCGTCCCAGCGTCGACGGATGCGAGAACGTTTCAATAATGCGGCTTAATGATATTCCGTGATCAACCAAATGTTTTCCAGCACCGTAGCATATGCAGAATGCAGATTTATAAGTGGTGATTGTTTATAATTTATGATTAAATTTAGGAGGAATTTTCGCATATGCCTTGAATATGTATATATATGAATTGTCTTAGTATTTGATGTATTTGATCGAGCTGATTGGATCAAATAGGCGACTGTGGATGGAAGCGCGACTGATAACTCGACGAAAGTGGGATAGCTTTCCGTGTTGCCATTTGAAAGACAACTGGCTATCTTAGAAGCCTTGAAGGAAAAGGGTACGGTTGATGTTGCAACCCTCGCGGGGAAGCTCGGGGTTTCAGGAAATACTTTGCGAAGGGATCTAACCTTTCTCGAGTCCAAGGGCTACCTGAGGCGCGTCTATGGTGGTGCAACAATTATGAGTGTAAGCCCGCTCGAGGCTAAGTATGTAAATTATGATACGCGCAAAGGTCTAGCTAGTGAAAGGAAAGATATTATAGGCATGATGGCGGCTGATATGATCTCTGATGGCGATACCGTCATCCTGGATTCAGGCACGACAACCCTTCAGATTGCGAGACACCTGGAGGGGAAACGCAATGTCACCGTTATCACCAATGATATCAAAGTCGCGGCGGAACTATGTGGCAAACGCGGGATCCTGGTGGTTACAACAGGTGGATTTACTGATGAATCATTTTCATCAAGCGGCGTTATAGCGGAAAGAACCATCGCCGAGGTGCGTCCCGATAAGGTTTTTCTCTCAGCGCTCGGAGTATCCGTTAAGGATGGGCTCACCGATGGCAGGATGGAACAGGCCACGATCAAGCGGGTTATGGCCAATGCAGGTCGCGAGGTTATCCTGGTAGCCGACTCAAGCAAGGTTGGGAAGGTGTTATCGTGCTTTATCTGTCCTGTGTCCTCGATTACAAGGTGGATCACGGATAATGGGGCGCCGCCCAATATAGTCGCCGACGTAGAGCGGGAGGGATGTGAGGTTGTTATTGCTGGTCGGCGGGGCGGCGGGGTCGAACATAGAGGCTACTTAGAGCTTTAGTGGTCCTAGCAGGGGGGTGGGCGCAGGGTAGGTAATAATTAAATTATGTTTGCATCCGAACACAAATATTGCATGTAAAAAGTTTATTTGTTCATTAGAAACTAAGTAGTTTCTATTGAAAAATTCGACTGGTTTTCTACATAGTATCTAAGCCGCCATGACCCTATATGTTGTAGTTGCAGCCGTAGAAAGCAGACTTTTTCAATGGAAACTAAGTAGTAAATTTGAGGAAAAAGACTTACGGTGCGATGTCAATAGGTAAATTAAAGAAAATTTCTCTATCCAGTGGTAACTCGGGCAATAGGATGCCCGGCTGACTTTGCGAGCTTTTTTCAAAGATCACAAGTCAGCAGTTCTTG
>DUMQ01000101.1 GCA_012839815.1 Bacillota bacterium | reverse complement strand
CGTGAGGGCCTTGCCAAATTTCAAAAGGCCCCGTCACGCAAGCACCGGCAACCCCTGGGACGTGCTGGTAAACTGGCATAAATTAAGGAATCTACACTTAGAATGATTTGAGGGATGTAAGTGCCGGTTACTCTTGTTGATGTGGCCAGATTGGCCGGGGTCTCCGTCTCTACAGCGTCTCTGGCTCTCAACAATAAATCCCGGATCAGCAAGACCACCCGTGAGCGCGTGCTCGAAGCCGCGCGCAAGCTTAATTACTACCCCAATGCGATGGCCAGGGGGCTTATCACGCAAAAGAGCGGCACGATAGGCCTCATAGTGACTGATGTCGCCAACCCGTACTTTGGAAGCATGACCCACTTCATCGAGCAGGCTGTCCGGGAGCGGGGTTATAATCTTATACTCGGCGTCTCAAATGATGATGTGGAGCTAGAGAAACGGATTGTCCAGCAGTTCATAAGCCAGCGGGTGGATGGGATACTGCTGGTGCCTGTGCATAAAGAGAACGTTGATATAGGACACGTCTTTGAGCTTCAACGCCTCGGAGTGCCTTTTGTGTTTACATCTTCCTATTACCCCGGCGTGAACGCCAGCTGGGTTATGTGCGACCTCGAGAAGGGCTCCTACCTGTTGACCCGGTATCTCCTTGATACAGGGCACCGGAGGATCATGTTCCTATCAGGAGCCCTGGGCGCTGTTAGCTTTGATCTCCGGAGGAGGGGGTTTCGCACAGCTTTACGGGAGGCAGGGCTATCCCTCGACGAGAGGTTAATAGGAATATGTGGTGCGCCCTCATTTGACGGGGGTTATGAGAGAACGAAACAGCAGCTCAATGACGGTCTCCGGCCTGACGCCATAACAGCAATCAACGATGTTATGGCGCTGGGGAGTCTCAAGGCTGTGCTGGAAAAAGGCTTCAAGGTCCCTTCTGATATCTCCATAGCTGGATATGATGATGTGATCTTCTCATCGATTTCAGAGGTGCCTCTGACCACCGTACGGCAACCCATCAGGGAAATCGGGGAAAGGTCTGTTGAAATACTTACGGACATGATTGCCGGCCGGCAGGACGAGGTAACCCATGTCTTGCTTGAGCCCGAGCTCATTATCCGGCAGTCGACCCGGCGCGAGGAGTGAGTGCAAGGGGGCGCCCGGCCGGGAGGGACTACCATGAGGGACTGGGTTTTGGAGGGCAGGAACGTGATGGACTGGAGGGATAGGCATGGCTCTTCTCAATAACGTTGAAGAAGTGCGCGAGATGTACGATTTTTTCCGCAAAAGACAGGTGGCGATACCTGCATTTTGCACGGAGAACACCGTGACTACGGAAGCCATCCTGGAGGCTGCCGCCCGCCTTGGGAAGGAGTTCGGCATTGCGCGCCCGCCTGTTGTCGTAGCATTTACCGCTAATTACCCGGCGCGCCAGCAGGTGAGAAATTACACGGCCTCCGGCGATATCTGGGAGGGCATCAGGGCAATTAAGAATGACCTCTACCGCCTGGCCGGGCCCGAGGGGCGGTATGCTCATCTACGGGTCATGCCCCATCTCGATCATGCCCAGCCCGGCCTCGACGACGAGGTGATCGAGCGCGAGATCGATTTCCTGGCGAGCGTGATGTATGATTGTTCGGCCCTCCCGCTCGAGGAGAATGAGAGGCGGACCGCAGCTTTTGTGGCATGGGCCGGGGAAAAGGTGCTCGTTGAGGGTGCCGTGGATGAGATAGCCGAAGCCCGGGGTCCCGGGAGCGACCTGACCACGCCCGAGGATGCTGTTCATTTTTTGGATTCGACCGGGGTTTCATTGATCGTCGTCAATGTGGGGACCGAGCATCGCCGGACGGCGGGCGAGGCCAGGTACTACCAGGAGAGGGCAAGGGAGATAGCGCGTGCGGTGGGCAATTGCCTTGTGCTTCACGGGACATCGAGCCTGAGCTGGGGAGAGCTCAGGAGCCTGCCGTATGACGGTTTTATTAAGGTGAATATCTGGACTATTCTGGAGACGAGCGGCGGCCAGGCGGTGGCACGGGACGTGATCGAGAATCTGGGGTACATCCTACCCAGAGATGCGATCGAAGAGCTCGCCCGCAATGATATCATCACCGCGGGCTTCGCGAGCCGTTGGCGAGGCGCAACTCCGAGCCTCAAATACCTCACCGAACACCACCGCATCCATGAGGTATGGTTCCCCCTGGTCACAGAGGTGATCAAGAACTATTTTGTGGAGCTCGGATATGCAAGGTTAAAAGATTAGGGCTGGGCGTTAGAATGTCGGCACCATGAGTTAAAACAAACGCTCGCCATGGTATAAGACGCGAGCCGCGGGGAGAGGTCGTGAGGGTCAAATGAGTTTGATGGGTATTGATGTCGGCACCTCTGGGTGTAAGGTGGCGATCTTCTCCGAGTCAGGCGATTTATTGGCCCGGGCTTATAGGGAGTATGACATCATAGTAAGGCATCCCGGGTGGAATGAGCTTGACAGCATTGACGTCTGGAACAAAGTGAAGTCCGCGATCAGGGAGGCGGCATCCACTTTAAAGGATAGGCGCCCTAAGGATCCCGTCAGGGCCCTCTCCGTCTCCTCATTTGGCGAGGCCATGACGCCCGTCTCGGAGGACCGGAGGGTACTGGACAACTGCATCCTGGGCCTTGACTGCCGGGGCCAGGAGTATGTAGAGCCGTTTGCGGAGAAGGTTGGGGTCCGGCATTTCTTCGAGGTCAACGGGAATATTCTGGGTCACATGTATTCCATGCCCAAGTTACAGTGGATCAGGGATCACAAGCCAGATCTTTTTGATAGAGCGTATAAGTTTCTGCTCTGGCAGGATTTGATATACTTCCTCATGGGGTGCGAGGCGGTCACTGACTGCTCGCTCGCCGGTAGGACCCTGTTATATGACATCAAGGGGAAGGGCTGGTCTGATGAACTCACAAAGGCCGCCTCCATCCCCGTGGAGAAGCTTCCCCGGGTCTCCCCCGCTGGCACTGACCTGGGTCCCATCAGTGACGCTATCGCAGATGAGTTGGGGCTGCCCAGGGGCACAAGGGCTGTGGTCGGCGGGCATGACCAGTGCTGTACAGCCCTGGGGGCCGGGGTTATAAGGCCCGGAGTGGCGGTTTATGGTATTGGAACGTTCGCCTGTATTACTCCGGCATTCTCTACTCTGCCTGACAGCGCGCTAATGATGCGGAACAAAATGGGTATTGAAGCCCACGTGGTACCCGGTCTTTATGTTAGTTTTCTTTACAATGGGACAGGAGGCTCGGTCCTCAAGTGGTTCAGGGATATGCTCGCCAGGGCCGAAAAGGCGCAAGCTGAGGCGGCAGGCGTTGATATCTACGACAAGCTTATGGCAGAGCTTCCTGAGGGCCCAAGCCGCACAATGGTCCTCCCGCATTTTACCGTCACCGGTCCGCCGCTGCTGGAGAGCCGGACGTCAGGGGTTATTGCTGGCCTCACCCTGGAGACGACCCGCGGCGAGCTTGTGAAGGGGCTCCTTGAGGGCGTGACCTATTATCTTAGAGAAGGAGTGGAATTGCTGGAGGAAGCTGGTATCCACATCGACGAGTACAGGCCAACCGGTGGCGGGGCCAAGTCCCGGGCCTGGCTCCAGGTGGCGTCCGACATCATGGGTAAACCCCTTGCAAAGCCCAGGGTGGTCGAGGCCGGGGCCTTTGGCGCAGCGATCCTGGCGGGCGTGGGCACCGGCATATTCGACTCCGCGACCGGGGCTGCGGATGAGCTCGTAAAGATAGAGCGGGTCTATGAGCCCGATGCCGCAAGATGCGAGATCTACCAGAGGAGAATGGATCTCTATAGGAGGATGTACCCGGCATTGCGGGAGTTCCTGCGAGATCTATCAATCCTTGTTTGAACCTTAAAGAGGGTCTTGCGTAGGGCGCCAACAGTTCTATTCGGAGAATTGGATGGAAAACATGTTTAGAATATCTATTCCGTATAGGAGGAATAGAGAGTGAAGCATCGAATATATAATTACAGCGTATTCGAAACGATGGACTAAAATATAATGATTTATTAGCAAAAATCCAGCTAAACCCCAATAAATTTATACGATTATATAATGTAAAACCTTTCGACCGATGATAAAGGATTACCTCGTGTTTAGAGACTATATTGGCAACCATCACCCACGGCACGAGTAGCGTCCGTATAATGGTGTAAAAAGGAGGTGATAGAGAAACTGCAACGTGCAAGGAGAAGTCTTTCTTGGTTAGGGACGGGCGAGTAGACAGGTCATCACTTTGAAGAGGGTCATTGACCCGGAAAGATTACGGAAAGGAGAGGCTTGGTATGAAAAGGCATGCGATACTGTGGGGTTCACTTCTATGCGTTATCCTGCTGGCAGGTTTAATATGGCCCGTCGCTGCTGCACCTAAAAAGGTGACTCTGACCCTCTGGTGTCACCAGCTAGTGCTCCATAAGAACGGTTTCGAGAGGGTCGCGAAGGTCTTTACCGAGAAGCACCCAAACATTACCATTAAAGTGCAGCCCCAGGCCGACATCGCTACACAAATGAAAGCGGCACTGGCGGCCAAGAGCGCGCCGGATATGTTCACACCGCGGGCTGAGGATATGCTGGAACTAGTGCTTGGCAGGGCGATAGAGCCTTTCCCGGCGGATGTGCTCTCGGTCGAAGAGCTCAAGGCCAAGCACTGGCCGGAATACTACCTGCAGTCTCCGTTTGATAAGGTATACGCTGTCGGAATTCCCGATCCAATAGGAGATGCTGGTTTGGTGGTTAATGTGGACTTCCTGAAGGAAGCCGGATTGGCTATCCCGGAAGAATTCGAGAGCCTGGACCAGATGCTCGACTATGCCAAGAAGCTTACAAAGACCGATGCTTCTGGCAAGCTAATTCGAGCTGGCTTGAGCTGCAGGGAATATAACAACAGCGTCTTCGCCTGGGACTTTATCGCCGAACAGGGCGGGAAGTTTTACGACAACGCAACCGGCAAGTTCGATTTTACAATCCCGGAGTCCAGGAAGGCGATCGAGTTCTTCTATGATCTCCACTATAAATATAAAGTCGACAGTGTGGATCTACCCGACAGTTATGATGCTGTGTCGCAGAAGGTTGCGGCTATGGCTTTCATGTGGGCCGAATACATTCCATTCGCGAAGACTATTTATCCTGATTTAAACTTCGCATTCGTTGTTAAGCCTTCTTTCGTTAAAGGACGTCAACCGATTTTCACCCATGTTGACACCTGGAACCTGGCCGTTTGGGCGGGAAGCAAGCATAAAGCAGAGGCCCTGGAGTTTATCAAGTTCTTGAAGACGAAAGAGGCCCAGATGCTTTTCTTGGAGGAGAATCCCGGTATATCGCCATTACGAGAGCTTGCAAAGCCTGAGTATTATAAGAATCCTGAGCGTAGCTTTTTGATGCCTCTCCTGAAGCACTTACCGAACATGCGCTTCTGGGGTCCCTTTGGCAATGACAGCATGATCAAGGATAGCTTCTACCGGACGATGGATGCAATTGAGCACAAGAGCCTAGGCCTCGATGAGGGACTCGCGAAGATGACGAAGGATGCTAACGAGGCTGTTGCTCGCTTCCGCGACCGTTACCCCAATGCCCCGAAGCCGAAACTTCAATGGTAGCGTTCTCATCCGTCGTATGGGAGGCCAGGGGGTAACTGCCATCGGCGGTTACCCCCGATACCCAAATCACGGGAGGTTTAGAAATGCGTAGCCGCTCATTTCCTTTTCTTATATTAGTGCCAATTGCCTGCTGGTACGTTGTCTTTCTGGTTTGGCCGGTAATCAACTCATTCAGGACCAGCTTCTATGAGTGGAATGTAATCGACCCGTCTTTTAGCCCATTCATAGGTTTACGCAATTATATAGAGCTTCTAAATGACCATGTCTTTATCAAATCCTTCTGGAATACCATTATCTATGTTTTTTTAAAAACCGCGATCGGGGTCCCCCTCAGTCTTGCCGTGGCGGTCTTACTTATGAGATTGAAGAGGGGGCGCGACCTGCATCTGTTTTTCATCTTCCTTCCTGCAGTATGCGCTGTAGCTGCCATGAGCGTGCTGTTTAGGTGGCTTTACCAGCCGACCTTTGGGCTTTTTAATACCATTTTGAAGATGCTAGGGTTACCTCCCCAGGGATTCTTGAGCGATCCAGCACAGGCCATTTATGCAATAGTAGCTACTGATATTTGGCAGGGGTTGGGTTATGGAACAGTTATTTTCCTGGCGGGACTTATGGATATTCCTGTGGATTTCGAAGAAGCGGCTAAGATCGACGGGGCGACTGGCTGGCAGAGTTTTTTCAAAGTTACACTGCCCCTTTTGGGCAATGTGACGCTATTTGTGGTTGTTACCACACTAATCGGAGCATTTCAGGTATTTGATAGAATTGCTGTAATGACAAATCAGGGCGGGCCAGGTACGAGCTCTTACGTGATCGCTTATTTCATTTATAGGTACGGTATTTTTCACATGCGAGTCGGTTACGCCACCGCGGCGGCCGTTATTATGTTTTTTATGATCATCGGCCTTACCCTTTTGCAAATGCGCGCCTTGAAGCCGCGGTGGAGATACTGATTTGACATGGGGGCGATGAAATGGGGTTCTTTTTATCCACTAAAATAGCGCACAATGGCAAGACCCGCTTATGGGACGTCATCTGGCAGCTTGTAGCCATACTTATCAGCCTGAGCATGGTGATCCCTTTTCTATGGATGTTCTTATCATCCTTTAAATCGGCCACTGAAATCATTCAGATCCCGTTAACCTTTTTCCCTCGCAAGTTTACCCTGGCTACCTACCAAGAGCTACTGGATAAACTTGATTTTGGAAGGTATTTTTTGAACAGCGTAATAGTGTCCACTGCAACCACATTACTCATCCTATTCACAAGCTCTCTAGCAGGCTTTGTGTTTGCCAAATACCGATTTCGGTGGAAGGAAGTCTATTTCCTTTTAATCCTGAGTTCCATGATGATTCCTTTCGCTGTAATCGTCATCCCCCTTTACATGCTGGTTTCAAACCTTGGATGGATCGATACATACGCAGGCCTTATAGTACCAATGTGTGTAAGCGCCTTTGGAATATTTCTGATGCGCCAGTTTATGGAGGGGATCCCGGATGCCCTGCTGGAAGCCGCGAGGATAGACGGGGCAAGTGACTGGTGGATCTACTATCGTGTGATCCTCCCGCTTTCCAAGTCAGCCGCGTCTGCGCTCGGGATATTTAGTTTTATGTGGTCATGGAATAATCTATTCTGGCCATTAATGGTTACTATGAGCCCTGAGATGCGGACGTTAACCCTGGGCGTTGCTACATTGCAGTGGGAGTATGGGGTTCGCTATGATGCAGTCATAACTGGCGCCGCCATCGCTACTATACCCGTGATAATCGTATATGCCTTTGCCCGGAGGAATTTCATTCAGGGTCTGACCCTGACTGGATTAAAATATTAGGGACCGATACGCCCCATAGATCGGATTGGAAGGCTGGGCTGCATCATGACAGGACGCGAACGGATCATAGCAGCTTTAACCGGAGAGGTATGTGACTGTATCCCTTATTATGAGTCTCAAATCGACGAGAAGATTGTGACGGCACTATTTGGTTCTTGTTTATCTGAGGTGGAGGTATCGCTACGTTGTGGCCGGGATCACGTTCCGCTCTTTATGTTCGCCCCTATTCCAGTTAAGCATGAGACAACTTCCGCCGGGCGGACTTTCTTGGGCCATCGTGTGGCTTCATTTGACGAGGTACAGACATTTAAGCTTCCTGATGTTGAGGAGATGAGTTTTCAGCATCCTTTGCAGGAGTTGATTACCTCAGCTCATGAAAATGGCCTGGCGGCTAACATTCTACTAGGTTTCGGGGTTGATGCTGTAATCAATAGCGTCGGTCTTGATAAGTTTGCTTTTGCTTTATATGATTGTCCCCAAGTCGTTTGCGCTACAATCGAGAAATACGCGACCTGGGCTAGGAGCGTCATTCAGAAGGCTATTGATCTTGGAGTCGATTTCATCTGGGTGGGTGACGACATAGCGTGGAAAGGCGGGCCCTTCTTTTCTCCAGAGCTGTTTCGCCGTTGGATACTGCCGATTATTCGACCGGTAGCGGCAGCCATCACGGTTCCATGGATCTTCCATAGCGATGGCGATATATTGCCTTTAGTCGAAGATCTCCTTTCTTTGGGAATGGATGCCATCCATCCGTTAGAGCCGGAAGCGGTTGACATCGTCGAGTTTAAAAAGAGGTATGGACATCGTATCACTTTAGTGGGTAACATAGCGGTGGATAAACTAGCACGGGGAACTCCATATGAGGTGGCAGATGAGGTCAGGCTTCGTCTGTCTCAATTGGCCCCAGGTGGACGTTATATCATTTCTAGTAGTAATAGCATCCCTAGTTATGTCAAGCCTGAAAACTACCGGGCCATGATTGATACGATCGCTAAATACCGTAAATGATGTGAGAGTTTTGGGGTATGAATTAGGGAGCGTAGAGAATAATGGCCGAAAATGAGATGACGCCGAAGGAACGTGTTATGGCTGTCTACCGAGGGGGAAAACCAGATCGTATCCCCGTGATGCCTTGCTTTTGGTACCTGATCCCGGCCCGGATGAGTGGTCGCCCATTTTATGATATCCAGGAACCATTCTGGTACTGGCAGTGGCAGGCTGGTAAGTACTATGGTATTGACCAGCGTGTTGCGCCAAAGCTGACATGGAAGAATGAAAACGTTGAGAAGGTTGAAGAACGCCACATGGATAGGGAAGGGCGGCTTATCATACGCACCACTTACCATACTAGATACGGGACTCTGACCAGCCGGTGCTTACACCCGCCGGATGGGGCACCATGGGATATTGAGCGACCCGTGAAGGATATCGAGCGCGACTGGCGTGCCTATGAGGAAATACTTTTCTGTGATCCCTTAGGACTGGATACCTCGGATTTTGACCAGTGCCTGGAAACGGTCGGGGACGACGCAGTGGTTCCAGCGGTGATTGGCGGGTTATTTACGGATATGCTAGCCGACGCGCGAGAGGGCGGTATGGAACGGGCCATTTACGACCTCTACGATTACCCTGATTTCTTCGCTCAGGTTAGAGGGCGCTATGTTCGCCATCGAGCAGAATTAACCGAAGCCATTCTAAAGAAGACCGACCCTGACTTCATCTTTATAGCTACAGGCGCCACAACCGCAGGCGTGATTGGGCCTGATATGTGGCGAACCTGGAACTTGCCTGGAGTAAAGGCTATTACAGATGTTGCGCACGCCCACGGCAAACCGGTCCATATCCATTTACACGGCCATTGCCGGGCGATACTCCCAGATATAGCAAACCTGGGGATTGAAATGGTCTGTCCTTTGGAACGTCCCCCAGGAGGAGATATCAAAGACCTTCGCCAGGTGCGCGGGGAAATCGCTCCTTCTCTTGGTTTTATGGGTAACGTATCCACTACTACTACTTTGCTTACAGGTACACCTAGAGATGTGGAGCGGGAAGTGCGTGAATGTATCGAGGCTGCCGGCAGTTACCCATTCATTCTTAGCACGGGGGATCAGGTTTCCCCGCTTACCCCGGAGGAGAATATTAGGGCTCTGATCGCTGCCGGCAGAAAATATGGGATAAGATGATCGATGCTAACGGGCGATTTGGCCGAAGCCAGTGTAGGAGGTGCGTTATTGTGTCTAAGATCGACCATATCATGGTTGTTTCTCACACCCACTGGGATCCTGAATGGTACTCAACCTTTGAGGAGTACCGTATGCGCCTCGTGGACCTTATGGATAAGCTCTTAGACATTCTCGAGAATGTACCCGGATATCATTCATTCATGTTTGATGGTCAGGTCAGCCCTCTAGAGTCATATCTTGAGCTCTTCCCAGAGAACCGGGAGAGGGTAAGGAAGCTGGTGAAGGCGGGTAAGCTCCTCGTTGGGCCGTGGTTTATTATGCCCGATGAATACATGGTCGGGCCGGAGGCCCATATCCGCAATTTGCTTCTGGGCACCAGGATAGCTCGGGATTACGGGGAAGTCATGAGAGTCGGGTACTTGCCGGACATGGCCGGGCATATCTCGCAAATGCCCCAGATTCTCAGGGGCTTTGGGATCGATAGCGCCGTTGTATGGCGTGGGGTGGCCGGATATCCAGAGACAAGTAAAACCGAATTTTTATGGGAGAGCCCTGATGGCTCGCAGGTGCTAGCCCTACACCTGCCTTGGGCTTACGGGACACACCTCTTCTTGTTTGACGATGTTGAATATACTTCCCAAAAGATTCAAGAGCTCAAAGACAGGCAGGAAACTAGAAATGCCACCAGGTTCATGTTGCTTATGAATGGCGGTGACCACGAGGAGCCGCACCGCCAGCTGCCGGCCATCATAGAGGAGATCAGGAAAGGACAACACGGCTTTGAATTAGAGCATTCCAACATCCTGGAATACATAAAGGCTGTTAGGGGAGAGCTGCAGAATCCAGATATACATGTAGGGGAGATGCGGCGCACCGAGACGTCTTTCCTCATGTCGGGGATTCAATCGACGCGCGTGCCCATTAAACAGGAGAACGCCAGGACCGAGGTGTTGCTCGAGAAATATGCGGAGCCCCTCTGCACCAGCGCATGGCTTGTTGGCGATAAATATCCTCAACGCCTGCTCCAGGCTGCCTGGAGGTACGACCTGCAAAATAACTTCCATGATGACATCTATGGCGCTCACGTTGACGAAGTGACGCCTGACGTATTAAACCGCTATAAGCACGCTCAGGAGATTGGTGAGCGGCTGGTAGCAATCGCTTCGCACAGCCTGGCTAGTTCTATTGACGTTCCTAGATGGAGGAAGGCCCTTGTTGTTTTCAACCCCTGCAGCTGGGACCGTACGGGCGTGGTTGATGCCACCATTGATTTTACCTGGGCTGATAATGCAACCGTTACGCCCGAGTTGCAGGAGGCGCTGAAAGCCATATATGCCAATAGCGGCTTAACTAGGGGTGGTAATGTAATGGCCTTCCGCATCACGCGTGACGGTAAGGATGTCCCCTTCCAGATCACAGGTTGTATGGACTTCGTAAAGTACCAAAGCGAGCGTAACATCATGGATGGCCAGAAGCCAACAGGTCCTGTGCGCCGTTACCAAGTAGCCATGCTAGCGGAAGATATCCCAGCCTTCGGCTACCGGGCCTATCAGATAGAGCCTGTTTCCATAGACCAAACGCCGACCTTCGAGAGCCTTGTCACGGTTAATGGACGGGCGATGGAGAACGAGTTTCTAAAGGTGGACATCCAGGATGGCGGTTATTTTACTCTTACAGATAAGATAACTGGTCAGGTATACAGAAACTGCAATATTTTGGTCGACGGCGGGGATGTAGGCGATAACTATACCTACCAGGCTCCCGCGGCTGATCGCCTGGTTACCAATCTCGGCAGCGCGAGCCGCTATACTGTAGTGGAAACAGGCCCGGTCCGGGCTACGATCCGTGTTGATGTGGACTTCATGTTGCCTGCATCTGCGTCACCTGACGACCGCTCTCGCGCATCTGAGGATGTGCTCTGCCCTCTATCGATCTACATTTCCTTGAATGCCGGGGTTCATTATGTTACGGTAAGAACTGAATTCGATAACAGGGCTAAGGACCATCGTTTACGAGCAACCTTCCGGCCGGAAATTACCGCCAGGCAGGTTTATGTAGATGGTCACTTCGATATTCTCACGCGGGATGTGGAGGTGCCGGTCAGACCGGGTTGGCTTGAGAAGCCAAGTCCGACCCAACCCCAGCGCAACTTCGTAGCCCTGCGCGGGCAGGGTCGGGGCTTCGCCGTTTTAAACAAGGGCCTCATACAGTATGAAGCAACCGACGAAGCCCAGCCTGCTCTTTGCGTGACCCTTCTCCGCTGCATCGGTTATCTATCCAAAGAGGGTCTGGACGAGAGGAATGGGAGTCCATGTGGCCCGGGATTGCCAACCCCCACCGCTCAGTGCCTAGGCCGACATGTCTTCGAATATGCCGTCTACCCTCATGATCCAGCAGCCGTGCCCCTCCATGAGATTCATAGGGCAGGGCAAGAGTTTAACGCACCGATGCGAGCCGTGGATGTTGTAACTCGCAAAGGAGGGACTTTACCCAAAGAGTTATCATTTTATCGCGTCAGGGGTGCGATGGCCAGCGCATACAAGAAGGCAGAGGATGGTGACTACGTAATCTTGAGGTTATATAATATTGCTAATGAGGCGGCTCCGACAGAGGTGGAATGCTTCCGGCCGGTCCGCGAGGTTACGGAAGTCAGTTTGGGCGAGGTCCCGGTTGAGCGCCCACTTGCCATATCAAGAGCTGGCAACAAGGTATATCTGACTATCCCGGCCAAGAGGATAGTCACCCTGCGGTTTCAGCACGATTAAGACCGAGGACAACTTTAACTCAGTCATGGCCTGATCCGCCTGGTTCTTCAGCTTTTAAGGAGAGCGTCTGAAGGCGTAGCCCGGAGGGTTGAGGGGGTAAGGTGGCATCATGAATCAAGCCGTGAGGCATTATAAATCAGTCTATGAGGCATTAAGAAGAGAAGGGGAAGATTATAAAAGAAAAGGGGAGAATGTTCGATGAAACGTTCAGAGTTGAATAGGATCATGCGAGAAGGAGTAGCATTTATCAAAAAGATGAACTTCGCCCTGCCGCCGTTTGCTTACTGGACCCCGGACGACTGGAAGGATAAGGGCCACGAATATGATGAGATCAGGGACAATATGCTAGGGTGGGATATAACTGATTTCGGGAGCGGCGACTATCACAGGATCGGTCTCTTGATGTTTACGCTTCGCAATGGGAATTTCAATATGGAGAAGTATATTAAGCCGTATGCCGAGAAGCTCCTGATAGTGGAGGAGGAGCAGGTGACTCCCTTCCATTTTCACTGGAGCAAGATGGAGGATATTATAAACCGGGGAGGCGGAAACCTGCTGGTGCAGGTATATAACTCGACCGAAGACGAGAGGCTTGCCGACACCCCTGTCTCGATATCACAGGATGGAAGGAACTACACTGCCCCGGCCGGCACGATCGTGCGGCTCACCCCCGGTGAGAGCATAACGCTCGCTCCGCGCGTGTACCATAAATTCTGGGGCGAGAAGGGAAGCGGCATGGTCCTGCTCGGCGAGGTATCAAAGGTGAACGACGACAGGGTCGACAACCGCTTCCTCGAGAAGGTCGGGAGATTCCCCACCATTGAAGAGGATGAGCCGCCGTTATATCTTCTCTCGAGTGAGTACCCGGAGGCTAAGTAAGCCCGTAAAATAAGGATTTAGAAGTAACCCGGCCACTGTGTGGCACTGGTAGCTGTTACCTGCGAAAGGTCCGGGTATTTTTGCGCACTAACTTAGCATGCCGGGCGACTTTTAAGCGTTTCCAGCAAAAGTAGTAGCGGCAAGAGTAGCGGGGTTAGGCCGAGCATGGTTAGGCCGCCTGCGTCCCGATTTTGACCATGGGGGCAGGCGGCATCTCTTATCTTGCGGCGCATGGTGAGCTCTTACCCTATGAACCGGCCTGGATCCACGGCCGGAGCTTTTACCCTTATGCCAAAGCCCTGTTAGGGGAAAACAAACCGCGCCTTACTCTCGTCTAAAGACAGAAGAATGCAGTGCAGCGATCTTCAAAAAAAGGATTTTTCAAGTATAATATAGAACAGGAATTTGGGATCGGGTTTAATTTCGAAGCCGACCTAAGAGGGACCTAAGAACGCCTGCGGAGGTGCCAGTCCAGGCAACCGCCGCAACCCTGTCTCTTAGCGGAATTGGGGTCAATGGAATCAAGGATATGGTAAAGGCGATGTTTAAGCAAAATGAGCAATATCTACAGCAGCATTCACATCGATTCAAGTATCTCAGCAGGAGCCTCCTCCAGGCGTTCATTCTCGCAGGAACCGGAAAACGGGTCCCCGAAGGCTACCGGAGGCTCAGGTCAGGCTATCGCCATAGCTGCAATTCTCTTTACCACCATCGTGTGGGGGATTTCATTCATCAGCACGAAAACCCTCTTGACTGCTGGATTGACACCCGTTCAGATTGCGTTTGCGAGGTTCGTGATAGCCTGCGCGATTCTCGGGGGGCTATATGCCGGGTATATCTCCAGGCAGCGAGGGGTGATGGGAAGGATCCCCTATAATACTGGCAGTATGAATAATAGCATACGGGTGGTGATCGGCGGGATCCTGGGTATCCCGGTATACTTCATCTTGGAGAACACTGGCTTGCGCTTTACCTCGGCGAGCACGGCCTCCCTGATCACCGGGGCGGCGCCGGTTATCAACGCACTCGCTGTAGTTGTATTACTGCGAGCCAGGATATTGGGTCTGCAGTGGACCGGGATCGTCATGTCGTGCCTTGGGGTTTACGTGGTTGCACAGGCGGACCTGGGGGCATCCTTGTCTGGTCGCGCCATGCTGGGAAACCTCCTGGTCTTTCTCTCGGCGTGCTCCTGGGTGGCCTATACTATAATCAATAAACCTCTTCTTGATCATTATGATGGCCTGACCCTAAATACTTATCAGAATCTGGTAGGGACCCTGTTTCTGTTGCCGATCGCCCTTCACGACGGCATGCCCATTGCAACCTGGGGGAGTGAAGTCTGGTTTAACATCCTCTACCTGGGTGCGGTGTGCTCAGCCCTGGGGTATATCCTGTATTTATTTGCCCTTAAACACCTTGGCGCTACTGTGGTTACAAGCTTTCTAAACCTGGTGCCATTCTTCGGCGTGCTTGGCGGCACCGTCATCCTTGGCGAGCGCCTTTCGTGGATGAAAGCCGTGGGCGGCATCCTGGCCATCGCTGGCGTATACCTGGTGAGCGTCAATCACTGCCATGAAATGATAAGATATCGAGGCCATGCGCTAACATGCGATAATAAGATGATGGGAAGCAAAGAGAGGCGACAGAATCCTAAATGGCTGAGACCATGATTCGACTAAGCAATGTCACCAAGATCTACGGGCATGGTGACGGCCAGGTTGTCGCCCTGCGTGACGTCAGCCTGGAGGTGAAGAAGGGAGAGATCTTCGGGATTATCGGGTTGAGCGGAGCGGGCAAGAGCACCCTCATCCGGTGCATCAATAGACTGGAGGTGCCACAGCGCGGGACCATAGAGATCGGAGGCCGTGACATTACGAAGCTAAATGGCCGGGAACTGCGGGAGGCCAGGCGGGGAATCGGCATGATCTTTCAGCATTTTAACCTTCTTTCATCACGCACAGTCTTTGGTAATGTGGCCTTCCCCCTGGAGGTGGCAGGAGTGGACCGGGCCGAGCTGCGAAAACGGGTCAAGGAGCTGGTCGACCTGGTTGGTCTCTCCGATAAGCTCTACGCTTATCCTTCACAGCTAAGTGGTGGGCAAAAGCAGCGGGTGGGGATTGCCAGGGCGCTGGCCAATCGTCCCGGGGTCCTCCTTTGCGACGAGGCGACCTCGGCCCTCGACCCTGAGACGACCAAATCCATCCTGAATCTGCTGCGGGACGTCAACCGGCGTTTGGAGTTAACCATCGTGCTGATCACTCACGAGATGAATGTAATCAAAGAGATCTGTGACACGGTGGCGGTAATCGAAAACGGGCAGATCGTCGAGAACGGCCCTGTGGTCGAGGTGTTCGCTAACCCGCGCACTAGCACGGCCCGGCGGTTCATCAAGGGCGTCTTGCACACTGAGATCCCGGAAGAGATCAGGCAGCGGAAGCTGATCGTGCATCGCGAGGGATGTGTCGGTAAGACGGTCCGGATCTCGTTTATCGGCCAGTCGGCTGGCGAGCCGGTCATTTCTTCGCTGATCCGCCGGTTTGATGTTGATGTCAATATCATTTATGCTAACCTCGACCTCATCAAGGAGACGCCTTTTGGTTCGCTGATCGTAGAGATAGTTGGACCAGATGATAATGTTGAGGGGTCATTGCAGTATCTTGCCGACCAGGGATTAAAGATCGAGGTGTTGAATGGTGTGGGACCCACGGGTTTGGAGTCTGCTGGTTGAAGCACTGTGGGAAACACTCTATATGGTGGGGGTTTCTCTGGCGCTTTCCGCCCTTTTCGGGATACCTCTTGGTGTCCTGCTTGTAATTACGGGCCCGCGACATATTCGCCCGAACGCGGCCTTACATAATATCCTATCGGTGATCATCAATGCCGGGCGTTCGATCCCATTCATCATCCTGCTGGTAGCCATCGTCCCATTCACGCGTTTGCTTGTGGGCACGTCTATTGGAACCACCGGGGCTATGGTGCCTCTAACGGTGGGTGCAATCCCCTTTGTTGCGCGGGTAGTGGAGTCGGCAATCCTGGAGGTGGAGTGGGGTGTAATCGAGGCCGCGCAGGCTATGGGGGCGACCACATGGCAGATCATCGTTAAGGTTCTTATCCCGGAGGCCATGTCCGGACTGGTCCTGGGCCTGACTATTACCGCGGTTAGCCTGGTCAGCTACTCTGCCATGGCAGGGGCGGTCGGGGGAGGTGGGCTGGGCGATTTGGCCGTTCGCTACGGGTACCAGCGGTTCCGGGGCGACATCATGTTGGCCACGGTTCTCGTTTTGGTGATATTAGTCCAGGGCATTCAATCCCTGGGAGACTGGCTTGCAAGACGCCTAAGTCACCGCTAAGTCAGCGCGCATAAATCTTTTCCCCTTTCGGTACTGGCATAGGGCGCCTGTCTTGCATCTCTCCGCCCGGCGGACGCGGCTAGTCGAGCAGGCCGTATGACTACGGCCGGATGGCTACGATCGAAACAAAGGAGGAGACATCATATGAGAAGAACGCTATTTTTTATAACGCTATTCTTTGTGCTATTGACGGCGCTGGTAGCAGGGTCGCTGGCGGGCGGTCAGGCCCTGGCGGCGGCCTCGACCGTGTTAAAGGTCGGAGCTTCGCCGACGCCGCATGCTCAGATCCTGGAGCTGATTAAACCCATATTGGCAAAGGAAGGCATTACCCTGCAAATCATCGAGTTTCAGGACTATGTCCAGCCCAACCTTGCCCTGGCAGAGGGGGAGCTGGACGCGAACTATTTCCAGCACATTCCTTATCTAGAGCAATTTTGTAGGGATCATAATCTAGACCTTACATATATCGCCAAGGTGCATATCGAGCCAATGGGTATTTACTCCCGCAAGATCAAGTCTCTGAAGCAGTTAAGAAACAGGGCCGTGGTGGCCATCCCCAACGACCCTACAAACGGCGGGAGGGCTCTACTTCTCCTGCAGCGCGCCGGGCTGATCGAGCTGCGCGAAGGTGCGGGGCTCTCAGCGACCGAGCTTGATATCGCCAAGAATCCCAAGGGGTTGCAGATAAGACCCCTGGAGGCGGCCCAGCTGCCGAGGGCGCTAGCGGATGTGGATATCGCAGTAATTAATACCAATTACGCTCTGCCAGCGAAGCTGGTCCCGACCAGGGATGCCTTATTCATGGAGGATAGTGAGTCCCCCTACGTGAATGTCCTGGCCGTCCGCACCAGGGACAAGAACAACCCGGCGCTGCAGAAGCTCGCCAGGGCGTTGACCAGCAATACGGTCAAGGATTATATTCTCAAGAACTATAAAGGGGATATCGTCCCGGCCTTTTAGCCAGCGTCTGGGCAGCGTGCCGCCCCGTGCGGTGTCCCCGTGCAGCGTTCCGAGCAACGCAGTGGGCTACAGGTCGCTGCGCTCGAGCAGCAAGCAGCGATCGACGTAACTGACGTACTGTGCGGCTCTTGTGCGGCTCTCTTAGGGGCGCGGGTGACACCTGCACGGCTTTGCGGATAACCGCCATCGCCACCTGGGCTATACGGATGCCCCTCATTAGTCGAAGCCAGGTTAAGCGCCCTATGAGCGAACTTCGGGATGAAGACCAGATTCAAGTGGCTGAGGGAAGGCGTGGCGCTGCCTGGGTTTTATTTGATGGCCCCCCTCGTAAGGCCGCTAACGATATACTTACGGGCGAAAATGCCGAAAAGCAGTCCAGGTAAAAGCATGATGGTAGCAGCTGCGGAGAGCTCGCCCCAGGCTATACCCCTGGCGCTTATAAATCCGGTCACTGCTACCGGCATGGTTTGCGCTTCCGGCGAAAAGGTGAGGTTCAATGCGAAGAGAAATTCATTCCATGACGATAAAAACGTAAACATGGCTGTGGCAACGATGCCCGGGGTTGACAACGGAGCGATAACCTTGCGGATGGCGAGCAACCTGCTGGCTCCGTCGATCATGGCAGCTTCTTCAAGCTCTCTGGGTATGCTTGCGAGATAGCTTCTTAATATCCAGACGACGAAGGGTAGATTGAACGCTGTGTGGGCGATGATGAGGGCCGTCCTGGTGTTGGTCAGCTTGAACCTCTGCATAAGCAGATAAAGCGGTATAACCAGGACGACACCGGGTAGCATACGTGACGCGAGGATGATAAAAGCCAAGAATGAATTTCCGGTAAACCGGAACCTCGCCAGACTATAGGCCCCCAACCCTCCGATGACTAACGAGACTACGACGGTCAGAGTCGCTACTGTCAAGCTATTGAGAAAGTACTTTTCAAGGAAGCCCATTTTTGCGATATACCTGTAGGCCTGGAACGTCGGCCGGAAAACCAGAACCGGCGGCCTTGCAAAGATATCTATTTCATTCTTGAGCGATGTCATAAAGAGCCAGATAAGGGGGAAAAGCGCGATAAACGTCAGGATTATAAGTATAGAATAGCGGAGCGCCCCGATGAATGGGGAGCGGGATGGTAGCTTTAGCAGCTTCAATATCTTTCCGGGATTTCCGGAGCTTTTCGTGATCACTTTGCTCTAGGCCTCCTGTCAATGCGGTTGTTGGTAGCGACTTATTACCCTGAGCTTTATCATAGCTCCGAGGTTTCAATCTTGAATCCCTTAATCATCAGGTAGCTCATGACAGCGATTATAATAAAAACTACATAGGCCAGGGCGGACGCGTAACCGGTGTTGAAATACTGGAAGGCCGTCCGGACTGTGAATGTGCTCACGGACTCCGTTGCAGATCCCGGGCCCCCGCCTGTCAGGATATAAATTGTATCGAAAACGCGAAATGCGTCCATGACGCGGATAAGTAAGACTACGACAATAACGGGTTTGAGCAGCGGCAAGGTAACGTAGAAGAAACGCTGCCAGCTGGTCGCACCGTCGATCATGGCCGCTTCGTACGGCTCTGATGGGAGGGATGATAAACCTGCCAGGATTAACGTGAAGGCAAAAGGGGTTGTCTGCCATATGTCGACAAATATGACCGCCACCATAGCGAGAACAGGCGAGCTGAGGAACGTAACCCTCTCAAACCCGGCAAGTTGGAATAGATAAGGTATGAGTCCGACATCTGTAAGGAACAATATCCGCCATATGATGCCTACAGCGACAGGTGTGGTGACGACGGGTAAGAACAGGGCGGTTTGAAAAAATGTCTTCCCCTTGAAATTCCCATGGAGGAGCAGGGCGACCGCAATCCCTAAAATGAGCTCCACCGCTACCGCGAAGAAGGTGAATACAAAGGTATTGCGAATGGCTACCAAAAAGGCCGGATCCGTCAGCGCTTTCGAGTAGTTTTGGAAGAACACAAACGTTTTACCCAAAAACGGTCTGGCCACGCTCCACCGGTAGAAACTGATCGTCAGCGAATAAAGAAGGGGGAAGAACAGCACCAACCCCAGGGTGATGATGGTTGGTATCATAAACAATACGGCGATCCTCTTCTCCACGAAGTCTGATAATCTTTTTACCGCATCTCTCATCGTTGCGGTTCCCTCCCAACTCTCCTTGCAGTTCCCCCACTCTGCCGGGCCGACCGGAAGAAACGGCTAGCTGCCCAGGCCCGTTCCAGCCTGCCACATAAGGTCAGGCAAACGAGAACGGGCCTGTTGATACATTTAATTTATCTCTCTTTATCCTTTCTTGATGGTCTGCCCCTCATCAATGTGGATGACGCTTTGTTTCTACTTGACATAACCCGCCTGGTGCAAGGCATCCTTCAGTTTCTTATCAGCCTGCACTAGCGCATCTTGGGGCGATAACCTCCCGAAAATTCCATCAGTCAGGGCAAAGTTGACGATATCCGTTAGCTCAGGCCATACTGCAACATCAGGCGCGGCAGCAAAGATGTTAACCCCGCCTTCGAGGCCCTCGAGCAGAGCCTGGGCAAAGGGATAAGCCTTCTTAAATTCAGGGTCCAGGATAACCGATTTTCTCACGGGGCCGTTACCGAATTCAAGGGCCAGTTTCAAGTTATTCTTTTTGTTGGTCAGGAATTTGATAAACTCGAAAGCCTCCTTGGGGTGTTTAGTAGTTCCAACTATTGAGACGGTCCATCCCCCTGATATAGCCTTTCCGCCCGGCATAGCCGCATACCCGATTTTCCCGCTCACTCTCGATTCAGATGGGTCTTCGAGCGATTTTACACAGGAGAGCATCCACTGGGTCATATGGGCGGCTCTGCCTTGTGCTATAGCGGTATTCTTTTCGGCATAGCGATACTCCTCAACTCCTGGCGGGGTGGCTTTGTATTTGTTGACCAGCTCATAGAGTATCTTGAGAGCCTCCAGGTTTCCAGGTGTGTTCATTCTGGGGCTGTATTCGTCGTTTATAGGGAGGGTGCCGCCGAGGTTCAAAGCTATGTTGTAGAAGTCAAAGATAGCATGACTGTTATCTGTCCGGGCCCCGGAAAAGACGAAACCGTAGACCCCCTTTTCGGAGCCATTTATCTTTAATATGTTGTTGACCGCCTGTCTCCAGTCCTTCGGCACGCCGAGCCCATATTTTTTGTACAGGTCTACACGGTAAATGAACATCATAACATCTGAGTTGTAGGGCAGCCCGTAGATAGACCCTTTGGGATTGATTTTCGAGGCCTTCCCAGCCAGCGTGGTCTGGTCAGCCATTGATTTAACGAAATCGCCGAAGTCTACATTGCTTTCCTTAATGAACTTATCCAGGGGTAGCAACAGATCACCGGCGACAAAAGGCACGTTCATGAGGAAATGCGATTCGATGATGTCATAAGCTCCGGATTTAGCCGTTAACTCGGTCATGACCTTTTGTTGCATGGTCGTATATGGCAGCGGGACGACATTTACTTTTATATCCGGGTGGAGCTTCTCGAACTCAGGGACAACCGACTTGGCGGCGTCAGCCATGCGTCCGGCCTCCATAGCCACATTGAGGGTGACCCTGGCTGCTGCAAATGCGGTTACAGTCAGGCTCAAGGTTAGAATCATCACCATAACAAGGGAAGCTACAGGCTTTACGACCCTGTTGTTCCCGGCGTTTTTATTCATCTTTTTACACCTCCGCAGTTTCACCTTTTATCCTGCCTTTCCCTGTCTGGGCATCAGGGAATCATCCTTAACATGCATATAGGCGTCTGACATTTGATCACATCATGCAGGCCCGCTATTGCCTTTATTTTGTCCCATCTACCACCTCCATACCTATTGATTGACCTGGGCATCACCTCCGATCCCTCTTTTCGACCCCAGGATCCACCTTGAATTCATATGCGTTTGTTGATAGGGTTCTATTTTCATCCTTCAAGGTTAGTTCGAGCTTATAGAAACCCACCTCATTGAGCTTTTCCATATGGAATCTTTGACCCGGAATTATGGAGTTTTCTGCAACATCCAGGAGGAAACTCCGGGATGCCACCAGAATACCCTCACCTTGTTCCTTATCCGATCCCCTGTAAAGAAGGCGACATTCGACTATGAGCCCCGGAAAAGGCCGCAAGTAATCATTCACTATATAGATACCGAGATCCAGCGGCTCTCCGGGAGCAAGATCGGACGGCCAGTCGGCTATGACGTGAATGGGGGAAAACGCCTGCTTCAGCGCATAGTAGCCGGGCTTCGGCTTGCGATAGTAATCTACGACGGACCATGTGACCGCCGGCCAGCAGTCATTGAAACAGAACTGAAGCGCTCCGTTGCAGGGCTGGAACTTCATTTTCCGGTAAAACTCCGTATGGTACTTCAGAAAGAATGCCTGGTAGCGCTGGCTGTCTTCGATGAATTGGTCCAGATTCTCCGGCTTTGGGATCCACCTCAGCTGGAGGTCCTCCTGGAAACAGTGGTGTTTATAGGTGCGCCACTTGGGAGGCCATAGATCCTCTTCCGGTATAAAACGTTCCAGTGATTCTCTACAGGGGAGCGCCTGGGCCCCGTATTCTGTAACAACCTCAAACCAGGCCTTATCGAAGCTGTGGAGTTCCTCCACCGGGCCCCAGTACCAACCGCTGTAATAATGGAAGTCAATATCCCATTTGTACTTATCCTTGAGGGCGAGTATATCCCAGTGGTTCGGGTATTCATTTGCCTGCTGAACGAGCCGCGTTTGATCATAGCGGCGGCACTCGGTGGCAAGCGCCATGCCCAGCTTCTCGAAGTTCTCCCTGCCAGGCTCGCTCCCGAAGCACCAGATGGCGACAGACGGGTGGTTATAGAGCAGATCCACCATGTCACGCATCTGGGGGATGGCCCGCCTGACGAGGTCGCTGCCCCTGGCCATGCGCCACTGCATGGGAAAGTCCTGGTATACGAGGATCCCGAGCTCATCGCAGAGATCATAGAACTCCGGCTTTTCAACCACGCAGAAGGTCCTGAGCATGTTCATGTTAGCCTCTCGCGCCAGCCTGACATCTCGTTCGTAGCGTGCACGGTCCATATTTGAGAGGAGCTGATCCGAAAGGTAGTTCGAGCCGCGCCAGAATATCCTCTTCCCATTTAGAAATGTCGCCCAGCCCTCACCCTTTGAGAGCTTCCGTATTCCGAAGCGAGTTTTAAATCTATCGAGAACAGTATCAGCCCGGCTGATTGTAACTTCAATGTCATAGAGATTGGGCGTGCCGAGATCCCAGGTCCACCATAGCTTCGGGTTTGGAAGCTCTATTGTGATAGTGTGTCTGGATTTGGCTACTGGCACATTCAGCGTTGTCTTATGGATTATGGGCTCGCCCTGGAAGTTCGCAGGTTGGATCTTGATCTCGCAGCATACGGTCCCTGGCCTTCCTTCGGCGCTAAACACATCGATTGTGGCGAGGATCGTTGCCACATCTGGATCAGATACCCCTGGATCCGACTCCGCCAGCTCAAATTCCGTATCGACCCGCGTCTTCTCAATGTAGATATCATTGCTGACGATCAGTTCCACGTCATTCCAAATGCCGCCCGGGTTGACCTCCAGGTTATTGACATCCCAATCCTGCAGGGCGCCTTTTATGAGGGTTTTTTGCTCATGGTCCATCGAATGCTTTACTCGTATGTCGTTGGGCGAATCCACCCTGACCACGAGCAGGTTGTCTCGCGGTTTAATGAACTCGGTCACATCGAATTCGAATGGCGCGAAGTAACCTTCGTGCGAGCCGAGGTAAAACCCGTTAATCCACACATCCGCGAAATAATCGACCCCTAAAAAGCGTAGTCTGAAGCGTTTACCGCCGCCTAACACCTTATTGCAGGCTGAATTCATCGACTCGACCGAAGCCGAGGCCGGGAGGTCGAACCTTCTCCGGTACCACGCCGCCCCGTTATATTGAAACCCCTGGGCCTGCCAGCAGGCGGGCACGGATATATCGTTCCAGGCGCTATCGTCGTAGTTCTCATCCATGTAACGGCAGTCGAGGTTGAAAGACCTCACTAACTCCTCGGGGTAGCACTCGCCAAGGTTTTCGGGATCGGTCTTGAATTTCCACGTGCCGTTTAGAGGGATGTTTAAAGAGATTGTTTCAGGCACCTCTTTCACCTCGCAGGTATCTTGATTCGCTAACTGGAGGGAATCACCGATCATCGCTTGGATTATCCCTTGCTACCAGCTCCAAAGATGATCCGCTCCCATTGCGGGTATTGTTACGCCCGGTCTTGGATAGATGCATCCCGCATGATTCGCGGATAACTAGCTTAGTATAGAGGACAGTCCGGCTTGCGCAGGACAGATCGCCGCGCACGAGGCTCAGAAGCTTCTGGACGGCGAGCTGCCCCATTTCCTTTTTGGCGACGCGGACGGTCGTGAGCGGCGGGTTTTGGATTTGAGCCTCTGCTATGTCATCGAAGCTAACCAGGGCGATGTCCTGAGGCACTCTTAGGCCCCGGTCCTTGATGGCTTGAAGCGCGTTTATGGCCGTCTTGTCGCTCACAACGAATACGGCTGTAGGTGGCTCGGGGAGATCGAGAAGCGCGCACATCTCATCATAGCCCTTTCTCAAACCATGGGATAGCCTGGGCGGGATCAATTCAGGCTGCACCGGGATCCCGTTTTCATGAAGGGCAAGCAGGTAGCCCTGATAGCGCTCCATGAGGGGCTTATACTTTTTGGGCCCTCGTATCATTCCGATGCGCCGGTGACCCAGTTCGATCAGGTGTTTGGTTGCTTGATATCCCCCGCTGATGTTATCACTGAGAACGCAGTTCAGCTCCTCGCCCTCCACGTAATTATCTACGAGAATCAAAGGCAGGCCGCGGTCTTTGAGCTGCTTGATATACTCGTCATCGAGGTCCCCCCCGCCTATCACGATCAGACCGAGGATTTCATCAGGATTCAAGATGGGAGGAAGCTCCAGCTTATTATCCTCGCGCCTTATCACGGATAGGAGTAAACGAAAACCCATTTCATTTGCGGCTGTCTCAACGCCATGAATTATCTCGCTGCAGAATCCATCTGCAAATACAGGAATGGGAAGCTCTTCGATCAGGAGCTCAATATAACGGCGGTGATCCGGAATTGCACTCCGACGCCGTTTAGGTTTATAATTCAGCTCCTCGGCGATTTTCAGGATATGCCGTCGCGTATCGTCGGCTACCTTGCCCTTATTATTAAGGACAAGTGATACTGTGGCCGGTGAGACTCCAGCTCTTTGCGCCAGTATGTCGATCGTAGGGGGTGTTTTAATTTGTTTCGTTTTAGATTGTTTCATCAAGATATCACATACCTTAAAACCTTAATTCACCGTGTCCTGTGTTTTATTTATTCGGCATCTTAACTAAAATTCCTTCAGCGCTTAACTAAAATTTTTATTAAAATACTGGGCTGTATTTATTAAATACGTGTGGTGCCTGTCCATGCTGGCGAGGTTGATCGAACGTGGCATGTACAAGGCACGTACATAAGATTAGAGCTGGGCGGCTCACACATCCTTGTCCTACCTAGCGCGCATATTTTGTCGCGCATGATTTGTTCGATTTGGCCGCGCATATGTGATAAGATAACATTGATAACGCTCTCTCGGTCAGCGGATTTGAGAGGTGGGGGACTAGGGGGCCATTAAATTGGAGTTGCGAGAAAGAAACGGTGTGGAATTCTACGTCTTCCCGCAACTGGAGGAACTGGGGATCGTCGCTCACGCGTTTACAACGAGGCGCGGCGGCGTGAGCGGCGCACCTTATTCGACGCTAAATATGGCGTGCCATGTTGGTGACGACCCTGCAGCGGTGGCTGAAAATCGGAGGCGGGCCCTTGCCGCCCTCGGTCTCGAAAGCCGAAGCCAGGCCCGCATCAGCCAGGGACCGGGTCAAAGACCCCGCCCTATATATCCCGCGTCTCCCCTGGTTGCGGGGGAGCAGGTGCATGGCGATAAGATCGCGGTGGTTACCGAAGCCGACCGCGGTAGGGAGTGGGCGCCCTGGGCTCCTGCAATCACCCGCACGGATGGTCTCATAACGAGGGCGCGCGGCGGGCCGGAAGGGGTTGTGTTGATAGCATACTTCGCTGATTGTGTGCCGGTCTATCTAGTTGACCCTGTAGAGAGGGCGATAGGGCTGGTGCACGCCGGATGGAGGGGGACGGCTCTGAGGATAGTCCAGAAAGGCGTCCGGGCGATGAAGGATGCTTTCGGCACGGATCCGAAGAATGTGTATGCGGGCATAGGGCCCTCGATAGGCCCATGCTGTTATCATGTGGGGCGGGATGTGGCATGGGAAGTGGCAAAGACAGTTGACGCACCCTGCGCAGGTCGCGGCGGTGGAGGCTGTGGCGAGGATGACGCGGACAACGCGGCGAGCCAGATGGGCGGCGGAGAGAGGTGGCATCTCGACCTCTGGGAGGCAAACAGGCTTCAACTCCTGGCCGCTGGCGTGCCGGCCGCCAACATCTTTGTAGCGGGAATATGCACATGCTGTCACCGGGATGTTTTCTTCTCGTATCGCGGGAATGGCCCCAGGACGGGCAGGATGGCGGCCCTTTTGACAGTTTTACCACACGCTCCTGCCGAAAATATCCTGGCGATGGTGCGCGCGGCGGAGGTCTATGACTCCGATATCAATGATGTGCATAGGCGGTGACTTAGAATGGCACCAGGTGGCAGGCTTATGTTTACTAGGGGTCAGTTAATTCCCTCATCAGGTTTCGCGAAGAAATCTGGTTCATTCTTACAGGAGGTGAAAGATCACCCTGTATTCATTACTTATCGAAGCGGAGATATAAAAGCGGCCTTCATCGATATTGATGAGTATCAACGCCTAAAATCTTCTGAGGAAGAGTTGACGGAACTCCATCTCATCGCCGAGGCCAGCGACCGCCTCTTGAGATTTATCAAGAGCAAGCAACGTACATATAGTTTCGATGATATACTGGCCGAAGAAGGGTTAACAAGAGATGAGGTAGAAGATTAATTTTTTACCGGAAGCCATGGCCGCCTATGCCTTTGCGCGTGTAAGGTTCAAGGCGAGCAATATCCTCTTTGCAATTGTGCTTTATAGGTATCGCGACTCTTGTTGGTTATTACGCGCGAGACTATGGAACGCTCATGGCGGGCGCGTTTATAGCATCAGCCCCTGTGCTGGCGGGTGCATGTAATTTTTGTAATGTGGCCGGGGAAACTCTGACCGCCTCTGCCCGACGTCGAGTGACCGGAACCCGCCGGAAACTCACCATCAGGTCATGCGGCGGGTCATGTGGGTGAGTCATGCGGGCGAGGTGGTAAGCAGGTTGCCATCTTTACGGCGCAGGGTGGTAAGATTCTTACCACCATCATCGATGGGTCACGGTAGGGTGGTAAGAAAGTTACCAGGATAGACATCGAGGTGATAAATAACTTGCCATCTCGTCGGGCTAAGTGGCAAAATGCTTTCCAGTGCAGCGAGCAGGTGGTAACTAACTTGCCAGCCTGGAGCGCGGAGTGGTAAGATACTTGCCAGTTCGACGAATGGGTGGTAATTAGCTTACCACTTCAGCGTATAAAGTGGAAGAATACTTACCACCCCGGCATAGGAAGTGGAAAGATACTTTCCAGCCCGACGCTCAGCTGGCAAATATGTTACCATCCCAGCGTGCGAAGTGGGAAGATACTTGCCAGCTAGCCGGCTAAGTGTAAGTTTGAAGATTACTGACGTTTTTCCATGGGTTGCCGGTGCTTG
>DUMQ01000100.1 GCA_012839815.1 Bacillota bacterium | reverse complement strand
GCCCCGTCACGCAAGCACCGGCAACCCATGGGACGTGCTGGTAAACTGGCACAAATTAAGGAACCTCTACTTATGCGCATGGAGTGGCAAGAGTCTTACCGCCCTGAGGCTGCGATCCGGGCAGGAAGGCTGAGAGGCAGGCAGGCTGGCTGGTTGGCTTGCAGGAGCGTCCCCATCAGAAGGTCATAGGACTATGGCTAGCCATAAGGCTATAGATGGATGTAAGTAGCCTGTAGACCATAATTTTACATGCACCCGGACTTCGCGACTTCTTCGGGGTTTCTGCTGGTATTGACACGACATGGTTTTGAGTGATATAATGCAACCATAAATATAAGGTTCGTAGTCTTCGGCGCGGAGAGGTACCCAAGCTGGCTGAAGGGGACGGTTTGCTAAACCGTTAGACGGTTAACACCCGTGCGGGGGTTCGAATCCCCCCCTCTCCGCCAGAACTATTGCCAGAACTATTACGGTAGCATTTGAATCCAATTTAATGAATCTAATTTGAATTTATGATCCATTTCCTGGTGTGCTATCAGGATTTTTTTATCGCAACATTCTCCACCAACTTAGCTTGCCCCCATTTCGACCTCAAGATGCATTCTCAGATCATACCCCTTTGTCAATATAACGGGAGCATGTAATTTTTGTAATGTGACCGGGGAAACTGTGACGGCGTCTGCCCGGGGTCGAGCGAGTGACCGGCCCCGGCCAGGAAACTCACCATCAGGTCATGCGGGCGGGTCATGATTCGGGTCATGCGGGTCATGATCGAGTGATGCTTATGCTCTAGTTATGCTCATGATGGAATCATGCTCGTGATCAAATCTTGCGGGCGAGGTGGTGAGCGAGGTGGTAAGCAGGTTGCCACCTTTACGGCACGGGGTGGTAAGATGCTTACCACCATCACCGGTGGGTCACGGTTGGGTGGTAAGAAAGTTACCAGGATAGGCGTTGAGGAGATAAATAACTTGCCATCTCATCGGGCTAAGTGGCAAGATACTTTCCAGTGCAGCGAGCCGGTGGTAACTAACTTGCCAGCCTGGCGCACAGAGTGGTAAGATACTTGCCAGTTCGACGAATGGGTGGCAATTAGCTTACCACTTAAGCAGCGGGCCGCCGAACAGGATATTTACAATGCCGAGGCAAAATGGATATAATAATATAGCCAGACTAGATAGATTTGAGGTGTATCCAAATGAGCGATGTTTCTTCTAAAGTCTGGCAAACGCAAACCGCCAAGAACAGGCTCAGTGAAGTGATTGACAAGGCTCTCAAAGGGAGTCCCCAACTAATTACAAGGCATGGTAAGCCTGCTGTTTATGTCATTTCAGCTAATGAATATGAAAGGCTAACCCGAGAAAAAGGCCCCAAGCGAAGCCTTAAGGAGATCCTACTATCTTCTCCCCATAAGGATCTTGAGGTTCCAATCCAGCGGCAGAAAGACCCGGGAAGAGACATTTGTATATGAATTACCTTATCGATACGTGTGTGATATCCGAATGATATCCGAATTGCGTAAGCAAGCACCCCAAAAGTCTGTTCTATCCTGGTTTGACTCCTGCAAGGAAGAGCAGCTATACACAAGCTCATTGTGCATTGGGGAGTTGCATTATGGAATTTCCATCCTTCCTGATGGAAGGAAAAGAAACGATCTGCTGGTTTGGTTCGATGAAGTCTGTGAAGCTTTTTCTAATAAGATACTTCCAATAACCGCCACAATCTGCATCATTTGGGGACATATGAGGGCCCGAGCGCGAAGGGATGGCAAAACATTGCCAGTCATTGATGGATTGCTGGCTGCAACCGCGCAAGTACATGACATGATTCTCGTTACTCGGAATACTGCGGATGTTGAGATTACCGGTGTACGCGTGCTAAATCCTTGGAAGGAATAAGGATCCTGGCCAGGCCGAAGAAATGCTTTGCCATAGCATCCCGGTCGTCCAGGGCGCTTGCCGGAATCTCGCGGACTTCGTAGCCCCGCGCGCGTAATTCCTCTCGGATGGCCCGGGTGTCCAAGCTCATCGAAGGCAACCTTTGGCGCCGCGCCAACAGGTCATACTTCCGTTTGAGGCGTGAGACGGGCGTTGGTCCTCAAGACGGTCCTCAAGACGTGCTTCCCGTCGTACTTCTCTTCCGCCTTGACGGCGTCTTCATAGATGGAGAGCTTCGCGCCCTCCATCTTGACATACCTGCGGTAGCCGCTGTTGCCGATAAGTGACCTCGAGAATCCAGAGGATAGCCTCTCTCGAAGAGCGGCCACCATGGCCTCCCGCGCAGCCCTATCATGCTCAACCTCCACCGGGTTGAAGCACACTATGTACCGCGTCCCCTCATACTTCACTTCCTTTACGTGCAGATTCTCAGCCACGACGGAGTAGCGCCCAGCTCT
>DUMQ01000099.1 GCA_012839815.1 Bacillota bacterium | reverse complement strand
GGAGAGGGCTGTGGCCACGCCCAGCGGCACGTACATCTCGATGAACCGCATCCAGGCCAGGTGAATTGCTACGAAGAGCACCACACCGATGAAAACCCGGTCGAAGAGGTTGGTCTCCATCCGTAGAAACCCGGGCCTCCGGCCGGGACGCCTGCCCGGGCGCCTCACCTCCTGTGCTCTCGCCGCCTGCGCTCTCCCGTTCGTCCCATTCATCCCGTTCATCACTCCTCTCACTCCCCATCAAGCCTACTCGGATTATTCTCGAACCGCACCGAAGGTCAATCCGGCGATAATGTAACGTTGGACCAGTGCGAGGAGCAAAATAGCCGGCAGGACGGATACCATGGCTATGGCCGCCATCTCGCCCCAATTAGTGCCCACCACAGTAACAAACTCCATCAGCCCTGTCGTAATGGTTCGCGCCTGGGAACTGGTTAGCGTGGCTGCAAAGAGATACTCATTCCATGCGAATATCCAGCTTAAAAGGCCCGTAATAGCTATGCCGGGCGCTGACAGGGGCACGATGATGACTCGGATCACCTGGAAGACAGTTGCCCCGTCCACCATGGCTGCCTCATCCAGCTGTCTCGGGATCGTATCTATAATGCCCTTCAACAACCAGATGGCGAAGGGAAGGTTGAAGACGCAATACGCCAGGATAAGCCCGATGTGGGTGTCGAATAGCGACCAGTCCCCTATCTTGATTACCCGGGTATACAATAAGTACAAAGGGAGCATAAAAGCAGCCGGGGGCGCCATGCGATTGGTGATGGCCCAGAAGAAGATATTCCGGGCGCCAGCCACGCGGAAGCGGGATAACGCATAGGTAGCCAGCACCGCAAGGACGATGACCAGGAGCGTATTGCCCGTTGCGATCACGAGCGAGTTGAATAGATAAGCACCGTAGATATCATGAAATAGGGGACGTATATAGTTTTCTGCGCAAAAACTGGATTGCCACAGCTTGGGTCCGGAAAAAAGCTCAAGACGGGTGCGCGCCGAGATGACAAACGTCCAGTAAATCGGGAAAAGAGTGATAAATATCAGCAGGATCCACACTCCATAGAGCCAGCCCCTGCGTATTACCCATGCTATTGCCTTCCGCATCAGTCGCTTGTCTCCCTTCCTGCCTGTATAATCGCCGTGAGGAGCAACCAGCATAGTACAATGGTAAAGTAGAGCAACAGCACCGACATGGCCGAGCCATAACCGTAATCAGTCTTAGGAAACACCACGCGCCATATGTGAATCCCCGCATACCGGGTGGCCATCCCGGGTCCTCCGCTTGTCAGCATCCAGACCTCGTCGACGATGCGAAGCGCATCCATGATACGCAGGAATAAAGCCGTGCTGATGACGGGGCGTAGCATGGGAAGCGTCAAGTACCTGAAAATATGCCAGCCACCGGCACCGTCAACCTGAGCCTGTTCAAAAGGCTCTTTCGGTAGCGCGCTGAGCCCGGCCAGGAGGGTCAGGGTGACAAATGGGGTCCAGTGCCATACATCCATCGCCACCGTGGTGAAAAAGGCCTGGCTGGCATTACGCCCGATATTATAATCGATACCCAGCCGGGCCAGATAATGGGGAATGAGGCCGAACCCGGGAATTGTCATCAGTCGCCATGTGGCGCCCAGGGCGATGGGGGCCAACGTCAAGGGAAGGGCGTAGATGGCCCGGAAGAAGTTGCGACCCCGGACGGGCCTCATGAGGAGGAGAGCCAGGACGATGCCCAGCACCATCTCGATGGAGACGGTCCACATGGTAAACTTGATTCCACGCCACAAGGCTCCCAGGAAATCGGCATCGAAGACCAGGCGGCGGTAGTTGGCCGCGCCAGCCCAGGTGAGCCCAACCGTCTTGGAGAAGATGTTCCAGTCGAAGAATCCAATGTAGAGCACGTAAAAGAAGGGCAGGAGCCCGGCGAAGCCCAACACGATCAGCGTGGGGGCGAGAAGCCCCCACGCCGTGCGCTCCCGGCCAAAACCCCGTGAGCTGATTACCGTCTTACCCATCTTACTTCCCCTTCCCGTAACCCAGTCGCGCGAGCTCGGCATCGACAGCCTTGGCTGCCTGGTCGAGTGCAGCCTCAGGCGTCAACTCCCCTGAGATTGCCTTTAGCACAAAGGGCAGCATCACTTCCCGGATGGTAGCGTGGAAGGGGAATGGCGGAGCGCCAGCAAACAGCGGGCCATACTCCTTCATCTTCGTAAAGTAGTTATCCACTTTCGGGTCGAGGGCCCGAACCTTGGGGTCATCAAATGTAGACTTGCGGACTATTCGGGCTGATGCCGCGGCGAAATCGCCCTGGAACTCCTTGCGGGTCACCCATTGGATGAAGAGGAAAGCAGCCTCCTTATTGCGAGAGCAGTACGGGATTCCTAGAGCGCCGCCATCATAGTAGCCGATGTATCCCTTGCCCTTGGCCGCATCATCCCGGACGCCAGGATACAGGGGCGGCAACGCAACGCCGATCTTGCCCACCACCCGCGACCGTTTCGCGTCGGTGGCGATCCACGCGGCATTTTCGCCATATATCCAGCCCTGCGCGGCTCGACCCGCTGCCATGGAGGCGGCGACTTCATCCCAGGTGCTGTTTGTAGCCTCGGGCGGGGCATACTTCAGCAGGCTGATCCACCAGCGGAAAGCCTCCTTTGCCCTCGGGCTGTCAAGCATACCGCCGTTCGCCATCGAGGCCCGCCAGGTCTTCATGTTGATACCCCAGTTGTAGATACCCCAGGAGGGCCAGATGGTCTCAACCATCTCATAGAATGCCGCCGGATGTGATCCGGCCGTGACGGTGGTGCCCCATAGCTCCATCTTGTACCGCTTGCCGTAGTCGGTGAAGAATTCCGAAATCTGTTCGTACTCTTTGAAGGTGACAGCCGGCCTCAGATCCCAGCCGTACTTTGCCTTGAATTCAGCCTTGATCTTGGGATCCTCAAATAGATCTTTACGGTAAAGGTAGAGCTTGAGGAAGGATTCAAACGGCAGCCCATAGAGGTGGCCGGTGTCAGGATCCTTGAAGTAATTGATAAAAGAGGTGAAGTCAGCGATATCGAGGTCGGGATAGACCAGGTTGGAGTGGCTCTGCATAAACTTGGTTAGATTCACTAGGAACTCGCGCTGGAGGTAGGCGGTTATGATGTCCTGCTCGATGTAGACAAAATCGTAGACACCCGTGCCCGCTTCCATGTCTTTGATTTCCTTGTCGTACATCTGATCCCACGAGGTGACCTCAAACTTAACGCGTATACCCGTCTCTTTCTCGAAGGCGGGCGCCAGAACTTGCTGCATGTACTTGGACGGAGGCGTGCTTTCGGAGAT
>DUMQ01000098.1 GCA_012839815.1 Bacillota bacterium | reverse complement strand
CAAGAACTGCTGACTTGTGATCTTTGAAAAAAGCTCGGAAAGTCAGCCGGGCATCCTATTGCCCGAGTTACCACTGGATAGAGAAATTTTCTTTAATTTACCTATTGACATCGCACCGTAAGTCTTATATCCCTCTCCGAATAGACGCCATTCGCACCGAGGGTAGCGATAAAGGTCCTCTCGCCCTCCGGGTCGACGAGCACAATGCTGGTCCCCGTCCCCATGTCGGGGTAAACCTTGAGCCCCCTATCATCGACGCCGAAGGCTCTCACCTGCCCCCGGACAAAATCTCCAAAGACATCGCGGCCCACCCCGCCCATTATCCCGGCATCGATCCCGAGCTTTTGAAATGCAATCGCTGTAACTATCGCGCAGCCGCCGATGTGCACCTCCACATTATCCACGAACGTAGATCTACCCTTGACCGGCATATCCTTCAGCGGCCGGACCAGCACATCGGCAACAAGCACCCCCGCGCACCAGACCTTCGGCACAACGATTCCTCCTCGAAACCCGCCTTCTCCTCACCCCGGGGCGCATCGCATATGTGCAACAAAAGAATATCCACCGCCAGAATATCTACCGCGGCCGGGGAAGTGGTGGTGTGAATTAAAGCACGATTTCTTTAGCGGCCCTGAACATAGCGACAACGTTCTCGGGCGGCACATCGGGCTGGATGTCGTGAACCGAATTCACCACATAACCCTCGGGCCCCAGCTCCGCCACCCTGCGCCGCACCTCCGCGGCGACTTCATCCGGGGTGCCCTTGGGTAATACATAAGAGGTGTCGATCGCGCCCCAGAAACAGAGCTTGTCACCCCATCTTTCCTTCAGGACCTTGGTATCCATGCCCTGAGCCGACACCTGGACCGGATCAAGGATATCCACGCCGATCTCCACCAGGTCATCCAGGAACGGCATGATGTTCCCGCACGAGTGATAGAGCAGCTTCGCTTTGGTCATGCTCTTTATGCCGGCGAAATATTCCTTCTGGAACGGCTTCACCATCTCACGGTAGAGATCAACGCTCATGATGGTGCTCTGGGCAGTCGCGAGGTCGTCACCTACGAACACGATGTCAAGGTATTCTCCGACGGCATCCAGGAATACTTCATAGCGCCTGAGCTGGCAATCCACCATCTTCCTCATCAGGGCCCGCGCGAAGTCCTTGTTTATCATGAGGTCCATCAAGAAATCCTCGAATCCCCGCAGGTACCAGCATGGCTCGAAGATCCCCGTCTCGATCATGTCGCCGACGATAGCATATTTGCCCTCCCTGTGGAGCGCCGCGGCCCGCTCGCGCAGCCCCTCGATGCGACCGGGATCCTCGGGGTCGGGCCATTTGAACTCATCAAGGTATTCGATGTTCTTGCCCTTGAGGGGGTTCTCCACCATATCGTAATACAGGCCGCCCTCGGGCATGTGATACTTTATCCCCCACTCGCTTATGTAGGTATTCTCGTCGATTACTATGTCATGCCACCTGGCCGGCGGCTTGCCATGTATACCCCTGGTGTCGATCTCGAGGGCGTTGAGCGTATCTTCATCAATCGCTACTATCTGGAAATTCTTCATGATCAATTCATCGGGCGCGTTGATACCCAGAAACCGTTTGAGATTCTGGTATGCCTTCAGAGTCATCGTCGTACAATTGGTTGAGCCGAGGTCCATCGGTATGCGGTCCGGCTTTACGTGGTTGATGGCAGCGAGGACCCTCTCCTTGGGTCGCATGGTTTTCATGGTGGATCCCCTCCATTCGGATTTGCGGTCGAAGAACATAGTTACCCTTATTCGCTTCTTATGCCATACAATCCTGCTTTTATGACTGGCCTGGCCCCTAACCGGAGGCAGCGCTTCCCGTGCATCCTTCGCATCGCTATGTGCAAAAACCGGGAAGAGGTGAAGGATGTGGTGGGACTTGGGAATAAGTCCCGGGAAGCTCCGCCAACTCCCGGTAAATCGGCTCCAGAGCCCTGTATGTATCCTTGAATACCCTGTAGAGGCCGTCGTAAATTTCTGCATTATCAGGATTTGGTTCCTGAATATCAACTATCTCCACTAAATCTTCGGCTACACTGAAATCCTTGAAAATCCCAACCCCGACGCCCCCGGCGATGGCCGCCCCCAGGGAGGTGGCCTCCTCCAGGAACCTTGGCCGCAACACCGGCTTCCTAAGAACATCCGCCATGATCTGCCGCCAGAGTTCACTCCTCGCCCCACCGCCGATCACGCGCACCCTGTCTACGTGGGTATATTCCTCGAAGGCATCCATGATCATTCGCAAGTGAAATGCAACGCCCTCCAGAATAGCCCTTATCATATGAGGTCGCCCATGTTTTGAGGTCAACCCTACAAAAGCCCCGCGGGCTTGCGGATTCCAATAGGGGCTGCGCTCGCCCATCAGGTGCGGCAGGTAGACCAACCTCTCCGCACCGGCCGGCACGGTCCTGGCCTCCTCATTCATAACCTCATAAGGGCTCAACCCCAGATCCGCCGCAACAATGCTCTCCACAGGCGACAGGACGTGCCGGGCCCAATTATATGACCCACCGCCCGCCTGCATAGGGCCGCAGGGTGAATACATCCTATCGTCCAGGTGGACAAAGGTGAAGGTCCGCATCCTGGCATCCAGTATCGGCTCACCAGTTGCGAGAGCAGCCCATGAGGAGGAACCAATGCAGATATAGCCTTCCCCTTCGCGGACCACACCCGCACCGGCCGTTGCACACACGCCGTCGCCTCCCCCGATCACAACCGGGGTCCCCGGCGCAAGCCCCGTCTCCTCCGCCGCACCCGCCGTGACCTCGCCAACGACATCCCTGGAAGCATGGAGATCAGGCAGCTTGTCAACGTCAATATGAGCCGCATCAAGGACCTGCACAGACCAGCTCCTGGTCCTGAGGTCAAGAGCCCCCATACCGGATGCATCAGAGTAATCTGTCGCAAACCTGCCAGTCAGCTTCGCGACGATAAAGTCCTTGGCATTGAGGAACTTACGCGCTCTGGCGTAAATGTCAGGCTCATTATCTCGTATCCACATGATCTTGGGAATGGAATAGCCCGCGTTTACCCTGTGCCCCGTCAGGCCGTAAATAGCCTCGATCCCTCCCAGGGAATCCTCGAGCCTCATCGCCTGCTCAGTTGCCCGATGATCAGCCCAGATTATAGCCCTTCTCAATGGCCTCGCCCCCGCGTCCACCGGGAGGCACCCCATCATCTGGCCGCTAAATGTAATACAAGCTATAGCGCTCGGCGGGATCCCCGAGTCGCGCAGCAGGGCTCGCGTAGAACTGCATACAGCCTCCCACCAATCCCCCGGGTCCTCCTCGACCCACGTAACACTAAGGTAGACCGGCTCATAACCATAAAATGACGAGGCGACAAGTTTTCCAGACGCGTCATACAATGATGCCTTATTGCCCGAGGTCCCCAGGTCGTGGGCGAGTATGTATCCACTATCCAGGGCATCTGGATTCAGATTATTCGAATTGTCCAAAGAAACTAGCACCTCCATTATACCCCCCCCCCGACGGCCCCCCGCGATGTCCTCATGCCGCATGGCACGCTCATATCGCTCTCCCCTGCCTATCCCCTGCCTGCCCCGCTCGACTCCGTCATAACCCCGCGACTCCGTCATAAACTCGTGACTCCGTTATGAACTGTCGATTACACGTCCGCGAGCTTTGGGAATACATCCTTTAATCGCGGATAAAGGGATTTATATACCTCGAATAGCCTCCGGTATCTGGCGGCTACCTCGGCATTTACCGCGCCGCCCTCCCGGCCCGCAGGTCGTGTATACCGCACCCTCCCCCTGCACGCCTCGTCGACATCGCGGTATATGCCGACACCGACCCCGGCAAGGAGGGCACACCCGTAGGATGAGTGTTCTTCGTTGCTGACCGTAGTAACGGGCATCTCATAGATATCAGCCTGGATCTGCCGCCAGACCGGGCTCCTTGCCCCTCCACCCGAGCAGAGCATCGTGTCGACGGATACCCCGAGCTCCTTGAATATCTCAAACGACTCCTTCATGGCAAAGCTCACGCCCTCCATAATGGCCCGGATCAAGTGCCCCCTGCCGTGCTGGAGCATGAGCCCAACGAAGACGCCGCGCGCCTGGGGGTCCATATGGGGCGTGCGCTCACCCGACAGATACGGCAGGAACACCAGGCCGTCCGAGCCCGCGGGGACCTTTTCCGCCTCCCTCGACAGGATCTCGTACGGGTCGGTGCCGCTGAAGCCGCCCGCGAGCTTCTCCATCTGGCCGAAGTTGTCCCTGAACCAGCGCAGCGAGAGCCCTGCAGCCAGCATCGCGCCCATCAAGATCCACTTCCCCGGGATGGCGTGGCACAAGGTATGCACCCTGCGCCTCGGGTCGAGAATGGGCCTGGATATGCACGTGATCAGCTGCCCCCCTGTCCCGATGGTCGAGGCCGCGATGCCATCACGCACGACCCCGCTACCGATGGCGCCCATGGCCTGGTCCCCGCCTCCCGCGACAACAGGGGTACCAGCCGCAAGCCCCGTTTCCCCGGCCGCCTGCGGCGTCACCTCGCCTGCGATATCGGACGATTCAAGCAGATCCGGCAGGATATCCGGCGCGACACCAACTGCCTCGATAACCTCCTCTGACCACGCCCTCTTCGTTATATCCAGGAAAAGCGTACCCGTGGCGTCGGTCACGTCCGTGGCCATCTTCCCCGTAAGCTTCAAGCGAATGTAGTCCTTGGGTAGGAGGACCTTCGAAGCCCCCCTGATGATGTCCGGCTCGTTATGCTTCACCCAGAAGACCGAGGGGGCCATAAAGCCCGTCGCCGTAGGCAGGCCCGCGATCCGGTAGAGCCGCTCCATGCCCACCTTTTCATTGAGCTCCTGGCATTCGCGCGCGCTCCTCTTATCGGGCCAGATGATGGCCGGCCGCAGAGGACAGCCGGCCTCATCAACGAATACCGTACCGTGCATCTGCCCGGATAGCCCGATCCCCTTTATATTCCGCGGGTCAATACCTGCTTTGACCAGCACCCGCCTGATGGTCCGTTTCGTCGCATCCCACCAGGCTCCGGGGTCCTGCTCGGCATAGTCGGGTTTCGGAATCAATATAGGATATTCCTCGCCCGCGAGTCCCAGGATATTCCCGTCCGTGTCTATCAAGATAACCCGCACGCTCGATGTTCCAAGGTCGATCCCCAATAAGTAATGCATCCCTTTGATCCCCCATCTACCCGGGCACTTTATCTCAAAGCCGGTCTGTAAACCATTCTCGTCTATAACTCATTCTCCACGCGGCTGATAATATCCTGCTGATAAGGGGATCAAGCCAAAAACCATGAACTATCTTCACCGCTACCCTACCTATCTTGCCCAACCGCGGCCGCATAGCGCAGGTCGTTCATCACGCGCCCCTCGTCGTCGACGATGCTCAAGTAAAAGCCCCAGGACCGGCCGCCCCACTCCCTGGTCGCATCCTGGGTGGATTTGACCAGGATGGTATTCCACCCCTGCCTCAACTCGACACGTGCCCTGACGGGCCTGAAAGCCGGGCGGTCGGAAGCCAGGATAACCAATTCTCCATTGACCCACACCTTGAAGCGGTCTTCCCCCAGAAGTTCGATATAAGCATGGCGCGCTTCCCGCGACCAGACCTTGCCCGCTGCGTAAGCCAGCCAATACTCAGGCCTCCGTATCTCCCAGGGCTCTTTCCTCTCACTCGTAATCCCCCGGAGGTTCACGTAGCCGAAGCAATCGAAACCGTCGTAGCGCCGCCAGGTCACCGCTTGCCCCTCCACCCCCTCGTAGGTGGCCGCCACGTCCAGGTATTCCTCCATTTCCGGTGGATAGACCCTGTCGAAGCCAGCGCCCCCGTCACCGGGCAGCGGGCCGAGGATGTACCAGTGGGTATGATATTTGCTATGCAGCTGGACGGTCTTGCTCAACTTGCTTTGCCCTCCGCCGCCATCGCCACCAGCAAGTGAGGCCGTAACCGTCGCCTCGCTGCCGGGCGTAAACTCATCCCCCTCCACCTCCAGCTCCCAGGCGGCAAAGGCCGCCACACCGACCGGGGTTTCTTCCGGACGAATGTTCAATCTTGAACAACGCCACCCGAGGGGGGCGCTTAATTCCCAGATCACCGGGGTCCCTTCATCTCCCATGAAGCCCTTTTCGGAGCTCTTTTCGATATAAGCGTAGACAATGGCCGTCCTGGGGCCGGGCCGGGATACATCCACACCAATTTTGCCAATCCTGCCAGCCTCCGGCCCTGGAGCGGCTTTCTCCTCGCGCGGCGCGCCTGCGCCCTCACCCGCCGCCAACGCGCCCACCGCGTCCACCGCTAGCGGGGCTTGCGAAACTTGCGGGGCGGCTTGCGAGACCACCAGGATGGAGGTCACCTGCTCCAGGGGCCGGTGTGGCACACTGACGACGAGCCTCCTAGATCTCGCGTAGTAGCGCCAACCGGGCTCATGTTCGTCATCCACGTAGCTGCCGTCATAACTGCCGTCATAATCAGATAAACCAGTAACCGGTTTCCCATCCAGGATAACCTTCTCCGGGCGTTCCTGATCATGGAATATCACCTGGTACGACCGGGCCCGGGGTTGACCGGGGTATCTACCCTCAACGCCGTTGATAACCAGAGACCGGGTTGCCTCGTGGTACTCGATCTCCGTCTTGGCAGATTCGCCCCGTTCATAACCATAGGTGGCGCCGTCATCCTCGTAAAGCACAAATTCGGCGTCGCCGCCGGGGTAGACGTGGATGAGCAGAGGGTCCCAGGCCTTCTCCCCCGTATGGAGCATCCCGGCCACCGTTGGGACGATCGACCCGGCTTTAACATAAACCGGTATGCGCTCCAGAGGAGCGAAGGCTTCGATCTCCACCGGGCCGCACACCTCCTGGTCCGTCCAGTAGTCGTACCATTTCCCCTCCGGCAGGTAGACCTTCCGGGCGCGGGCACCCCGCTCGACCACGGGCGCCACCAGGAAGCTCGGCCCAAACATGAATTGAAGCTCGCTTTGAACCGCTTTTCGGTCGCCAGGATAGCGCATGACCATGGCCTGCATCATAGGCACTCCCGTCTTGTGAGTATGCCAGGCCTGGGCGTAGATGTAAGGCATCAGCTCGTAGCGTAGTTTGATAAACCGGGTTATGATCTCTTCAGCGTCCGGTCCGAAGGACCAGGGTTCGTTGGCCGGCCGCGTGCCATGCGTGCGGAAAATAGGGCACCACATACCCCACTGCAGCCAGCGGACGTAGAGCTCCGGCTCATAAAACGATGGCAGCATAAAACCGCCGATATCCGTTGTCCAGTAGGGCTGGCCGGACATGCACACCTGCTGTCCTATGATAACCTGGTTGCGCAGGACTTCCCAGGTGCAGCTTATATCGCCCGACCACAAAGCGGCGCCGTAGCGCTGGATCCCTGCATAAGCTGTCCGGGGCAGGCTGAAGACCCGCTGGTCCGTGTAGGAGCGCTGGCCTTCATACAGACCCTTGACCCAGAGGAGGGAATAGATGTTGTGCACCCGTTCCCTACTTCCGAGGTAGTGCCTGCAGCCAACCGGGTGAAGCTCGGGCTCCCCCATATCGGTCCAGTAGCCCCGGATCCCATCATCAAATAGCTTCTGGACCTTTTTCCACCAGTCCGCCCTGGCCTGGGGGTTCGTGAAGTCGTAGATGCTCTGATGGCTGATGAGCTGGCCGCTCTGGTCCGCGTCGGTGAACTTCACCAGGTACCCTTTATCCGAGAACTCATCCCATGTCAGAGCTCCCTCATCGATAAAGGGGTGCTGCGCCTGCATAAGTTTGAAGCCCATGCTGGCCAGCTCGCGGGCCATCGCCCCGGGATCGGGCCAGGTCTTCCTGTCCCATGTGAGGTCGCCGAAGGTCTTAAACCACAACCAGTCGATAACGAGCACATCACCGGGAATGCCCCGCTTCCTGAAACCGCGAGCCACCTCTAATATCTCCTCGAGGCCCCGGTAGCGGTTCTTGCACTGGATGTATCCCAGTGCCCATTGGGGCGGGATAGGGCTTGCGCCAGTAAGCTCGGCATAGCCGCCCAGGATCTCCGGAAATGTCCGGCGGATGATCAGGAAATAGTCCAGTTGTTCATTATCTAAAAGGATGGCTATATCATCCGGGTTATCCTCGCCCGAATGCTCCTCCGGCGGCCAGGGCGCTGGTGCCCATGTCCTGGCCGTTGCCGGGTCGGGAGGCGGTGCAAGCTCGGCCCTGCCGATAGCGAAACGGGACGGCCATGACGAGTTGAGCAAGAACCCATAACCCCTGGTGCTGAGCATCAGCGGGATACCAGCCGGTCCACTCTGGCTGTAGCCGCGCCACTCGTGCCACATCCTCCGCTCCCGATCCCGCAGGTTCAAGTGCGGGTATGTGCCCTGCCCCAGGCCGTAAATGCCTTCGTCCGCAAATAATCTAAACCGCTGGATCGCCCGGCCGTTGGCGACCTCAAGTGAGTTCCGGGGCGTGTCGACGATCACCCGGCCGGAGAGGTCCTCAATTGATAGCGAGAACGGATTGCGGCCGATGACCACTTTTACCTTTTGGGTGGCCGCTTCTATCCTATCACCCCTCTCGACCACCCTGACCTGGGTAGCGCCGGTAGGGCAATCCTCGACGACGAAGGAAGGCTCCTCCGAAAAAATACCATTAGGAGCCAATCTGATTCTCAAGATATCGTCTGCAACGAACCGAATCTCCAAGAGCTTTTCGCCGCTGGATAAGAGCATTCCCGTGGGTGTTTGCGTGAACTTTTCTACTGAATCAAATAAAGCCAAGATAAATCACCCCTCGTATTTTATCAGTCTAACTTTATCAGATATCATCCAACCATCTACCTCTGCGTCAGCAAGGTTATCCTCTCCATCGACATGCAAGAGTGTATTTCCATCGATTAAGACCTCTTGGGCGAAAGCTATACCGTTAAAACGAAGGACATACCGTCCCGGCCGCGAAGCCGAGAATGTAGATTAGCCTACTTGAGCGCCCCTGAGGTAATACCCTTCACGATACTTTTTTGAAAGACGACAAAGATGATCAGGATAGGTATAACAAGCATTGTGGAATATGCCATGGCACTATTCCATTCCTGCCCATACAGGCCCGTAGTGAAAACGTACAGACCGGCTGTGGCAGGATACATGTTTTGTAAATTAATGAGCGATACAGCGTATACGAACTCGCCAAAGGAATTTAAAAAGGAAATAGTGGCCACTACGATAAGCCCGGGCCTCACCATGGGAGTTACGATTCGGGGTAACAATTGGAGAAATGAAGCTCCGTCAATTCGCGCGGCCTCTTCGATTTCCAAGGGGACTTGTAGCATCGCCGTACGCATGATTATGACGGCCAGGGGCAATGTGAGAGTGGTATCCGCGATTATGACGCCTACATAGGTATTTAACAAATTCAAGTTACGGAAAATAACATAAATCGGAGTGACTAGGAGAACCGATGGAATCATTTGAGCCACGAGGAATATCATTAACGACCACTTGGCCCATTTACTCTTGATCCTTGTCATGGCATAGGATCCAACCGTAGCGAGCGCGACGGTGAGTATTGTGACGAATAGGGCGATTATGAGGCTATTCCGGATGTATCCCAATGCATTTACCTCGACAGCCCTTCGATAACCATCGAGAACAGGATGCAGTGGCCATAAAGTAGGCGGGTTTGCGAAAAGTTCACTCCTGCGTTTCAAGGACGTGACTATCATCCAGTATACCGGAAAGAGGTAAATCACAGTAGCTGAGAGACCTATGATACTCATGAAGGTTTTCGATTTTTGGCTCGGCATTCGTAGAGGATAAGTCTCCATTTTCATAATAGCTCTTCCTCTCTTTGGACCGCAAATGTGACGTAAAGAAAAGCCAAGGCTAAAAGGATTAAGAATAATACATTGGCTATCGCGGCTCCCTGGCCGAAGTTAAAGAATTCGAAGGATAACTGGTAGGACCATACTGGCAAGACATTCGTGGCATTTGTTGGCCCTCCCCGCGTCATAACCCAGATAAGATCAAAAACCTTTAGAGTATAGATTAATCCCAGGATTAGGACAGCGAAAATGGTTGGCTTCAACATAGGAAGCGTTATATGCCTGATCTGTTTTATACCGCTCGCCCCATCTACTTTGGCGGCATCGTAGATTTCAGCCGGTATGCCCGCCAAACCAGCCGAGAGTAAAAGCATATTGAAAGGTATACCAAACCAAATGTTTGCTAAGATCACACTGAACAACGCCGAACCGGGCGAGACAAGCCAAGACACCTTACTATGGATCAGATGTAACATCATTAAAAGGTAGTTTATGATACCAAAATCAGTGTTCAAAAGCCACTTCCATACCGTTCCAACAACAAGAGATGGAACCATCCAACCAGCTACAATTAAGCCCCTAAGGAAGGGGGCCATAGAGAAGTTTTTTTCAAAGAAGATAGCTAGTATCAATCCTAAGATAAATTGGAAAGTGATACTTCCCGCAGTAAATAATAACGAGTTTTTCAATACCGTCCAAAACAGGTTATCCCGCAATAAAATGCTATAATTGGCGAAACCGATAAACGGCCGTCTGGTTGCGCTTAGGGTAGTAACATCAGCCTGTTGGAAGCTTAAGATGAGATTATAGATAACCGGATACCCCGTGAAGACTAGGATAAAAAGTATGGGGAGTATCAAGAACAAATATAGGACGAATTGTTCAGACCTCCGACTTTTCAAGAACTCTTTACGGGTTCGGAAAATAAGGCTAGTGGGGGAAGCCACTGTAACTTACCTCCTGGCTAGGGGGGCTTTCCCTCGCCCCCCTAGATATTCATTAATATTCAGCCATCTCATTCCTGCTTACTTGAGAATGGCGTTTACCTTTTTTGCAGCAGCCGCCAGCGCCGCTTTCGCCGTCAGCTGTCCCGTCAAGGCCTCCTGAATTGCGATCTGAATAGCATTGGAAATCTCAGGCCATCGCGGATGTGGCCCGCGGGGTCTTGCAAATTCCAGTTGCTTTAGGAAGACAGAGTAAGCGGGATCCTTCGCCCAGTAAGATGATTCGGTGGCCACATCAATCCGTGAAGGTGTCCGCCCTCCGGCAATATAATGCTGTTCGACCCGCTGACGATCCTGAGTCCATTTAATGTACTCCCATGTCTCATTCACATTCCCGCGTAGATGAGTTGAAAAGGTCTTGTAGTTAACCGCTATGGGACATTGGCCCGGTGGTTTCCCTAACTATCAGTTCGGGCCTCAGTAACACCTGGTGTTGTCTTAGACGCTCGCCCCTAAGTTTTCTTACCAGCATGTCAACGGCTATCTCACTCATTTCCCTGGCATGAATCGTCAATGCTGTCAATGGAGGGATGGTAAGCGAACAAAGTGGGGAATCGCCGAAACTTATCAGTGAAATATCGCCGGGAACTCTTACACCTTCTTCATGTAGCATGCTCATGACATCCGCGGCGATCAAATCCCCGCATGTAATAACCGCCGAAAAATGCCTGCCATCACCGAGAAGCTCCTTCATCAACTTGCGACCGTAACCCTCCGCAGACGGACAGGCTTTGACTAGCGTCTTATCGTAGGGAAGGCCGGCCTCCCTCAACGCCCTCCTGTAGCCGAGCAGGCCTCTGTGAGTGTAGCCGAAATCCCACGGCGAAATACCTATGAATACGATGTGTTTGTGCCCCAGGTCGATAAGGTGCTTCGTCCCCTCATAGATCGCCGATGTGGCATCAATGTCAACGTAATCGAGTCCCGCGTTTCTCTTGCACCTCCCGATCATGACAAAAGGAAAACCTTCCTCCAGCAGTAAGCGTACACGCTCATCCTCCAGCCTGACATCCATGAGTATCAGTCCGTCTACATGCCCCCCGCGGACAACTCTTAGAAGCTCTTGAGTCTCCTCATATGCCATTGTCAACAGCAAGAATTTGTACCCAAAGGAGGCCATTTTATCCGCAGCGCTGAAGATGAATTCGACTACTGACCGGTCAGAGCCGCTCAACTCCGGTAGAGGGTAGACCATTCCAAGTATCCCTGTTCTCTTGGTTGCGAGGCTCTGTGCCGCGCTATTGGGGTGATAACCTAGCTCTTCGATGACCTGAGCGATCTTAGCCTTCGTCTTCTCTGCAACTGGCCGCCTGCCGCTTAGAGCGTGTGACACTGTAGTCTTGCTCACACCGGCATATCGCGCCACCTCTCTGATAGTAGTCATTGGTATCAATGCCTCCGGAGAATAAAACCAGCATTATCTTGTTGCAAACCGGTTTAGCCAGTGCATGCAAATCGGTTTATGCAAACCAGTTTGGATTTCCTGTAGATAAATATTCTACAAATATCGGTAAAATTCCTCCTGATGCACATAAATTTCATAACATAATACAAATTATACGCGCAACTTCAAGGACAGTAGCATGTTGATGGTAATGCCATTAAACAGCTAAGTGTAGGTTCCTTAATTTGCGCCAGTTTACCAGCACGTCCCAGGGGTTGCCGGTGTTGCGTTCCGGGGACGGCGCGCTTGCGGCGCACCTCCGTTGAAATTTGGCGCGAGGGCCTTGCCAAATTTCAAAAGGCCCCGTTACGCAAGCACCGGCAACCCCTGGGAAAAGGGCGATAATCTTCGAACTTACACTTAGCCGCGTCCGCCGGGCGGAGAGATGCGAGACTCCCTATGCGAGTGCCAAAAAGGAAAGCCAGAATCAGCTTTTTGTTTTTACTATATCATAGGTTTTAGCCGAGAATATTCTTGCGAATATTTTAGTGATAAACCCCGAACTCGCGCACCGTCCTCCACATGGCGAGGACGTTCTCAGGCCTGACCTTATTGTGGATAGTGTTGCTGGACGAGAGGATATACCTGCCGCCAGGCATTAAAGCGGCCAGTGTCCGCTTGACCTCCTCCACCAGGTCCTCCACCGGGTAATCGCTCAAGGGCGCGCCGCAGTTTATGCCGCCCATCACCGTCAGCCTGGGGTACCGGGCTTTGGCGCCCACGATATCCATGCCGGCGGCGGCATCAAACGGGTGCAGGGCGTCGATGCCAGAGCCCACCACATCATCGAGGATGGCGTTGATATTGCCGCAGCAGTGCTTGAAGCAGTAAGCGCCCTTGGCCTTGACCGCCTGGACGACCTCCCTGAGCCCGGGGATTATAAACTCACGAAATGTCTTGGGGGACATCAGTAGGTTGCCGCTGCTCCCGTAATCATCACCAAGGATGATGAAGTCCGCGCCAAGGTCGATGGCACGCTCGGCTATGGCTATGTTATGGTCAACGGACAACCGGACAAGACGGTGCACAAGCTCCGGATTCTCGACCGTATCCATGAAGAACTGCTCCATGCCGCGCAAATAGAAGGGATAGTTGAAGGCATCATGAAGGTGCATGCCGATGAACTTCTTTCCCTTGAAGCGCTTGACGATGGCTCTAAGCTGCTCGTAACGCTTCTCGGCATAGGGATCCGGGGGTCGATATGAATCCAGATCATGAGGGTCCTTGATGGGACCTTCTACGGGAATGGAGACAGCCTGCTCGCCGTAACGGCGCACTACCCCCCACTCGTTTATGACCAGGCCCTTCCCGGCATCAAGCACCTTTTCCTCATAAAGCTTTGAGGGCGTGTTCGTCAATACTATATCCAGCTCAACCTGCTCGCAAAAATCGAGGTAATCATCGCTACCGGTGATCTGCCTCATGACCCCGGGGTCCACCAGAAGCTCAAAGGTCGGCACCCTATCCGGGATCTCCCCCGACAAGGTGGTCACTACGCGCTCATAAGAATTCATATTACTGTTTCCCCCGTTTCTCAAGGTCTGAACCTCCCCATGGCTAAGGCCAGGGGGGTTCTGAGAAGATATCTCTCGTCCTTTTGCTCTCTCAGCCTTTTGAATCAGTCCTCCATTCCCGTTCCATTGCACCGGCGGCCGCGGTCAGCACGTAGACCTCCCGGGCGCCCGCCCTCAACAAGACCCTCGAGCATTCATCAGCCGTGGCGCCCGTCGTCAAGACGTCATCTACCACGAGGACTGACCTGCCCGCCACGTCACCTGGATTTGCAACCTGAAACGCCCCCCTCAAGTTGTCCCTCCGGTCCCCCCGGGAGAGCCTACTCTGCGACCGGGTCTGCCGCAAGCGAAAAAGCACGTGCCCGGCTACAGGCACACCCAGATACCTGCCAACAGATCCGGCAATCAGCTCGGCCTGGTTGAATCCCCGCTCCACATATCTCCGGCTATGAAGAGGTACCGGTACTATAAGGTCGACCGAATCCATGCCCTGCTCCCTGCTGGCTACACCGGCCATAAGGAAGCCGAGGGCCCCGGCCACCCTACGCTGCCCCTGGTATTTTAGGGCATGAATATGCTCGCGCAAGATCCCATCATAAACCCCCACGGCCCGGGCCTTCCGGAAGAATCGCCCCCAGGACCGGCAATCTAAACAAGTGCTCTCATTATCTCGAGCCGCGGCACGCAGAGGCTTTCCGCACTTTATACAGAATGGCGCGACGACAAACGGTATCCGCCTCAAACAGGTAGAGCATATAGTTCCCCGGGCCTCCCACATTATGCTCCGGTCGATTAGCCAGTTCCGGCCTACGCCAGCCACACTCAAACGCTTGCCAGCAAGCGGCCTTCCGCATAGTCCGCACAGCGCCGCCGGAGGGAAAAGGAGTTCTAAGAGCGCATCCACGAACGATATCATGGTTTTTGGAAGTCACCCTCCCGGAGTCTCTTTGTAGCCTCGGTTGTCTTCCATTCTGCGGACGCCCCGCTCTGACTCCGGGTATACCCGAAGGAGGAAGGAATCCTTCCACTCGCAGGTTGGTTCTCTACTACAGCCCGCCGCCACGCCGCCCGCAGGAGCCGTTCCGCACCCGGCCAGATAACTGTGTCCATAAGGTCGGCACCACATGGTACTTGCACGAGTAGACGATGTTCTTGTTCGACTCGAACTCGCGTTTCATGGTAACATTATACTGCGTGGCATAGTATAATGCAATCCGCCTTATCCCCAGCCCTGGAGGGCGGGGCTTGCGCCGGCTGAATTTCGGTCATCGAGGGCAAGGAGCTTCATCCAGATAACCCGCTTCCATTGCCCTAGCGTTCATCTCCCTGATCGCTCGCAGGGCGCCCCGCATCGCACCCGTTTCCCTTCTCGCGACAAACCATACCCTGGCATCAGGATAAGCTCCACTCCGGCCCGCCCTTCCTGCCATCTGAACGAGCGCCGCCTCGTCGAATATGGCCTCATAATCGGCGAATAGAACCACAACATCGGCGAAGGTGACTGTAATGCCGCGTTCCATGATGGTCGTCGAGACAAGAGCCCGAAGCTTTCCCTCCTTAAAAAGCCTGATTTTCTCGCCCCGAGCCGGGTCCCTGGAATGGCTGTATCCCACCAGCAGGCCGGAGCACCCCTCCCCGGCATGGTGAGTCCCAAGTCCCGCAAGCCGGGACCGAAGGCTCGCATCAAGGCTACGGGCCACATCCTCCGCAAGCTGTATGGTGGGGACGAAGACGAAAACCTGAACTCCACGCCGGAGCACACACTCCTCTATGATTCCTGCCGCCCTTCCCTCAATTGTCCCGGCCCTCCAAAACTCCTCAATAACAAGCTCCGGCTCAGGGAGCGGCTTCCCGTGGTGCCGCGCCGGGATCCAAGCGACCGTGATCTCGCCCCACCTGGCCCTTAATCTTGTGGCGGAATCTGGCGTCGCGCTCATCAGCACAATGAAACCATCTTCCCTCACAGCCCGCCTCACGGCGTATTGGAGCATCCTGTTGCCCCGGTAAGGGAAGGCGTCAAACTCATCGAGAACGACCAGGTCGAAAGAACGGTAAAACCTGATGACCTGGTGCGTCGTGGCAATTATAATTGACGCCCTGGGATAACGCTTCACCGCATCCCCATGCAACACGGCTATATCAACGCCCGGAAAGGCTCGCCGTAGCCGCGGTCCCAGCTCCACCACCACATCCCTCCGCGGAATGGCGAAAAGCACCCTCCCACCCCGGGCTAGGGTGCGGCCGATCGCAGCAAAGGAGACCTCCGTCTTTCCAGACCCGCAGGCCGCCCAGACCAGGCATTCCCTCCGGGCGGGCGATGTCTGAGCCGGCGATGAAAGAGCGTCCACAATGACGCGAGCGGCGGCCTCCTGAGCTGGAGTAAGCTCAAAGTCGAAATTCGGGCCGACGAGATGACAAGCGCTCACCGCATAGTGATCGTCCTCTACCAACCGGGTTTCGGCTACCCGGGCCCGAGCCTGATCGGATTTGACCCCGGCGTAGAGCGCCCTGCAGCCTCTCGCCTCCCCCATCGCCGCGCACTCAACGCACACGAGGCAACGTTCGTCCCCGCAAGAGGCACATGCCACCCGGGCTATGTCGCCGGTGCCCCCACACCTGCTGCACCTGGGAATACCATCCAACCCAATCTCGACGGCCGGCAGTCGGTCAATCTGGCCCTTGAGCCAGAGCACCTGCAGGATATCCTCGATAGGGGCATCCGGCATACCCCCATTCTCCCTCACCGCCCTCACAAGCTCCCAACGAAACAGGATGCGCCCGTCCAGCGCATCCCGGACCAGGCTTTCCCGGATTTGCCCATGCGCGCACAACATCTCCGCAACCTGAGTGGTAAGATTACTCCTACTCACAGTGCACATCCGCCCATATACCCCGCCCCTGTACCCTATTTTACGCAACGAGGCCACCAGGCGTCTCGATATCCGGGACAGGTTGTGACGAACGCAATGGGGATCGTAATGGGAATCGCTGAGGTCCAGAGGCCCCCTGCGACACGCCCCCTGGCCGAAAGTCGTAGCCAAGGCATAGTCCGCCAGCGCCAGCGGGAGCCCCGCCAAAACAATAAAAAGTTCGCTGTAGCCTTTCGCTCCGAAGAAGTTTCCATCGATTGAGAGATTATGAGTGATGCCCAGGCGGTGGGTCCTGCCTCCGGTCGCCACCGCCACATAGATGTGATAACGTGGGTCGAGAAGCACGGTCTTACCTCTCCCGGGCTCCGACCTCCAGGCTAACAAACGGGCCCGGGCGTGCGATCTTCGTCCTTCATCCCCAGCATACCAGACAGAAGCACTCTCCTCAATCACCCGTTCGAATGATTTACTACATCCATTGGAGTGATTTCATCACCAAGTTAGTTTAAGGTAATTCCATCGAGAGCGATCTCTGGCACATGGCCCTTAAACCCTCCGCGAGGGCCGTATACCGGCTATCGGTCTTCGTGTTCTTTACAGCAATGGCAATGGCCTTTTTCGTCCCGACCAGCACAACAAGTCGTTTCGCCCGGGTTATCCCCGTGTAAAGAAGGTTTCTCTGGAGCATCATATAGTGCTGGGTCGTGACGGGCATGACAACCACCGGGTACTCGCCGCCCTGGCTCTTGTGAACCGACATGGCGTAAGCCAGGACGAGCTCGTCCAGTTCGTGCTGTTCATACTCAACCCTTCTCGTCCCGCTCGCGCCGCTCCTTGTCCCATCCGAGTCGGGGTATGAAACCACTATGACCCTGTCTTCTTCATCAATGTGTTCAATCCGGCCGATATCCCCGTTAAACACCATCTTATTATAGTTATTTCTTATCTGCATTACCTTATCGCCCTGTCTCAAAACGCTCATACCATGCCTGATCTCGACCTTTCCGGGAGCCGGCGGGTTCAGCGCCTCACGAAGCGCGATGTTCAGGTTGTCCACCCCGGTTACAGTCCGCCTCATGGGGGTTATAACCTGGATATCATCAATGGGGTGACACCGCAGGTACCCAGGTATGCGCCTTGCTACGAGCTCCACCACGGTCCCTGCAACCTTCTCCGGGTCCTCCTCATCTATAAAAAAGAAGTCGCCCGGGACCGGCCGGCCGCCGGTATCGCCGTCAGCAATGCCCCCAGCAATCCTACCACCAGCAATGCTACTAGCAATACTGCCACAAGCAATGCCGGCATCCCCGCTACTGGCACTTTTACTGCCGGCATCCTTGCTACCGAGATCCTTGCTACCAGCATCCCTGCTACCCGCTCCCTTGCCGGCCGTGCGCCTGTTGAGCAGGGGGAACTCCCCCCGGTTTATCCTGTGGGCATTGACGATAATCATGCTGTTACGGGCTTGCCTGAATATCTCCTGCAGTCTAACGACGCTCACCGCGCCCGACTCGATTATATCGCGGAGAACATTGCCCGGGCCCACCGAAGGCAGCTGGTCAGCGTCGCCAACCAGGATGAGCCGGGTGCCCGGCCTTATGGCCTTAAGAAGATCATACATAAGCACGATATCAACCATGGAGACCTCGTCTACAATTACGGCATCCGCATCGAGCGGATTCGCTTCATTCCTGGCAAACTCTATGCCCGTGGCACAAAACCCAACCTCAAGAAGCCTGTGCAAGGTTTTAGCCTCGCGGCCGGTAGCCTCGGATAGGCGTTTCGCCGCCCTGCCTGTAGGGGCCGCCAGGAGAACCTTGAGGCCATGCGCCTCAAAGATCCTTATAATACTCCTTACGGTTGTGGTCTTGCCCGTGCCGGGACCGCCAGTCAAGACCACAACGCCCGCCCTGAGAGCCGTCTCAACGGCACGCCTCTGGTCTGGCGCGAGAGCGACCCCCGTCTTACTGCCAAGTTCCAGGAGCTCCCTATCGAGATCGACGCGCAGCGGCCTCGGCGCGATACGCGCAAGCCTGCCGAGCCGCTCAGCTACGCCCCGCTCGCAATGGTAAAACGCTGCCAGGTATATCCGCGTGCCCTCCCGTATTATAACCCCTTCACGCTCCAAGCCCTCAAGGGCTTCATCGACCCGAGCCTCAGGCACATCAAGCATCTTTGCGGCCTCCGATGCGAGCCCCTCAACCGGATAGAACACGTGGCCATCCTCGGCCCGCTGGTTGAGGAAATACCGCACCCCCGCAGCTACCCTCGAAAGGGATGACGGCTCGATGCCAAGCTTGCTGGCGATCTTGTCCGCCGTCTTGAACCCTATTCCGAAGATCTCATCCGCCAGGCGGTAAGGATTTTGCCGAACCACGGCGATCGCATCATTGCCGTACCTTTTGAATATTTTAACGGCATAAGTCGGGCTTACGCCGTATTCTCCCAGGAATACCATGACGTTTTGGATTTCCCTTTGCTCTGCGAAACCGCGCCGGATGACCTCAGCCTTTTTGGGCCCTATGCCGTCAACCTCGGTCAAGCGATCGGGCCTGTTTTCTATCACATCCAGGGTCTCCAGGCCGAAATGCTTTACGAGCCTGCGCGCCGTTACAGGGCCTATACCCTTTATAAGGCCTGAGCCAAGGTACTTCTCGATCCCGTTGATTGTGGCGGGGACGACCGTCTCTGCGCGCGATACCTTGAATTGGAGGCCGTATTCGGGATGGGAAACCCACTCCCCCTCGAGCTTCAAGGTCTCACCCGGCGTGATAAACGGGAATATCCCCACCACTGTGGTAAGATTATCCGTAACCCTCGTTCCGTCGCGCCTCAGCCTGGCAACTGTATAACACGTTTCTTCATTCCGATAAGTTATCCGTTCAACTATCCCGCGAATACTGGCCATCCGCCCATGATTCCCCCGCCCGATATCTCTTTACGTCAGGACGTCTCTAAATTCTCAATTTACAAAGATACATCCCTACATCATACGTCACTAAATGATGCCCTACATGCTACCCTTTAAATTATACCCTTTTCAACCCCTGACTTCCAGCCTTTAGCCCTGCTCCCGGCTTCCTCCGGTACTTCTCTCCTCCAGCGCCTTAACCCGGCGGACGAGGTCCTCAATATCAAAGGGTTTAACCACAACGTCGTCGGCCCCGACTTCCTTCCCTCTCTCGATATCTTTAGTCTGGGACCAGCCTGATAAAATGATAATAGGGATGTGTCCCATCCCCGGAGATGACTTCAATGACTCGCAGACCCTCCAACCGCTCTTGCCGGGCATCACCGCGTCAATGATGATGAGGTTGGGTGCTTCCTGGAGCGCGATACGTTCGGCCTCCAGCCCATCCATTGTGGTCAGCACCTCATACCCTTCCTGCGCCAGCACAAACCTGAGGACGTCGAGAATGTCGGCATCATCATCTGCGACCAAAATCCGCCTCAAAGAGCAGCCCCTCCCATGATACCCACCCCTGCTTATTTGACCCTGTCAAGATCTCCCGCTCCATCTCCGGGATTGATATCTTTAGGATCGCCTTCCCTAAGGGGTAATGTAAAATGAAATGTGGTGCCCTTCCCCTCATAACTCTCCGCCCAAATCCTACCCCCGTGACCTTCAATAATGCCTTTACAGATCGCGAGGCCCAAGCCGACACCTCGCGCTCCCCTATCGTCGGGCTCGCCCGCTCCACCTCCCACCCCTGCCTGATAAAACGGCTCAAAAATCCTCGTCAGCTCCGATGGATTTATGCCCCTACCTGTATCCTGAACCTCGACGTGAACAGCCCCTCCCTCCGCCCTGACCCGTACATAGATCTTGCCCCCCGGGGGAGTAAATTTTATGGCATTATCAAGAAGGTTTGCGAACACCTGGTGGAGTCTTTGCCTATCCCATTCTCCTATGACGCCATGGGGAATCTGCGTTTCGATATTTATATTCTTATTGGCCGCCAGGGTCCCCATTTCAAGCACAGCCATAAATGCCACGTCAGCCAGGTCGATTTCCGTTTTATTCAAAGGCAACCTTCCCTCGCCGACCCTTGCGACATCCAGGATATCGTTTATTATATTCGTCATACGCTCGACATTTCGTGATACAACCTCCAGAGCCCCTCTCCACTTCTCGTCCACCTGGCCCATCCGGCCTGCCAGCATTAGCTGCACATAAGCCCGGATGGATGTCAACGGCGTCCGGAGTTCATGAGAGGCCACTGACACGAAATTAGTCTTCATCTTTTCAAGCTCCCAGCGCTGGGTTATATCCCGGAGAACCGCAACAACCCCGACGACTCTGCACTCCTCGGTTTTCAACGGGAACGTCGAGAGCTCGATGATTATACCCCATCTCTTCAAACTGAATTCCTTACCCGTCACCCTCCTGCAGGTTCTCAATGATATGTTTACCGGGAATTCATCGTGCGGCGGGCTTTTGCCATCGAGCGTGGTCAAGCCTATCTCCGGGGCGTCGAGCGTGAATTTGCTCATTGACGCAGCATCCAATCCAAGGAGCCTTTGCGCGGCCCTGTTTGCCTGGATTATCCGGCCGGTGGCATCGCAGACTATGATCCCGTCAGTCATCTGCTTGACCACCGTATCATAAAGCGAGGTTATCACGTCCTTGTATCCCTGGTACCCATTGGAACCCTGCGGCTCTTCCGAGCAAAGCGAATCCCTGTTGAAGGCGTCGACCCCAATCCTCTCCTGCAGTCGCGAGATTCTGATGGCTATGGTCAATAGATCGGCCAGGGCCGAAATGACCTCCTCATCCTCGGCGCCCATTTCGCAACCCGCCCCTGATGCCACTGCCACCAGTATGCCGATAAGCCTGTCATTCCCCTCTATCAAAGGAGCACTGATTAATGTCTCCCACTGCGCTGCTTCCGTCGCCCCTGTTGCCACACGAGATCCAGATTCCGCGGCTGTACCGGATCCAGATGCCAGCGACCCGGCCCCCCAAAGGCGATTCGCGATCCTGGCGATACCGTCCGATATGTTCCCGGTAAAGTCCTCGACCATCTCCTTGTCCACACCCACGGAGGGGCCAAGCTCCAGGATATCTGCACCTCTCTTCACGAGCACGGCGCACCCGCTTGCATCCAGGATTTCAGCTACCTGTTTTATGACTTCCTTAAGCATGAATGCGGGATCTGATAAAGAGGTCATAGCCCGGATGACCTTTCTGAGCTTCATGAGTTTCTGGAGTTTGTCCTGGATAACGTCACGTTCCACATCAAGGCCCAGCATTCCGAAAACCGCCCGGGCTAACTGGGCGCGGCTCGCGGTCCTGGGTAAAAAGGCATCAGCGCCGGCCTCAAGGCATCGTTCCCTGGCCATGAGCATGGATGAGATGAGAACCTTGACACCACGGGTCTCAGGGCTCCCTTTTATCCTGTTGCACAGTTCAAGCCCATTGAGTTTGGGAATCAATATATCGGTCACCATGAGATCCGGTTTCATGCTCTGCGCTTTGATGAATGCCATCTCTCCGTCCTGTGCGAAAACAGTCGCAACGCCTGCATCGCGTAGATGGTCCCCTAGTCCTCTAAGGTAGCGATCATTTTCTGCTGCAACAATCAGGACGCCACGTTCTGGCATCTATTTTGTCCTCGCTTCCATGTTTGTTTTAATTTGACAACCTGGCCCCTAAGATGAATTCAATGCCGAACCGGCAAGTCCTGCTTTATAATGCCTGGAATCTCATAATTTTCACCGGTGGCCCAGCTAGCAGCCGGGGGCTCCCATCTCTCAGACCCTATAAGATACATGGCCACGCGGCTCCGCGTCTCATGAAGAGGGCGGTGCAATCATGAAGAGGCGGTGCAAAAGGCAAAAGCATGGCAGCCTGCTGAACCTGTTACCCGAAAGGGCGCACTAAAAAGGGCATGGCCAGCACAGCCATGCCTAGAAGGGGGAAGATTTGGGTGTTGGGGGGAAATTCTTTATAATTATAAAATTTATATAAGCCTCAACCTATCATTAAATCCGCGTATGGGATGCAGGGCAACTCTACAGCATAATAAGCGCCTCTAGCAAACAGGCCGAGTTTAAATGGGCGCATCGCCTGCAGAATTTGCAAGATGGTGATCCATCTCCTCCCTGTCCCAAAATAAAAACCTGCACGTTCCACGTTGCCACGGAAACGGGCAGGCTTTAACAATCTCCGTCTCTTCGGCAACCCGGCGATCATAGTCAGATATAAGCCATACCCGACCTTAGACCCGTAGCTTTGCGTCCTCACCTTTCGGAGAGTTTGCCATTATCGGGAGAACAAAGCATACTTATATATTGATTTTATCACTACCTCAGAGATAATCCTATAGGCCTAAAGGCTTATTTCTCATAAATAGTGCCGTCTTATACCATTAGCGGAAGATGTCGGCGCTAGATCGCACCCGCGCCGTAAATATCACCACCTGCGTGCCGATCCGCGCGAAGCTTATGCAGGATGCTCGTCACGTCGAAGCCTGGCCCGCGACAACCATATCCGCCTCCTTCTCGACGATGCCGCGGATCATCTCGCGTAAAAGCTCATGGTCGTCGACAATCAGAACCCTGATACGCTCCATGATCCTCGCTCCCGCTCAAGCGGACCGGATATATCCACCCTCGCTAGAATATCTTCTCGAGCCTGAAGCCCCTCCATAGGGACCTGGCCCGCGCCACGAAGCTGGCTTTCTGCATAGAATGGAGGCCGTAGCCCGTCCCCTCGATGGCTACATACTCACCGTTCGACCTTAGCGAATCCTCCGCCCTCTCGAGGACCTTAACCACCGTTAGGCCATTGATTCCATCCGTCATCGGCCTCTTCTGTTCCCTTATGCACTCCAGGAAGTGCAGGCACTGGTTCTTTAAAGGTTCGCTCATCTTGATCTTGGGGATATAAACGTCGCCGTAACTGTAAGTATATTGGAATTCGGGGAAGCCATTCAAACCGTCGGGGTGCACGCCGTTACCATTACTGTAGTTCCCGTTAACCGCGCCGGCAAGCCCGTTTTCATTTCCATTCCCGTTCCCATTCCCGTTTTTCCTGTTTACACCCTTATTGTATATCCTGATCTTCTCAAGGGCCTCGGCGTCATCGAAGACAACCATCTTCTTCTCGCCTATTATGGTCGTCTTGCTCACCTTGCATGGATCGAGCCAGCTCACGTGGATATTGGCGATGATGTCGTTCCGGAACTTGAGGGTCATGAAGATCACATCCTCGATACCTGAGTTGATGAACGCCTGACCCTTGGCCGCAACATATACAGGCTCATCATCCAGTAGATAGAGCAAACTGGCAATATCATGCGGCGCCTTGTCCCACATCACGCTCACATCATCGCGCACGATCCCGAGGCTTGTCCTGTTGGCGTAGATGTAATAAATCCTCCCCAATTCACCGGACTGGATATATTCCTTCAGTTGCCTCAAGGCAGGATGATAATCCAGGATATGCCCCACCATGAGGACCCGTTTGCCCTTTTCGGCCAGATTCACGAGCTGGTCGGCCTCCTCAGTCGACACAGTAAAAGGCTTCTCGATTAGAACATGCTTTCCTCGCAAAAGGCAGGTCCTCGCGATAGGATAGTGGGTCACCGGCGGAGTAGCAATCACGACGGCATCGACCTTGGGGTTGTTTGCCACCTCGTTAAAATTCCTGGTAACCCGAACGAACGGGTAACGTTCCTTAATAGCCTTGAGCCTTGCCTCATCCTTATCACAACACACGAGCAACCTGGCGTCCGGGATTTCCCTGAAATTACGAACATAATTCTTACCCCAATTGCCGCAGCCCACGATTGCTACATTAATCACCTGCTAAGTCCTCCTCCCCTGACGCTCGCACAACCAACTACTACTTTTCTACATGGATTCGCAAATTCCTCTAGTTATTATGCCCCTTGCATGTTAAAAAGCTGCTCATCCCTCTTCTTCCTGTCATTCCGGGCTTTCGAGCCTCAGGCTCTCAGGCTCGTCTCAAGATGTCGACCATGTCCGTTCTCTCCCAGGGGAGGTCAAGGTCTGGCCTTCCGAAATGTCCATATGCCGCAACCTGCTTGTAAATAGGCCTCCTGAGGTTCAAGGTCTCGATGATCGCGGCAGGCCTCAGGTCAAAGTGCTTCTTGACGAGGCTGGAAATCTCCCCGTCGGGTATCTTACCCGTCCCGAACGTATCGATAGAGATCGATACCGGCCTCGCAACCCCTATAACGTAGGCGATTTGAACCTCGCACTTGTCTGCAAGGCCCGCGGCCACGATGTTCTTCGCGACATAGCGCGCCGCATACGACCCCGACCTGTCGACCTTTGTCGGATCTTTACCTGAGAACGCACCGCCGCCGTGGCGCGCGCTCCCACCGTATGTATCTACGATAATCTTCCTCCCGGTGAGGCCCGAGTCTCCCTGAGGGCCCCCAACCACAAACCGTCCTGTCGGATTCACATAAAAACGGGTGTTCTCATCTATATACTCGCGCGGTACAACCTCTCTCACTACCATCTCAATAATGTCATTTCTAAGGGTCTCATAATCGACATTCGGGTCATGCTGGCTCGAAACAACCACCGAGTCGGCCCGCAGGGGTTTATCTCCTTCATATTCGATGGTGACCTGAGTCTTCCCGTCGGGCCTCAAGTATGGGATAATATGATTCTTTCGCACATAGGCAAGCCTTTTCGCTAGCTTGTGCGCAAGGGTTATAGGAAGGGGCATGAGCTCGGGCGTCTCTCTCGTTGCGAAACCATACATCATACCCTGGTCCCCGGCGCCGAGCTTCTCGAAGCCGTTTATGGTCCCCGAGGCCTTGACCTGCCGGACCTCAAGGGACTCGTTTACCCCCATGGCGATATCCGGCGATTGTTCATCGATGGAGGTTATCACGGCGCATGTGTCACAGTCAAAGCCATATTTGGCCCTGGTATATCCTATCTCCCTTATCGTTTCCCTGGCAATCCTCGGGATATCCACGTAACATTCTGTTGAAATCTCTCCAAGCACGACCACAAGGCCAGTTGTTACAGCTGTCTCGCACGCCACCCTGCCTTGCGGATCTTGAGCCAGAATCGCATCCAGCACCGCATCAGAGATCTGGTCACAAATTTTATCAGGATGACCCTCCGTGACGGATTCGGATGTAAAGAGACGCCTCATACCAGCGCTGCACGAAGAAGTCATAGCTTCTCAAGCCCCCTTATAACTTGCGGACATCCTGCTACCCTGCCAAACATGGTATCACATACCACGTCTCACGTCAACGGTTTCAAGGAACCTGCCGTGGTTATATTCGTAAATCATGGCATCATACGCGCGTCTCAGATTCTCGATAGCGAGCTTGATATCCTCCACTTCGCTCCCTCGCCTGGCACCCCCTGGCCCAGAGGCCGCTGGCGCTTGAGACCTCTGAGCCCTCACCAGCTTCGCCCGCAGGCTCCGGACCTTCATCCATATCTCCATCTTCATGCAAGTGAGCGCCAGGAAGGTTATGATAGGGCCGTAGAACTTGCGATAATAATAAATATTGCTCCTGTAAAGCTCGCGCTCGATAGCGGGCCAGTTTTGCCTCGAACCCTGACCCGAATAGTGGATCACGCGAGCGCCTGGCAAGAACATGAACTTGTGGCCCCTCCGATTGGCGCGCTCGATCCAGTCGAGATCCTCATTGTAGAAATAATAGTTCTCATCAAAGAGGCCAACATCCTTGAAGGCCGATGCCCTGGCCATATGAAATCCGCTCCCCACGAACTTGACCGGGAAAACGCGATTATAGTTCCTCGGCCAAAGGCCGATGATGGAGGTCCTGATCTTCTGGAGCGAAAGATCAGGGTTTAGCAACTTGCCGGCTACCCCGCTGACATCGGGGTGCGCGCAAAGGAAGCTTACCATTAGGTCGTTATAACCACAGAGAGCGATACTCGCGCCTCGGCTCCAGTCTCGCCCTGGCTCTGACCCCGGCCCTTATCCCGGCCATAGACCTGGCCCCGGTGGTCCTGGTAGACCTCACCCCGGTAAAGCCCCTTCTCGCGCTTGCGGCCCGGAGTGGGCGCAGGAGGTTGGAGGCCGGTGCCCTCCTTCTGCGGCATGCCACGGCAACTCGATTCATAGTAACTTAAAATGAGGCCTACGACAAGCCAAAATCCCCCGCCGATGTCGGCCCAATATACAGTGGTATCGACAAGCTGATGTACAAGGGTACCAGCGAGGGCCGCGAAGAGCCCCCGAAATAGGAGGTCGCCCGTCCTGAGCAGCGCCACGCCTGCACGCCCCAGGAGGTATAAGACATAAATGAAAAGGATGAGACCTAATATGCCCGACTCGGCCAGCACCTGGAGGAAGATGTTGTGGGCGGATGCAAGATCCTCCTGCCCCCCAACGAGCCCCTTGAAAGCCGGGTAAACGCCCCTATAAGCCCCGACCCCGACGCCGAGCAAGGGGTGTCTTTCGATCATCTTCAGGGTCACGGTCCAGAGCTCGAGCCGGTCATGGTTGGCCCCATTGAAGCTCATATCCCATATCGTGAGGAATCTCGCCTTGAGCGGCGGGGTGGCGTAAATCACTGCCACCGTGAGGAAGGCGATCACCAGGACCCAGGCCAGCGCCCGCCGGGTCCTGGTGGCATATATAAACCCCATGACTGTAAAACCTACCCATGCGCCCCTGGACATGCTCGCCAGAAGGGCCGCAACAGATACGGCTACCAGCGGAACTCTGGCCAGCAGCCACCTGCCGCGAACTCGATCTATATATCCGAGGGATAGGGCGACTGACAGGATAAGGACGGTCCCAAGGCCGTTACATTGGGTCCCCAGGGTATCCGCCCTGCCGCCTCCCTTCATGAAATAATCCACGAGAGCATAAATCGATGTCACAAAGGTGCCAGCCACGAGCACTGGAAAAAAGAAACCCAAGAGAAGCCTCTCATTCTGTATGAGTCTTCTGGCGCCAAAACAACTCAGGAGTATGACAAGAAAGAGCGTCACAGAGTAGCCGGCCGTTCCTGCCTTGTTGAGGGACCAGAGCACGCTCACCAACCCCAGGCCGCCGAAGGCCCAGATCGCGGTCGCCAGCATCCTGGCGCAGTCTCTCGTCCCAGCTCTGGTGCCAGTCCCGGCCGTGCGCTTCTCCCCGGCGTGCCTGCGGTCCTCCCGGGCATGGCCACGCGCCTTGAACGCCCTTATGACCCCGTCCACAAGGAGAAAGACCAGCCCGGGCACGACATTCCCAAGTGGAATGCCGGCAAACATCAAGAACCACCCTGCGAGGCCAGCCCATGTAAACCCCGCCTCCAAATTCCCTCCCGGATTTCCCGCTTTCATACTGCTCCCATACCCTCACGTAGTCACATATCTTCCGATCTCCGGTTCTCCCGGTAACTCGATCTTCCGGTCTCCCGGATCCTTCCCCGACCTTTCCCCGGCAGGCTCCCCCTTACCGCTGTCCCTTCCCGCGAGAACGTGGAAGTATACCCCCTCAGTCCTGGCGGCCATGTCGCTGCCCCTGAACATCTTCTCGTACCTCGCGCGCCCTGCCGCCCCCAGGGCACGCCGCCTATCCGGGTCCGCCACGAGCCCCCTCAGGGCGCGCGCAAGGCCCGGTACATCCTCACTCTCAACCAGGATCCCCGTCTCCCCGTCAACGACGGCCTCGGGGATGCCACCGACTCGCGTCGCGATAACGGCCTTACCTGCCGCCATCGCCTCGAGGCAGGCAAGCGGGAAAGCTTCGTGACGCGAAGGAACAACAAAAATATCAAACATGGGAAGGCAAGCGGACGCCTCGGGGATCATCCCCATGAATAGAACCCTGTCAGCCACGCCAAGGGCCCTGGCAAGGGCCCTGAGCTCGCATTCCTCGCTTCCAGATCCTATAATGGCGAGAACAATATTCCTATGCCCATACACGGTATCCCCGGCTGCCTCCGCAAAGGCGCGCAAGAGCAGGTCAACGCCCTTCACTCTCTCGAGCCTGGCCACCGTCCCGATCACCACGGCCTCCCGGGCAATCCCGTATCTAGACCGGAGCTGGCCCGCGCTCAGGTTCCATCGCGGCTCGTCGATCCCGTTATAAATCAAATGAAGCTTGGATGGTATGATCCCCAGGTCCCGAAATCTAGCCGCCTCGGCACCCGACACGCAGATCACCGCATCGGCAACGCGATTGGCTAGCCGGCAGTCGATATAGTATTCCAAGGTCGCGGACGCTTCATGAGCACCATGCGCCGTGAATACCAGGGGGAGACGATGCCCCGCCGGGCGATGGCGCCTCGTCATCAGCCTCGACAGCAAGGCGAGCCCTATATTTGCATGTACGTGAATCAAAGAGACCCCGCTCTCGCGGATAGCCTGATCCAGCCTCGAGCGCAGTGAAGCGACAGCGGCAAAAAAATTTCTATCAAATTCGAGGGCCATTATCTCGTAGAACCCCACGCCCTCGCTCCGGAACATGTCCGCCCCGGGGCCGCGTGGGCTCAAGACGCATAACCTGTGCCTTTGCTTGAGATTTCGCACCAGGGCCAAGACGTGTCTTTCCGTCCCGCCGATGCCCGCAAAGGGGAGAATATACATTATACTGATTGGCCTTACCGGAGTTGGGCTCATGATTCAGATTATATGATTAGCCATGAGACCCTCTTTCATCCCCTCCGCATAAACCTTGTACATCATGATCTTCACAAGAAAGGCCACTATGGTCCTATGTCCTCTCCCTTCGAGCCACCTCAGAAAACGTACGGTGCCCGGCCGTGAGGGCCAATTTCCAAGGCAAAGCAGGTTCACCAGCCCAAAAAATGCCGGCGTCAGGAGTATCTCCATCCGCACCTTGAAGATCGGCCACTTACGATAATAGACCAGCGCCATGCGTCCGCGCTGCCTCTCCCTGTCAAGAGTCCCCGGGAGATCCGCTACGCTGAACGATTTCTTGATGTGGTACCCCCTTGGCCCATTGGAGCGCAGCACCTTGAGACCGAGCCTCCTCAGGCGCTGGCCGAGCTCCAGGTCTTCCCACCCGTATTCCGTAAAGGACTCATCAAAGAGCCCCGCCTCGAAGAGCGCCGCCCTCGAAACAGAGACATTCCCCGTGGCAAAAAACGCATGGGAGATATCTGCGAGCTTCGGGCGCGCCCCTGACAGATTATCAGGGTCTGGCGTGTGAATCACGGGACCATGGACGATCAACCCCGCCCGCCCGGTGTGCTCCCGCAGGTGGGCTTCTATGAAATCTTCGAGCACTATCAGGTCACTATCGACAAATATTATGAGCTCGCCCCTGGCGAGACGCAGCCCTGCGTTTCGCGCCGCGGCGGCCCCACTGTGAGGGATGCGCTCATACCTTATATTCGGATACGCCTGCATCATAGACGATACCATGGACCCGGTATCGTCGGTGGAGCCATCATCCACCACAATCACCTCATAACGGTCCCTCGGGCACGTTTGGTTCGCAAGGGCACGCAGAACCTTCTCCAGTATATGACGCCTGTTGTAGGTGGCTATCACTACGCTCACACTGGGGTGGCGGGTCATCAATCCCTCATCTGCCATCATCTATTTCGTCATCTATCTCGTCTCGATCTACCGTCCCAATCTACCGTCTCGATCCATCTATCTCGATCTATCTATCTCGCCTCGATCTACCCTGCTTCGTAACCCCGAGGATGCCGGCTATGCCACTTCCAGGCGGATGCAACTATATCCTCCAGGTTTGCGTAGCGCGGGCGCCATCCAAGGTCCCGCCTGATCTTCTCGGAACTCGCCACGAGGACGGCCGGGTCGCCCGGGCGCCGCCCCGCCTCCCTCACCGGTATCTTGTGGCCGACCACCTTCTCCGCAACGCTTACGACCTCCCGCACCGAGTGCCCCGACTCGTTCCCCAGGTTGTAGACGTTGGACGGCACGCCGTTCATCAAGGCCTCGGCGGCGAGGATGTGCGCCACGGCCAGGTCGCTCACGTGAATATAATCGCGGATGCACGTGCCATCCCTCGTGGGGTAGTCAGTACCATAGATTTCGAGATACGGCCGCTGACCCAGCGCCGTCTGGAGCACGATGGGGATGAGCTGCGTCTCGGGGTTGTGATCCTCGCCGATCTCGCCTGACTCATCGGCTCCAGCCGCGTTAAAATACCTAAGTGAGATATATTTTAAACCGTATGCGCGGTCGTATGCGGCCAAAATGCCCTCAAACACCAACTTGGTCTCGCCGTATACGTTTGTCGGCCGCTTGGAGGCATCCTCTGTAATGGGAACCTTCTCCGGCTCCCCATATACAGCCGCGCTCGATGAGAATACTATCCTCTTTACGCCGCACTCAAGCATGGTATCGAGCAGCGTCAGGCCGTTCACCACGTTATTCTGGTAGTAAACAGCCGGATTCGACATAGACTCTGCGACCGAAGTGTCCGCCGCGAGGTGAACCACGACATCCACACCATGGGCGCGCATGGTCTCCCTCAGGAGACCCTTGTCAGCAAGATCCCCGTGGATGAACGTCCCGCCGCGGACCGCCTCGCGATGTCCCTTTGAGAGGTTATCATAGACAACAACATCGTGTCCTGCAATCGTAAGCTCCTTTACAACGTGGCTCCCAATATACCCGGCCCCGCCGGTAACCAACATCCGCACTCGCGCAGCCATCCTCTCTACGATTAGTTCAATCTACAATTGATTCGATCGGTCCCAATTCGTTCCTTAATCTTGCATGTCCTATTATTGTCTTACCGTATCAACCTGATGTCAAGGCCAAACTCCTCACGCTTCTCCCGCCACCTGGCGCTAACCTCGAAGCAATGCATGTGACGTGTCAAGGTCCAGTCCACGTCGGAAAAATCCCCGGCCGCCAGGTCGTAGTTTGCCGAGACGCCCAGCTCCCACTTATCCCATGGGTTCGGCCCGGCCCCTACCCTCAGCGTGGCATTGCCCGTGATCTCGTCCACGCCCTCGACGGCATCGAATTCAAACGGGGTCTTCCCGGTGACCCACAGCCTGTGATAGCCTACGCCGATGGAACCCATTTTGAATGGGCGGGCCACGCCGACCGTCGCATCGACCGTCCGCATCACATCCCCCGTGCTATACCTCGAATCCCCAAGGCCAGCCGAGAAGTGCCCCTGAAATCCATGGCCCAGGTTCACGGGCTCCCTTTCCCGGAGCAAGACCGAGAAGTCGACCCTCGTCCCCCGCGAGCCTGTTACCTCCTCCCAAAACTGGCCGAAGCCTGCCGTCCCTGAGAGTGTCAAATTCAAACCACCGACCGCCACCGGGGCAACACGCAACCTCAGCGATGGAATCGAATCCAGGGTCCCGTCGGAGGTAAACTCCCTCTTCAATCTGGCCTCGATGGAATAACCGGGGAGCGAGGCGTCCAGCTCTACCCCGCCGCCGGTACCCTTCCACGTCTGGTGAACCAGCGAGAGCTTCAAGTCAAGATTCTGGCCCATATCCCTCTTATAGCTCACCGAGCCCTGATAGCCCTTTTTCGACAGGTAGGCAACGTCGTATGTCATCTTCCCATCATCAAGCGTAGGATATTTATAAGTCACCCCTACAAAGAAGCCATCGTCCTTATTGTAGCCGGCTCTTGGCACAGGCATATCCTCGCCCCAGAGGACTGTCTCGGTATCGCCCTTACGCCGGAGCGGCAGCACAAGCCGGGGGAACGGTACGACCTGATGCCTTCCGATCCACAGCACTGCACCATCGGCCACGATTTTCTCCCCCGGATATATCACCACGCGGCGCATGCCTATATGCCAGCATGGTTCAGGCAGGTTGCACTTCGTCACCTGCCCGTCGTCCAGGGTGAGCTTCCCAGGCTCCGCACGAAGGGTTCGCCCCTTAACCAAGGCCTCTCCAACCTTGCCGCTTGCGCCCCCGATCTCGCTTAAATCCCGCTTGAAATCGTAATGCAGGGTATCGCCCTGAGCCTCGTAAGAGCCTCGCCGGATCTTCACGTTGCCGGTAGCCACAATCGTCTCGCTCCGGAGATCAGCTTCAACGTGGTCCGCTGTGAGGACGAAGTCGCCGCGCGTCGCCCTTACGCTGCCGGTCGCTATGACAACCATGCCGTCAGCCTCGTACTCAAAATTCTGGGCTTCGATGGTGATAGGTTGGGGAGACGCGCCGGAACCTTGGACCGCCGCGCCGAATACAACAATTACGACCATGACAGCCAGAACGACGACGGAACGCATCTTACCACCCCATTTTACCGTTCCCTCAATGTTATTCGACGCGCCAGACCTTCCTTCCTCCATTACATCTCCCCGAATATCTCCTCCAAAATAAAAACTGGAAGGGGGCCCCCTCGCGACCCCCGCTCGTGGCCCCCGCTCGTTATATCACGTCGCGCCACATTGCGCAAATCACACGTTGCGCGCCTTAGCTGTCGTTGCCCACCTCAGTTGCGCGCCTCATGTCTCACATCCCACCCCGACGCGCCAGCCGCCCTCTATCAACCTGAAAATTGTCCAGTTATTCCCAAGCGACATTTCCATCGCCTGTGGTGCCGCTCGAAGCGGCCTCGAGTTAAAATAGGCAGGCTGGGATGCACACTCACTTAAACTGAATTCAAGTTCCAACTCAGGTAGAGGGGGTAATCCGCACAGCCGGCAGGCTTGGCGATGACGTATCACCTGCATCGGTACCCGGGAAGCTCAACCCCAGCACCTGGGCATCCTTTGACGTGGCCACGTACATCTCGGTGCCCGCCGGGATGTCAGCGTCCTTACCCTGGATGAAAAGGCCCCCCAGCACCCCGATGGGCCCGAAGATTATATAGCCCGCCACACTCGCGCCGACCGCCAGCTGGAGCGATTCATTAAGCTTGCTGGTTTTCTCGTCGAGGCCGAGCAGCAAAACGCTGCCGTCTATAGCCTTTACCTCTTTGATTTCAAGCTCGAGCTTCCCATCCCGCCCAAGCTTGCCTGCAGGTGTTACGCTGCTGACGGTCGCGACGCCGCGCGTGCCTCGCGGCACGATCAACTCCGTCCCGATGATCACATCCCGTACAACCTCAAATTCGACCTTATCGCCCTTCTTGGCTGTCCCGGAATTGACGCCGCTTAAGAACTTTATCCGCATCGCCGTCCCGGCCGGCACCACTACAGTACGCGCCTGGACGGCCCCGCCCGGGATGCATAATTTCACGAGCGCATCAACCCTGGCCGCGACCGATCCCTGGCCGGTCTTGCCCGTCACCAGCTTCTCGAGCTTGTCGATCTTCGCCATGAGGGGCTCGCTGCCCTGCGTCCTCAAGATACTCCATTCAACGGCCTTAAGCTTGAAAAGAAGGGACGGACCGGCGAGTGGAGTATCGCCTGCGAAATCGGCTGCCCTCTCAACGCGTTCAATAACCGAACCCTGCTGAGGGGCCCCGAATATATCCTTCTCGACCTGGGTGATTCGCTCAAGTAAGGCACCCGCCTGCTCCCTGCCATAGAGGTATACTTCGACCTGCCGGAGCTTGTCCGTGACCGTCCCGGCACCCTGCGCCCCGGTCCCAAGTGAAAAAATCCCCAATGACAGGCCTGCAAGCAAAAGGCCCAGAATAAATACCTTCGCCACCTGGGGTCCCGTCACCCGGGAGGCTCTCTCGACTGGATTACTCACTTCAGCGCCCCCTCTTCCGGATATAGATAACCACTACTCGTATAGATACCCGCCACTACTATAGAAAGAAAATACTCATTGCGCCCTATATAAACTACTATATATAGACAGCCACTACGCCAGATACCCATTACGCCCTATATAAAACCTTCGAAGGGGTCATGGTATTTATGCACCTGCCGGGCTGCCCATAAAGTTGTAGATCCTCACTCCTCAACGGCGAATCACAGTAAACCCCGAAATCTTTCGCAGCATCTCAATCAGCCGATACCATTTCAGCCGGTATCTCTCAGCCAATATCATTTCAGCCGATATCCCATTGTGGCGACATCTCATCGCGGTTAGATTGTTATCATCGTGATATACATCATTGCGGCGCTGCGGCAGCGCGCCCGGGGTATTCAAAACTTTATACTGAGCTCCGCACTCGCAACGTTGGATCGCTTATGGTCCCCCTCGACGGCGCCGGATTCCGTAAAATCAATAAGGCTGTAGCCCAGCGTGAGCGAGGTGGTTCCGCTGAGACTATACCCCAGCCCCACGCTGGCCGTCGTTCGTTGCCCCTCGCCTATCTTCTCCATGGCTGAGGGGTCAAGCAAGTCGAATATGAGACCGGCCTTCTTGTCGCCATCCCCGCTGCTCGCGAGATCGGTCATCCGGGCGTAGCTGTACCCTGCTTTAAGGCGGGCGGCATCGGAGATAATAACATCGTAGTCCACGCCAACTGACGCCGTCGCTCGCCTGGTGCTCTGACCGGTCTCTTTTGCCTCCTTATCATCGAGGCTGGCGATCTCGTAACCTGCGCGGACTCTTGCCAGTTTCGTCAGGGCATACTGCATGCCTACAGACGCCACGACATCCTTCTCCTCGGTTTCGCCGCGGGCTGCCCTGGAAATCGGGTCGGCAGGCCCCGTATCCCCTATGAGGATTTCAGCCTGGGACCCGTTCTCAAATGTAATAGGGATAACAAGCGGGAGCGGCGCTTCCCCGGAATTACCCGCACAATTATCCGCCTTGCCCGGGTTTGACCCCTTATGTTCGTTTCCAGCCTGCACACCTGCCTTGAGGATATCCGAAAGCCTGATCCCGCTTGAGCCTCCGATGGCCTCAAAGGGGTTAGCAGGGGGGATAGCAGGAGCGGATCTTGAATCCCAAAACGCCTGCCCCGTGCCCTGCTTCGCGGGGAGGCCTGACTGCTCATCGCGTAAAATCAACTGCGCGACCTGGAGGTCTGAAGGCGACCACGCCTGGGAACCTGTCTGGCCGCCCTGCGAGGCTATCATGGCGAGTTCACCGGCAAATTCCGCCTGGAGGCGCTTCAGTAAATTACGCTGATAGGCTGTGAGCACAACGCCGGACGCCTGGTCATTGACCTTGGCCGACAGCCTAGCCACGATCCAACCCATCTCATAGCGGGTTATGGCGGTGCCATCCGTAAAGGCAGACTTTGAATAACCGTCGACCAGCCCGGCCTTTGCGAATTCAGCCACGGCGCTATAACTCCAGTGCCCGGCCGGGAGCGGTGTAAAGGGATTCGCAAAAACGACCGCCGCCGGGATGAAAAGTATGAAGATAAAAAGCAAAACCGTGGATCCTGCCATAGGGGCGAAAAACCATCCGTGCCTGCTCATTTTATCGCCTTCCCACTCAGTACCCATAACCAGTCAACATCCATAAAGCGTTAAAACATCGCTGGTGCATTGCTGGCGATCCAGTTCCCGGCACCTAGTCCTGGATACATACCCAGCCCGGGATACAATAATATATAATGCTCCATACCTCATGCCTGGAATATTTGGAATATGTCTTCTATCCTCGTTATATATTTCTCCAATCCTCAACAAAATCCTTTTCTAAATCGGAGAATTTCGGGTGTCAAATTCTTCAATCTCAGGATGTATACAATTTTCTATATAGCCATCCTTCTGTATGACTTCTGTATGACCACCCCGGCCCTTGATCGGAATCGGGGTCGACCGGCAAGAAAATTGCCATGTCGTGCAGGCGAGGTGGTAAGCAGGTTGCCACCTTTACGGCGCAGGGTGGTAAGATTCTTACCACCATCATCGATGGGTCACAGTTGGGTGGTAAGAAAGTTACCAGGATAGACGTCGAGGTGATAAATAACTTGCCATCTCATCGGGCTAAGTGGCAAGATACTTTCCAGTGCAGCAAGCAGGTGGTAACTAACTTGCCAGCCTGGCGCGCGGAGTGGTAAGATACTTGCCAGTTCGACGAATGGGTGGTAATTAGCTTACCACTTCAGCGTGAAAAGTGGAAGAATACTTACCACCCCGGCATAGGAAGTGGAAAGATACTTTCCAGCTCAACGCTCAGGTGGCAGACAGGTTACCACTCTGGTGAGCGAAGTGGAAAAAATCTCGCCAGCCCGGCGCGTGGGGCGGCAAAATGTTTACCACCCATGGGGGCGACTCGGGCAGGCTGGTAAGAACGTTACCAGGTGGCCGGTAAAAATGTGACCGGGTGGGCTACGGGTGATGGTCAAGTGCTTACCGTATCTTGCCGAAATATCTCTCGGCGAGGATCACGGCGACGTAATCGTCATATGGCTCTCGTGGGACACGCATGGAAACGGGCAACAGTCGTTCGAGGCCCCGCCCGGGATGATCACGGAGGTACCGGTGACGAGCCTCCATGCTGGACTCGTGCTCGTCTACCAGCACGACCTCGATATCACGACCGGCGTGCAAGGCCCCGGTAGCCGTGGTAGCCTTATCAGCCCGTGAGCCAGCGCCTCCGTTGCCTGTGCCCCCGGTGCCCAGCATTTCCCGTATGGCGCGAACAAGCTCCCTCGACCCCGTCCGGTCACCTATCACGATCGTCGATACGCCGTGGCGTGCAACGAGGTCCCGCACCGTATCCAGCAGGCGCCCGGCAGGGACGATGGTCTTCAAGATGGTCTCACCTTCAGAGGAGACGACGGCCACACCACACTTCTCGCGGCCCGGGTCGATCGAGATAACCTTAGTAGGCTCTAGCACTACATCAACACCTCTCCAGGCGGGGCGATGATGAAGACCCCGGGGGATGGGATGATACCCCCCGGGGTCGATCATACTACATCGTAGCGCACAAGGCAAGCAAGGCGCCTAGAAGGTCACCTTCAGGCCTGCGCTGAGCGTGGTCGCCGTGTAGTCCTTGGTCGTGTCGTCAGGATCATCGGTATTGCAATCCGACTTCACGACACCGTAGCCCAGGTTCAGCGTCGTATTGGAAGTCAGAGCATAGCTGTAGTTGAGGTTCCCGATCACGTTCGTCATCGGGACGTATCCCATTAACGCCACGTCGATATCAGAATTCTTATCGGCCGAATCCTGCCTATCGAGCTTGTAGATCCCCACATCGCCCGACAGGGTGGCCTTCTCGCTCAGCTTGCCCTCGAAGTTGCCCTTCAGGATGCTCTTGTAGACCTTGCGGAAGTCGTTCAACAGGTCGTTGGTGACCTCGTAGTTGTAGCCGCCGCCGACCTTGATGTTGGCGTTGAGGTTGAACGCCACGTCCACGCCGGCCTTGAAGGTTGACTCCTCTTTCTCGGCTGCGGGATCGTCAACATCGGGGGCGACAAGATAGTCCTTACCGGAAATCTTCTTCTCCCGCTTGTCATAGTCATATCCCGCAGTGAGCGTGACATTCTCGCCTACCTTGTGGCTGGCCTCGAGGCCAAGGGCCACCTCGCGGTAGAAGTCCTCGGTGCCCGCCTCGCTCGGGTTGATCTTGGCGTTGGTCACATCGTAGGTCAGCTTGAAGGGCGCGAGTCCAACCTCCACACCCGTGTTGAGTTTGAAGACGTCCGTCTTGGGATCATACGTCTCATCGATCTCGTAGTAGGTGCTGTCGACACCGGCCTTGGCCGTCACATCCAGGCCCGCGAACTTCGTCGCGTACTCGACGCTGCCTGTCTTGTTGCTGCTCTTCGCCGTATTCCAGTCCCCATCTGCACTGGCATTACCCGAGAGCTTGTAGCCGCCGGCCAGGGTCAGCTTCCCGCCGAAGGCATCGATGGGCAGCTTCGCGCCGAGGCTGTAACTCTTTACGTTGGTCTCGATACCGCCGTTGTCCGGATCGGTGTTGATCAGCGCGAAGCCATCCAGGGGCGCGAACTCATCCTCGACGCGCTTGATGCCTGCGGTGAGCTCGACCGGGCCGACCTTGCCCGTCGCATCCAGGACGAGGGCGCTACCGGTGACTTCCTTGACCGAACCATTCTCGTCCTTGCTCTGGGTCCGCTTGGCGACCTCGGTCGCAACAGTCCAGCCCGGGGCAAGAGTCAACTGGGCGTTCACGCTGCCGACCGCGTCGCTCTGGAGCTCCAGCTCCGGGCGAACAGCGAATTCCACCGCGCGTTCATCATCAAACGCCTTCACGTAAGTTGCGCCGACCTTGAGGCTCGGGTTGAGCGCAATCTTCGCATCGGCGGCAATCGCATAGCGATCATATTTACCAGGGACCGGATTATTAGGATCAGTATTATCTCCCGGATCCGCCGCCTGCAGCCTCAGGGCCAGGATCGTCGAGGTCAGGCCGCCATATGCAAGCTCCGCATAGGCGCCGTTGTACTTGGCCTCGCCGTCCTCATCGACGAGCTGGTCGCCGGTAAGGGTGTAAGGCGTGAAGGTCCCCTCGGGAAGCTTCACGTCGCCCACGTAGATATGGCGGACGACGTCCGGAGTCTTCACATCGAGGGTGAAATCAGCGAGCTCAAAAACGTTCGTGAATTGGTTCTCCACGGATACCGATGCGTCCACGGAGACGCCGCGCGCGCTGTTGGCCTTGAGATTGAGATTGAGCTGGTTGTACGCCTTCGACTCGAACTTGCCCGCATCGGCGGGGTGAATGTCCGCCGCATCATCGGCGAAGATATCGTTGGGATCCTCCCATGCAACTGCCTTATTGCCGGTGACCGTGACATTCACATACTTCAACTCGCTGCTCCCCGAGATGGTAACCTTCTCGTGGCCGGCGATGTGGCTGTCGAGCTTCGTGCCGACCTCAGCAACCTGGCCTGCGACCTCGCCGACCTTGGCATCAACCTCGGCGAGCTTCGCATCGATCTCCGCGACCCTGGACTCAAGACCGGCGATCCTGGCGTTGACCTGTGCGAGCTGGTCGTCCAGGGCCCCCGTGCGCACGCCGAGGATATCTAGCTCCTTTGCGAACTCATCCTTGAGGGCATCGATCATCGATATCAGTTCGAGGGCCTTATCCTCGGCAGCCTTCTTGATCGCCTCGGCCTTAGCATCGACCTCGGCCACCTTATCGTCGACGACTGCGACCTTGGCATCTATGGTATCAGCCTTCGCGTCGACCACGTCGACCTTCGAGGCCACCTCATCGAGCTTGGCGCCCATGGAGTCGATCTTCTCATCCATAGCAGCCTGGCCCGCTTCAACCTTCGCGGCGAGCTCATCTACCTTGGCCGCGGCACCAGCCTGGGATGTAACCTCATCGAGCTTCGAGCCCAGCGTGGATACCTGAGCGCCCAGTTCCTTCACCTGTCCTTCGACCGCGTCAGCCCGCTCCGCGAGCGCCTTGGCCTGGGCCGTATCGAGCACCTTCTGCTCGACGATCTTCTCGAGCACGGGCTGGCCGCTGGCCTCCGCAGCCGGCTGTTCAGCCTTCATGCTGGCCTTTGCCGACTCTATCTCGGACTTGATTTGCGAGTCGAGCTGCACGAGCAGCCTCGCCACCACCATGGCCATCTGATACCGGGTCATAGGCTGGTCGCCCTTGAACGTCCCATCCGGGAAGCCCTGAATCAGGCCGTACGCAGCCAGCTGGTTTACCGCATCATACGCCCAGTGGTACGCTGGGACATCCGCAAACGGACTCGCCATCGCTGGAGCTGCAAGGGCAAGCACCAGGACAGCAGTGAGGATGAAATGCGTATGCCTTCTCATCGCCTGAATCCCCCTTTTCAAGCATACTCGCTAAAATAGCTGCGCGTCCACTGGTGACATAGCGAGCCTCCTGGTTCCCTCGCTACACACACCCGTGTCTCAGCGCTTTTATCGGGACGCCCACGCGGCCTCTGCGAATTAGGGGATCTCACCTCCTCCCGGTCGCTGCCTCGTGGACGGGTACAGGCTCCGTATATCATGCTCCCGGCATATCATATATACTTCTGGCAAATATTCCTGGGAGTACAAGCCTTCTTTACGCTATTTCTCCATAGACGCCAAAATTCCTCCAATAAAAACAGAGTTTTTTGGTTTTTACAAGATGTTTACAACGTGCTAGAAAACCTTTTACCACCGCCATCCAGGCCTTTTTCTCGCACCAGCCGGATATACTATGTATTTATTCATCTTTTCACGAATAATCTTGTTATTCCTTATTCATGCTCGCTCGCTACCGGTACTTACCAGCCATGGACCGGCTAACCATAGACCGGCTATATAGAGCTATATTATAAAGCCATATAGCTATACACCGGTCAAGCCGCATCCGCAGTCTCCAAATCAGCGCACAGCGAAACGGCCTACCTCCCTGGCCGCGTCCACCGGGCGGAGAGAAGAGATGCGAGGCGCCCCATGCGATTGTCGAAAGGGGGCAATGTGCAGCCGATCTTGCGCGCACCAAAAACCGGTACTAAAAAACCGGGGTACCTCCCCGGTCCCCGGATCCCTCATTAGTGGCCATTTAATCAGCGGCTATTTATTTACCAGTCCCTGTCCCGCTGCTCCCACTGCGAGTCTCATTACCAATCTCATTTCCACCTGCCTGGCTCGGGCCACCGGCTCTCCCAGGCGCCTCCACCCCTCCCGGCTGGGTGCCGTCGGCCTTGGACGCCCTGGCCGGCAACACGTAAAGCTGCACCTGGAGGGGGCCCTCTGTGTTCCAGGTATCCTGGGCCGCCACAGCCGACACCTCCACAGGACCCTTGGCGTTGAGTATCTCGGACTTGGCGGCTCTGAATTGCGCGTAATCCGCCACCTTACCGACCCTACCCTCGGCGTCCGACACCATCCCTTTCTTGATCGCCACCGCGTTGACCTCCACCAGGAGCGACATCATCTCGTCCTCCACCTTGTCAGGCCCCAGCGATCCATCTATCGTCTTCTTGGCTATGACCTCGCCCTTCTGGAATATCCGCTTATTCTCAAATACCTGCAGGTAGGCGTATACCGGCTGCCCGACCATGGCGTTGGTGGCTGATACAAGCCTCACGACAACCTTGCCCCTGGCCGCACGAATCTGCTCATAAGTATTCTGCAGGTTATCCGAAAACCAGATTATGGCGTCGGTATTGCTCCCCTCTATCTTCGCGCCCTTCTCGAGGGCCAGCTGGTTGGCCTTGACCAGGAAGGCAACCACGTCGCTTTGCACCTCATCCAGTGGCCTGCCGCCCTGGATGACGGTGGAGAGAATAATCTCATCCGCCCTGTAGGTCAGGTCGCTCAATGAAAGGCCCTGCAGGTAATGGGACATACCTTGCAGGTAGGAATACAGGGCGTTTGCACCCTGGGTAAGATCCTGGATCCGCGTCTCAAGGCTCAGGGTCTCGTCCTCTAGCCGTTTCTTCTCCTGCTCGAGCCCTTTTATGGTCAGCTGGAGCCTGGCTTCCTGCTCCTCGAGCCGCCTGATTTCCTCGCTGGCGCTCGCAAGCTTTACCTTGGCTTCCTCGTAATGTCCCCTTGTAGCCTCGTATTGCTGGCTTATCCGCTGGTATTCCTGTCTCAACGTGGCGAGCTCTCCCCGCACGACCGCGAGGTCGGCCTCGGCCTGGCGCCTCTTTTGAATCACGACCTCGAGCTCATTCTTTAGTGAGGCGTTCCGCGCGGTCAAGACATTCAACTCCTGGGCCTTCACCTTGGTCTCGGCCGTGAGCTGGTCTATCCTGCTGGTGAGGGTATTTATGCGCCCGGCCAGCTCATCTGCAAGCTTTGCCTTCTCATCGAGCTCCTTTTGCTGCTGCTTCAATCTCAGTTCGGCGAGGTCGAGGTTTTTCTGGGATGTGGCGAGCGCGGCCTGGATCTCGTGCATGTGAAACAGCGCGGTCCTTACATCCTCGGACGCGATGCTCAGCACAACGAGCGTGGTTGTTGAAACGGCGATACCCGTTATGATCGTGATAATTATCGAGGTATACTTTGGGCGGAGACCAAACATGCTCAGCCTGCGACGCCCGACCTTTCGTCCGATATGATCCCCTACGTAAGCTATGACCCCGCCCGTGATTATAAGGGCGAGGACCAGCGTCAGTCCATACATTCAACAACCACTCCTACTCCCACTCCACTCATCCGCCCGCCCCCGCCTGGGGGCTTACCTACCTGCCTGCCTGGCTGCGTACTAATTTGCCCATCGGCCTGCCTGCCAGCCCGGCCTGCTCGCCTGGCGACCTCCATGCTCACCCGAGGCCAGCCAGGACCGTCAATTAGCCGCTATTACCGCTATTAGTCGCTCCGCAGCACCATCCAGAGGCCTATGCCTCCGAAAATAAAATTCTGCGACCATGCGCCAATAAACGGTGGCACACTACCGCGCTGTCCGAAGGCTGTCCCCATGCTCATTATAACATAATATATAAAGATTAGGATTATACTCGTCCCAAAGCCAAGCGATGATGACGATCTCCTCGTCCGTATCCCAAGAGGGGCACCGACCAGGGCGAATACCAGGCTCGCGAAGGGAATGGCGAGCTTCAGGTAGAGCTCCACCAGGAGTGCCGAAACATTCTGGCCCTGTTCCCGCAACATCCTGATATACGCCCTGAGCTCGCTTATCCCCATCTCCTGCGGGGTCTTCTGCCTGCGGGCGATCTCTTCGGGCGCCTGAGCTATAAGGCTCTCATGAGTCTTAAACGTAACGGAGACCATCCGGTTCCCGTCGACGATGTCATACATGGCCCCGTTCATAAACCACCATCTATTCCGGTCCCAGATCGCCTTTGGAGCGTTTGTCACCCGCACAAGCTTGCCGTTCCTGAAATCCTGTACCGTGACGTTGGTCAGCTCCTTCTTATCCGCGTCAAACTCCTCGGCATACACCAGCCTGTCCAGCCGCCCGTCCCTGAACGTCTTGATGACGATATCCTTCTCCGTAAGGGGCTTCCCCCGATTCGTCACACTCCAGAGAATGTCCTGGGAGGCCTGATTGGACGCTGGCACGATGGTCTCATTCAAAAAGACTGTAAAGAGGCTCATCACAACGGCAAGCAAGATGGCCGGCGCGATGATGCTTCGCGTGCTCACACCTGCGGCCCGCATCGCCACGATCTCGCTGGAATCCGAAAGCCTCCCGAAGCATAACAGTGTTCCGAGAAGCACGGACATAGGGAATGTAATGACAACAATCCTCGGTATCCCCAGGACGAAAAGCTGGATGGCACAGTTCACGCTTATCGTCCCGTCAGCGAGAAGCCGAGCAATGGAAAAGAGGAGGTCGCCGGCGATGAAGATGCTCGTAAACGCCGCAACCCCAAAGATAAATGGCTCGATCAGTTCACGAAGTATGTAACGGTTGAGCGTTCTCACAGGCTGAACCTCTCCCCGAGGTAGAATTTCCTCGCAATAGGGTCACGCGCAACCATGCCTGCGTCCCCCGAGACCAGAATCCTTCCCTGGTGCATAATATACGCCCTATCTACAATGGCAAGGGTCTCACGGACGCTATGGTCCGTGATGAGAATGCCCAGTCCCTCGTCGCGGAAGCGGGCGATGAGGCCCTGGATATCAGCTACCGCTATTGGGTCCACCCCCGTGAAAGGCTCATCTAAAAGAATAAAAGACGGCGAGGCCGCGAGGGTCCTGGCAATCTCGACGCGCCGCCTCTCCCCGCCTGAAAGCATGTAGCCCGCCTGCTTCCGTAGATGGACAATATCCAGCTTGACAAGGAGCTCCTCCAGGCGCTCGAGGCGCTCTTCTTGTGTCATGCCCATCAACTCGAGAATAGCGAGGATGTTCTGTTCGACCGTGAGGCGCCGGAATATAGACGGCTCCTGGGCCAGGTACCCGATGCCCAGCCTCGCCCGCACGTGTATGGGCAGCCCCGTAATGTCGCGCTTCCCGAGCAGGATCCTCCCGCCTGTAACAGCCTCAAGGCCGACAATCATATAGAAGGTCGTGGTCTTGCCGGCGCCATTCGGGCCCAGGAGCCCGACAACCTCACCCTCATTCACCTCGAGGCTCACGCCGTCAACCACGCGCCTCCTGCCATAGACTTTCACGAGGTTTTCAACGATGATTCCCATCGGTGTCCTTCCTCAAGCCTGCTGCTTTATATTTCTGCAAGCTTGCCGCCTTATAAAGCTTGTAAATAAAGCTTACGGCTTCATATTTCTACCTGGATTTCTACTCTTCCTTCACGGGTATGACAAGCCGCGTCCCCTCGCTGCCGATAACGCGCTTCTCGTCCATGAGCACCGTTATCTTCCCGCCCGTGAACACCCTGCCGTCGCTCTCGACGCGAGCGTGACCCGAGATAACTGCCTTCTTCTCCTTATCCAGATATGTAACAAAATCCCCGGTCGCTACAAGATCCTCCTGCACGATCCTCACGTTCCCCTCGGCAACGGCCCTATCCTCATTAAGGTAACCATCGACCTTATCTGCCGTAAGGAGCATCTCCCCGCGCTTGAGATTCACCCTGCCCATAGCTGTCACCCTTTTATCCTTGAGCAAGGCCACAATATTCTGGGCCGTCATCGTAGCGCCAGACTCCGGGGCCGTATCCTGGAATCTAGCGTTTCCCTGGATGCTGGCCTTCATCGGGCCCTCCTCAAATACCACGGAGTCGCCGGATAATATAAACGTCTTGTATTTTACAATTACGTTGCCGCTAGCCCTGGTTATCTTCTTTTGGGCATCATACTCCATGCTGCCGCTCGCCGTCACCTCGACCGGTTGAGCGGCTTTGGCACTATCCGCCTGTGAGGCAGCCCAAGCCACACCGGGCCCCCACGCCGGCCCCAGTCCTGCGATCGAAGCCCCCGGGGCCACGGCCCCCATGCATCCCACCCAAACGACGAGCAACACCAGCCATCTTAACCCTATGCGCCCCGCAGGTATCATGCGCTCAACTTTTATGTGTTTTATGTACTCCACCTCGCGCATAAGTCCCACCCCCCGCGTCTGAAACCCTTTCCGCATAGGTTATTCCCCCCATGTCCCATTTTCTAGATAATTCCGGATAAGCCCGGCCACCCGCCTGGCACCACCGGGCCCGCCCATCCTTTCGGCACCCGTTTTCCTTGCCGCATTATATCGCGACGTATCGTTCAGTATGGCCAGGACCTCCCTGGCAACGATATCAGGATCGGATTCAACGATCGAAAGGGCATCGCCGAGGAGCCTCTTCTGCGCAAGCGCAAACCTCCGGTTAAACTGGGGACCGCGCCCCACAAAGGCCACGACGGGCTTGCCCATCCCGCACGCCTGTTCATTCGCCGTGCCTGCGAGGCCGATAAAAATACTTGCGATGTTTAGGACATCTCCAAACCTGCCCTGTGTCACCACCACCCGGATCTCGCGGGCTGCCCTATCTCCACCTCTATCTCTATCTCCAGCTCCAGCTCCGGCTCCAGCTTCATCTCCATCTCTACCCGGTCCATGTCCAGATCCAAATCCGGATCCACATACAGACCCGGATACAGATCCAGATCTGCCCGGCCTGCGGCAGCGGAGCTCTCCTACCACACCCGACTCCGCGGGCACCGGAGCGCTCACAAACTCCCACCCGCACGCATCTACCCTTCTCCCAAGTCTCTCCACGTCCAGGCTCGGCGCGAGAGCAGCAAGGAAATCAAGCGCCCCGCCGCTCAGGTAATCCAGCCTTACGACGGCATTGAGTATAGCGGCCATATTATCGTATGCCTCTTCCCGGGACCCTGGCATAATGCCGACGACCTTTCGCTCAAGAGAGAGACCGAAATTCTCGCCCGTTATGCTGAAGCTGTCCATCATCACATTCCCGACAAACCTGGCCCTAACCCCTGAACGCCTGAGAGCCATGGCCGTGGCCTCATCGCGGGCAAGCACAAGCTCACACGTGCGCCGCATTACCAGTTTCTCGATGCCGAGATGGCCCCTAATATACTCGGATTTCGCCGTAGAAAGAAACAGGATCGGGCTGCCCAGAAACAACCTTGCCATGAGAACGGGGTAGATATCCCCGACGCACACCGCCAGCCTGACTTGGTTCCTGACCCCCTGCATCGTGCGTATCTGGGCCAGAGTCAGGCCAGGAAGGCCCGCCGCCAGGTCGCGCAGGAAAAGGCTCACCCCATGCTTTGCAAATCCACCGCTCGGCAGGACGCGGGTCTCGCCCAGGACCCGGATGCCTGCATCCCGGTAAGGGCGCCCCAGGCCAACAAGGGGAAGGGCGCAGACGCCGGCCGCATCACTGGCCGCCTTACTATCCGCCTGTCTCATCAGCTCCAGTAGCTCATGGGCAACTATCGCCCCGATCAAATCCTCGCCGTGGCCGTTGCTGATGAAGAGAATCAAAACCCCATCACCTTGCCCCATCACCTTCTGACAACCAGCCTTGCAGGCCCCTCCACCAGTACCCTCTGCAGTCGTGCATCCGCACTGAGGCTCCTGCCTGATATCGTGGTAGCCCCGTTCCAGTACTCAACATCCCCTGTGGCCGCCAGTTTCTCCGAATCGGCGTGCCACTCGGCCTCCGCCGCCCTGAACCCCAATGCCGGCACCGGCACCGGTGCCGGGCCGGCTCCGGCGCGGTCCCCGCCGCCACCGTAGACCTCGACCCCGCCCCGGAAAACCAGGTCTCTGGTCTTCCAGTCCACGATCGCGCGCCCCGCCTTAACCCTGAAAACGATCTTCCCGCCCTGAAATCTTGTCGCCTCAACGCCGGTAAGCTCGGCCTTGTTATCCGTCTCTGAAATACGGACCTCGCCGACCTCGAGTTCCCACTCCCTGTCGCCGCCGGGGCCCGTGATCAACATCGTGCTCCCCTCCAGCGTAAAGTTGGGGTTTGGTATCACACTCGGCTCCCTCGCCTCCCCGGTTCCCTCGTGAGGCGCTTCTCCCCCAGGTGAATCTCCCGCCCCATTAACCCCGGTCTCCTCGGAGAGTGCCCGGGACGGCGCCGGCGCCCGGCTCGCAAGGTAATATCTGGCCAGAAGGCCCGCAAAGACCCCGCTTGCGATAATTATAAAGCTAAGCAGCACAACCAGCCGCGACCGCGCGCCACCACTCACTATACTACCCCCACCACCAAGATTATGCGGTGCCGGGTGCCCCATGGGCGCCCCGGCTTCAGGCGTGGGGTGGTCGACCCTCACCACACGCTAACTTTGCTCCTCACGGTCCCCCGGGGCCAGATCCTGACATTTGGCTTGATCCTGCTCGCGTCCTCCACTACGCACTCATCGCTCAGGACGACGCCCTCGCCGACCGACGCCCCGGACCCCAGATAACACTCGCTCCCCACAACGCACTCCGTGAGACAGGCATTGCGCCCTACATGGGTATTGCTCCAGATGACGCTCCCCGATATCACGGCCCCCTCATCTATAATGCACCCGTCGCCAACCACCGTATTGGGGCCTATTACCGCACCCGGCCGGATCATGCTGCCCCTACCTACGACGACAGGGCTCATTAGCCTGGCATCAGAAGCGATCCTGGCCCCTTCCCCTATCCACAGGCCGGCCGCCACACCTCCGTAGTTCTCGCTCTCGCCGTCTCCGTGCCTAACATCTCCGCCTCCGTGGCTACCATCTCCGCGCCCGCCCGGCATCTCTATCCTCACCCTGCCAGCCAGGACATCATAGTGGGCCCGGCGGTACTGAGCCAGCGTCCCGATATCACACCAGTAATCGGAGATAGGGTAGCCGTAAAATGGCACCCTCTCGGCGACAAGCAGCGGGAACACATCGCGCCCGAAGTCAGGGGTTCCCTCGCCGGGGATAAAATCGAAAATCCCCGGTTCAAAAACATAGATCATTGTATTCGCCAGGTTGCTGGCCGCCTCCCCCGGCCGGGGCTTCTCCTGAAACCGCACGATCCGGCCGTCTCCTTCCGTGACAACCACGCCGAAACGGGAAGGATCATCCACGGGTTTTAAAGCTATGGTCGCGAGGGCGCGCTTCGAACGGTGGAATTCGACCAGGGCCGTCAGGTCTATATCTGTAAGCGCATCGCCGGCTATCAGCACGAAGGTGCCATCGAAGTAGTGCCTCGCCTGTCGCACCCCGCCGGCAGTGCCCAGTAGTGTGTCTTCCTTAGAATATTCCAGATGGATGCCAAAATCCCGCCCATCTCCAAAGTAATTCTCTATAACGTGTGGAAGATACCAGAGGTTGGCAACCACCTCGAATATCCCGTGGCGCTTCAAAAGATCAATGATATGCGCCATTGCCGGCCTGTTTACCACCGGCACCATGGGCTTGGGAATATTACACGTCAAGGGCTCAAGCCTTGAGCCGACACCCGCGGCCATCACCATAGCCCTCACGGCACCAACCTCCTCTCCCGGGTTTACTTCGCGCGCAACTCGCAAAAACCTCCAGGGAAACGGCGGCATAATTTCATATAGCTTCTTCTCTTACCGCAGGCCCACCCTGGGAAAACTGCATGAGCGATAATCTGCTGTAGAGGCCCCCCTTCGCCAGGAGCTCGAGGTGGGTCCCAACCTCCACAATCTTCCCCCGGTCGAGCACTACGATCTTATCCGCATTCCTGACGGTCGAAAGCCTGTGAGCTATTATAAACGTTGTCCTGTCCTTTACCAATCTCGCCAGGGCCTCCTGGATAAGAGCCTCGGACTCCGCATCCAGCGATGACGTGGCCTCATCAAGAATCAAGATGCGCGGGTTTCTCAGAATCGCTCGCGCTATCGCGATGCGCTGGCGCTGCCCGCCCGACAGCGAAACGCCACGCTCGCCGAGCCTCGTTTCGTAGCCGGCCGGCAGCTTCATTATGAAATCATGGGCATTCGCCATTTTCGCAGCCTGGATGATCTCATCCAGGGTCGCATCATCCTTGCCGTAGGCAATATTCTCCCTGACAGTCACCCCAAAAAGCACCACATCCTGGGGCACCAGACCTATCTGCCGCCTCAGGGACTCAACCTGCACGTTCCGCAGGTCATAGCCATCGATCTCAACCGAGCCTGACAGGGGGTCGTAAAAGCGCAGGAGGAGATTCACCAGCGTCGTCTTGCCCGCGCCGCTCGGCCCGACAAACGCTATGACCTCGCCCGGCCTGGCGCTGAGGTTTATACCATCCAGCGCGAGCTCGCCGTCACCATATGCGAATGATACATTCTTGAACTCCACATGCCCCTTTATAGGAGGGAGCGGAACCGCATTGGGATCATCCACAACATCAATCTTCACGTCCAGGAGGGCGAAGACCCTATCCGCGGCACCGAGGGCCTGCTGGAATGAGGCATATGTCGCTGAAAGCCGTCCCATGGGAGTTGGAGCGCTTCCAACGCACCCAAGAAACGCCATAAACTCCCCCAGCGTCAGCGACCCCCTAATGACCTGGTGGCCGCCATACCAGAGGACTGCTGCCGTCCCGAGAACCGCTAGGAGCTCCACAAGCGGGGCGATGATAGCATTCACCTTTGCGCCCCTCATGGTAACGGCAAAACTGTCCTCATTCTCCCTTGCAAACCTCTTGATTTCCTGGCGCTCCATGGTAAAGGCCTTTACGATCCGGATGCCTGATAACGTCTCCTCCAGCACCGACGTGATATCCGCGATCTTGCCCTGAATAAGCGCGGTTATCGTGCGCAGCCTGTGTCCCGCCCTCGACACAACGGCGGCAACCGCCGGTATCGTTATAATCGTCACGAGCGAAAGCTTCCAGTCCAGGTAAAACATAAAGCCCACGATCCCGGCGAGGGTTACAACCTGGAGCAACAGGTCGGCTATGCCCGTTGACAGGCTCGTCTGGATCGTAGCAACGTCATTGGTGATCCTGGAAATCATATCACCCGTGCGCCTTGCCTCGTGAAAACTGATGGAGAGGCGTTGCAAGTGGGTATATAGTTTATTCCGCAAGTCTACCACGGCCCGTTGTCCCACAAAAGCCATCAGGTAGACCTGGCCGTAGTAAAACAGGCCTTTGAGAGAGAAAAGCACCAGTATCCCAAGGATGATGAGGTTGAGCTGGTGCGATACCCCGGCAGAATCCGTCCTCGTCAATACCTGGTCGATCACATCCTTTATGATCCAATAGACAGCCAGATTAGCCAGGCCGACGAAGATCGTGCAAACGATCCCGGCTCCGAGGTAGTGCAGGTAGGGTCTTATTAAATTAAGCATCCTCAGGCCCGCTCCGGGCCTCCCTGTGGATCTGAATCTACCTGCCAACACCTGTCCCCTCCTCCGCCGGCAGCTTCAAAGATAATGTCAACCAGCCTGTTCGCCGCCCCTGCTGCGCCCATGGCCTCAATAAGATTCTTCGAAATCGTCATACGCCTGCTTGCGTCCTGCAAAAGCTCAAGCGCCTGGATCGCCACGTCCTCAGGGTCTAAAACCCCGCGTACCTCAGGAACTATCATCTTCCTGGCCCTTTTATTTGGCAGAGCGGTAAATTCAACCTTGTTGATTAAACCCCTGATGGCATAGCGCTTTAAAAGCCCTCCGAGGACCGGGACCCCGCCGGCCAACCCCAAGATACCCGGGAGAGGCACCTCACCCGGCCAGTTCAGGGGCACCGCCACCACCATGGGAATCCCCAGAAATCCAAGCTCCGCCGTGGAAGTCCCCGGCATGACTATCGCCAGGTCCGAGGCGGCCATAGCATCGTAACGCTTATCAGGCTCAACAATATGCACCCTGGTCTTCCCGGCCATCTCAGCATCCCCTGTATGCTCCCGGGCCGCATCTTGGGCTGCATCCTCTTCTCCGGACCTGCCGCCGAATTCGACGGCGGCCTCTCCCACGGCGGCCTCAAACATTTCCCGGGAAACAAACGGAGAGAGCGCCAGCAGGAACTCGGCCCTTCGCTCGACCTTTTTGATCAACCCGGCTACTTCCAGGAAGAACGGGGCCATGTGCTTTACCTGCTGTGGCCTTGAGCCGGGCATAATCAACACACAAAATGCATCCTCCCGGATACCAAACGCCTGGCGCGCCAGGTCGCGGGGGAACGAGGGTTTGACGCTGTCAACCATAAGGTTACCTATAACCCTCAGTTTGCCCGGGGGGATGCCTTTGGCAATGAGCTTGTCCCTCACCCGATTATCCTCCACGGCGATAACCTTAAAACTCCCGTGAAAGCTGGCGGTCCTGTCGCTGTAAGCCACCGCCGGGAATCCGAGCCTCTTGGCAACTCGGGCGGAATGCATAAAGTCCCCGCCGAGATGCACCACCACGCCCGGGCCTGCAGGGGCAAAGCCCGCGGGCCGCCTCCCGAAAAGCGCGTAACCTATATATTCACGTGGTGAAAATACCCCGCTAATGCCGGGGATCTCCCGCAACACCTGAGCTTCCCGCCTGCTCGCAAAAACGCACGGGGAAAGAAAAACAAAAACCCTCGAATTCGCATCCCGCTCTACAAGCCTCTCGACAACAGGCCTGACCCAGCCTGTCACCTCACCGGGGCTATTAGTCAAGATGACGACGTCCACCGGGCCTCCCTCCCCCCTCTGCGTCTCTTCGCATGCCCCGCCCGCCCATTTCACGTCGCAGGGTCTTCCAGATACACCCCTTCGACCGGGCGAGAAGAGGTGCGCCACCCGAGGCAAGTCTAAAGGCGTGCCGTATCCAAGATCAACCTGGCAGTCCGCTCGATCGCCCCGGGGGCGCCGAGCTTACTCGCCACGTCGAGTAACGCTTTCCTCGTATCCTCCCGGTATCCGGGCTCCTCTAAGAATTTTAGGACTTCTGTGCTTATCCTGTCAACCGTCGCCTCATTCTGAAGCAGCTCAGGCACAATCTCCTCACCCGCGAGGATATTCGGGAGGCCGATATGGGGAATCTTGACAAGAAGCCGTCCCAGCGCCCAGGTTGAAGTAGACGTCTTATAAACAATAACCATCGGGGTTCCAAACATAGCCGCCTCAAGCGTAGCAGTCCCCGACGCCACAATCAGGGCGTCCGCGGCCGCCATGCACTTATAGGTAGCACCCTCGAGTATCCTCAATGGAACGGTTCTCGAACCTGGTATCCTGCCCAGTAGGTCCTCGACCTCCTCACGCGGGATCGTCGGGGCCAGGGCGAGACCAAATGTCAACGATCTTACCTCCCTGGCGAGCCTTCCGGCCGCCCCCACCATCACCGGGAGGAGGGCCGTAATCTCCTGCTTGCGGCTTCCCGGCAGCAACCCAACAAATGCCTGCTCCGGAGGGATACCAAGCTCAGACCGGGCCTGGTCCCTGCTCAGGCTGCGATCGACCATATCTATCAGCGGGTGTCCCACGAAGACCACATCCGCCCCCGCCTCTTTATAAACCTTCTCCTCGAACGGGAAAACGGATGCCACCTTTGTCACGGTTTCGGCGATCTTCTTTGCGCGCCCCTTACCCCACGCCCAAGCAGTCGGCGCAAAAAAATAGACGACGGGGATATCCATACGACTGGCTATCTCAGCGACCCGCATATTGAAACCCGGGAAATCTATGAGCACAATGCAATTCGGCCGCTCATCGTCGAGGATGTTGGTCACCCTCAGCAACACCCTGCGCATGATCCCCACATTTTTCAAGGCCTCGGCGAACCCGACGGAGCTCATGTCGGCTATGTTGTAAAGCAATCTCACGCCCGCCTTCTCCATGGATGCTCCGCCGAGCCCTGCCAAGTCCAACTCCAGAGCCGGCTCGATCTCCCTCAATTTGCGGGCCAGGGCCGCACCATAGGCATCCCCGGACGCTTCTCCCGCCATTATCAAGATCCTCATTGGTCCACCTTCAAGCTTCACAAGCTTTCACGTTGCCACCTGCCATGGTATACATTTATAACCCTACAATGGAGATTCCCATTTGATCCGCCAGCCGGGAGACGCCATCGATGTCGACGATGAAAGTCTTCCCTGCCTCCACTCCAAGTACCGTAGCCCCCACGCTGTGCATGGTCCTGAGCGTTTCCTTCCCTATCGTCGGCACGTCAAAACGCATATCCTGGGCGGGTTTACTCACCTTGACTACAACGGCGCCCTCCCTGCCCAGGCGCCCGCCCCTCAGGATCGCAGCATCAGTGCCCTCCAGCGCCTCCACTGCCAGCACGACCCTGTTCTTCACCACCACGGTCTGTCCTATATCGGCGCCAGCGATGTATTTTGCCACTTGGAAGCCAAAAAGGATGTCCCCCCATTCGCGCGCGTCCGGCTCGCGCGACGCGAGAAGCCCCGTCCTGGCAATGGCCTGGCCGAGAAACTCCGTCTGCTCCCTTACATTTATCCCGGCGCCCTCAAGCCTCTCGACAAAAGCGCGTAAAATCGCATCGTCATTCCGTGCGGGGTTATCGCCCATACAAAGGTCTACCCCGGCCCGGATAGCGCCATCCTCAAACATGCGCTCCTTCCACACCTTGCCGGCCATTACAGCCTGGTCGACGCCCTCAGAGCTCAAGACACCGACGATATCCTCCGGCCTGTCCGGCCCGATCCGGTATACTCTATCGGCAAACGCGCTGAGGCCGGGAGTGACGGACGGGCTCAATGCCACCGCAATAATCCTCAACCCCGCATCCGCAGCGCTCCTGGCGACGAGAAGAGGGAGCTCGCCTTCTCCCGCTATGAGTCCAAGTCCGGACATTATACTAGATCACCCGTTTCGCGTGCGTCGCCCGCCGGTCCCCCTTCCCACGGCCGGCTGCTGCAAATCCCTCTTGACGACATCTTTAGAAAGTCGATCAGGTGTTTGATCTCCTCACACTCGACCAGCTCCTGCTCCATGCGGGCGATGGCTTGCGATGCATTAAGCCTTGATTCATATAGAATCTTGAATGCCTTCCGTATCTCAGCCCTCACCTCGGGGGCCACGCCGTTGCGCCGCATCCCGACGATATTCACCCCGATTGCCCTCGCCGGATTCCCATCGACCAGGAAATAGGGGGGAATATCCTTTACGACCTTGGCCATACCTCCCACCATGGCCATCCGGCCCACCCTCACAAACTGGTGCACCCCCGCCATACCGCCTATTACCGCGTAGTCCTCGACCGTTACGTGGCCCGCGATGGCGGCGCCACCCGTTATGATCACGTTGTCTCCGACCACGCAATCGTGGGCGATGTGGGCGTACGACATTATCATGTTGTTGTTACCGACCCGCGTCTCGCCGCGCCCCCCGGGAGTCCCCCGGTGTATCGTGGCATACTCGCGGATTAGATTATTATCGCCTATCACCAACGTGGTTTTCTCACCAGCGTACTTCACATCCTGAGGGTCCCCGCCAAGACAAGCAAACGACGCTATTCGACAATTCCTCCCGATAATTGCCGGCCCGTCTATGACAACATGGCTTGCCAGCCTGGTCCCGTCACCGATCACCACTTCCGCGCCTATGACACAATATGGCCCTACCTCGACATCGCGGCCGAGCTTTGCAGTCGGGTGAATCACTGCAGTTGAGTGAATCTTCCGGGGCCTGAATGTAGCCGTCTCAAAAGATTTCATTATATAACAGCCCCCGCTCCTCATTCCTCAATTATTCTCATTCCTCAATTCTCATTCCTCAATATTCCGCTCATTCGTCTCATCTTCTACCAGGGCAAACGTCAGTTCGCCATCCGCCACAAGCCGTCCGTCGACGAAGGCGCTGCACGTTGCCCTCCCCACATTGCCTCTCACCTTTGTGATCTCCACCTCTATCCTGAGCTGATCCCCCGGGGTCACCGGCCTGCGAAAACGCGCCTTGTCGATGCCTACGAAATAGGGCGTCCAGCTTTTCTCCTCGCCGTTTAACATGGCCGCGACCCCGCAGACCTGAGCCATCGCCTCGATAATCAACACGCCGGGCATAATCGGCTTATTGGGGAAATGACCCTCAAAAAAGGGCTCATTTACTGTAACATTCTTGATCGCCACGGCCCGTTTACCAGGCTCGACCTCAAGCACCCTATCGATCAGCAAAAACGGGAAACGATGCGGCAACACCTTCTGGACCCCAACTGCGTCAATCATCCCAGACCAAAAGCCTCCCCCTCGTCCGTCAATCCTCTCATGCCGTTCCGTAATACCTATACCGCTCAATTACCTATACCGGCAAATTAAATTATACCGATACCGGTAAAGTATATCGATACCGGTCAATTATGCTGACACCGATCAATTATGCCGAATCTACATGAAATCCCTTCAGGCGTGGGGTCTATAACGCATAATGGACCGGGTGCACCGGGTCTATGTATGACGCGCTCTCCGCTATTGCCCGTATGGCCATGTGGTTCATTGCGTGGTTTGACTTGATGCCGATAATATGGGCGCAGACGTGGCCGAGCAGGGCGAAATCGCCAACTATATCCAGGACCTTGTGCCGCGCCACCTCATTCTCAAAACGCAGGGGCCCAAGATATCCCTCCTGGCCGATGACCACAGCTGACTCAAGGTTACCGCCGAGGGCAAGCCCTGCCTCCCTCAGTTTCTCAATCTCCCACACGAAGCCGATCGTTCGCGCCGGTGCCAGCTCTCTCACGAAGACGCCACCATCGTCGCCTTCCCCATCAAGCTCGAATTCCACGTGCTGGGTTCCGACGGCCGGGTGATTTCCAACGAACGTGAAGGTCACCCTCAGTCCCTCGCCGGGGCCGCCACCCGCTCCCCTATCTCCCGGCACGAGCGAGCCGTTCGTATCCAGGTGGGGCATCGTACCCAGGGGGAGCGCAATAAGGTGCTTGTCCCCCTCGCTCACCCAGATAGGGGAATCCAAAACCAGGCTAAGCCGCTCTTCGTCCTGTATTATCCTGCCAGCCTGACAAATCAACTCGACAAAGGCCGCCGCACTCCCATCACCCATCGGCACCTCCGGCCCGTCCAGCTCAACTATGGCATTATCCACTCCAAGGCCGCGAAAGGCAGCCATGAGGTGTTCGATTGTATCAACGCGCGCGCCTTCGCCGGACCCGATAGAGGTGCAGCGGGCCGACGATACGACGTTCTCTGGCCGCGCAGGGATCACAGGGCTCCCCGGGATATCCGCCCGCATGAACCTGATGCCCGTGCCCGGCGGGGCGGGCAGGATCCTCATGTTGACATATTTTCCGCAATGAAGCCCGGGGCCGCAATACTCCGCGGCCCTAGCGAGCGTTGCCTGAAACCCGCCCGGCCTATAATAGCCCACCATGATCACGACCTAATTTGAGATTACGACGTAATTTGACCAAAGCCCGGGGCGCCGCCCGGGTATCCTTCGGGTCACCGGGTTGGCCCCTGGTTTCAGAATCAATACTTCTACATTTGAGCCCATTTCCCTTCTTCTAGAAAACACCACGCTCTAGCGCGCCGGCCTGGTAACTCCTGACTTACCCCGCCAGGAGCCGCTTATAGCGGCGCCCGATCTCAGATTTGGGGGCTAGGAAGACCTCACCCGGCGGCCCCTCCTCGGCTACCCGCCCCCGGTCGAGCAACACAATCCTGTCTGCAACGCGGGATGCAAACTTCATTTCATGTGTCACAATAATCATGGTCTTTCCAGAGGTCTTTACAAGCTCCTCCATGACGTCCAAAACGTCGACGACCAGGATCGGGTCGAGCGAGGCGGTTGGTTCATCCCAGAGCATGAGATCGGGATCCATCACGAGGGCGCGCGCTATGCCCACCCTCTGCCGCTCCCCGCCGCTCAGCTCCGACGGCCTGCGGCACGCAAGCATCTCGCCTATCCCGACCCGCGCCAGGGCACGTAGGGCCATATCGCGTGCTTCAGGGTATGGCACCCCCTCAAAGATAACGCCGAGCATGACATTCTGGAGGGCAGTGAGCCGCTCGATGAGATTGAAATGTTGGAAGACAAAGCCTATCCTCCTTCGTACCCTCAGGAGGTCGCTGTAGGACAGCCTCGTGATATCGACCCCCGCGAATGTTATACTGCCCGAATCCGGCTCCGTCAGGCGGTTGATGCAGCGCAGGGCCGTCGATTTGCCGCAACCGCTCGGGCCGGTGATGACCACTGTCTCGCCGCGCGCGACGTTCAGGTCAAATCCGTCCAGCACGAGCGTCTTGCCAAACCTCTTTGTGAGGCCCTTGATCTCCAGTAGATAGTCCATCCACACATCCCCACCTCTTGAACCATACCTCTTAAACCGTCCGGGGCTGGCTTCCGGCAGATGCGCGCAGCCTCATCCGGCGCCTATTCAGGAGCTGCAGCAGCCCGGGCCTTCCAGCCGGTATTATTATCTCCCTTATTATTTCCGAATATGGTAGCCCCAGGGCCATGGCAGCTGTAACCTCATCTTCATTAACCGGGCTGATCTTGTCACTCTGCCAACTCACAACGTAACCCATCAAGGCACCCACAAGGAGAATGTGGGCAGGACGAATATAAGGAATCCGGGCACCTGAAAGCATATACGTCAGCGTAAGAATCAGGGCCCCGGCAAATGTGCCATAAACCTTGCCTATGTCGAAGCCTATGAAGCCTGTGCGCCCCGCGAAATACCTGAGCGCGCTCGCCAGGGTAGCGTGATCGAGAATCAGCACCAGCAAGGTAAACACCACGGACATGAGCGCGGCGATCGTAGCCCGGGCCTCGCGCATCACCCGGAACAGCTCGCCCCGTATGCCGGGTTCGAGGACACCAACCGGCGTGATAAAAACGGTGAAATTATCATCCTTGAGGACCTTCCTGGCGGCTGAGCGCGCCATGGCAACCGTAACCGGCGGCCCGTCGACCATTACCTGAAGCTGGTCGCCGGGTATAACCTCGCCCCCGATGTAACGGTCGATCAACCTTATAGAGCGGCCCACCTGGTCATCCCTTAAATTGGGAAGAGATTCCTTGATGTATTTTAACTCGCCGATCATGGAGCTTACGTCTATACTCTGGAGCGATTCGAGATCCCTTGAGATTCGCCCGACCTTTTGTCGCATGCTGTCGATATCAAGCATCTGCAACTGGGCGAGCGTGGAGTTGGTCACATCCAGCAGGTCACCGAGGATAGCCTGGGCCCTCCCGCTATTGACCAGCGCCCTAGCGTCCTCGAGGCCGTTCCTTAAGGATTTGAACTTACCCTGCCAGGACGCGATATTCTTCGCCGCCGGATTGAGCCCCGCGAGGAAGCTATCGATGGCCCGTGCGCGCTCCCTCGCCTTGAATTCCACGAGATCCAGGGCAGCCTTCATCGCCACCAGGCGCTGGTAAAGGCCCGGCGAGCTTTCAGGCGAGGTGGCCTGTATCTCCTGCTCGAGGATGCGCCTCACGTCGCTCGTCTTGCCCAGGACCCTGTCCACCTGCGCCTCGAAGAAGTTAACCTTATCAAGGGCCGATGCAAACGAATTCATAGCCCTTGAAGCGTCATCGAGAGCCTTCGCAAGCCTCGCTATATCCCGCTGGTCCAGCGTGTTTCCATGTATCAGGAGGCCGTCATCTATACCCTCGAGCGTGCGCTGCACCTGAACCAGGCGCCCCACGGTGGTCTCGTACAGTCCCAGGACGTCGAGGCTATCCAGCGCGGTCTTGTAGGCATCATGGCTGAACTTATCGAGTTCGGTCATAAGCCTGATACTCTCATCAACCATATAGGCAAGCCGCTCCCGTTCGCTTGTTATGGTCGCAACGCCAACCCTTGGCCCAATGGTATCCTGCGGGCCCAGCAGGTATGCCTCGGCCTTTATCTGGCCCCTCGCCACGAGCTCCGATTGTGACCCGGACTGGGGCCGGGCTTGAAGCTGGGAGATATCGCCCTGTATAATGATGCCTTCTATCTTATAGCCCTTATTATCATTATCACCCTTATTGCCTGCTTTATCGCCACTGGCGTCCTTAACTCTACTAGCCTCCCTACTAACAACACTAGCCTCCCTAGCTTCCCTAACAACCTCCTTGACTTCCATTAAAACCTCGTCGGTTTCATCGGCTGTGAGGACGCCTGTATCGCTCCTGGTGGAGCCGCCAGGGGAAGGTGCTGCTGCGCGCGTTGCGGCGCGTAAGACAAGAACGGTGCCGGGATGGATATCGCCAACCCTCTTGCTTTCAATATCATCCGGGATAACCATCACATGGGCGGCATAGTACTGGAGGAAATCCCTCATCTCCATGAGGGTTGCTGTCAAGTCTCGGATGTCATCATTCCGGGACCTGACAGTTATATCCTTCGCATAACCAAACTCAGGTTTGGAACCAAATTCCTTAGCAAGAGCGGCCCCAGCGCGCATGGAATCCTGTATCTCTTCACCCATAGGTAGCCGGACTTCCACCACTTGGTAGGAACGAAGCATCTCCTTTATCGCTTCTTCAGTGCCCTTTATATCATCAACTGATTTCAAGACGACACCGATCGACGAGCCGTCCCTGAAGGTAAACCTCACTCCCGGCAGCTTTTGAATCCGAGCCATTAAAAACTGAAAAGCCCCGCCCTGCACCGCGCTCACAACGATTCGCGGCTCTATAATATAGGTGCTGCCGCTGGCCCCGGGTATATCACCGAAGACCCGGGGCAATCTCTCGATGGTCTCGCGGCGCCGCAGTGAATCAGGCAACCCCACGAGGAAATTGGCCCTGTCCACCAGTGTTGGTCCTTCCTTCACTCGCGCCCCGGGGAATTCACGCGCTGCTATCTTCCTGATTTCCTTTAAAGCCTCTGCTTTGCGTTCCGCCCGGACATGCAAAATAATATCGTATTCGCCGTAGTCGCCGAGCACCCCCGTAACCGTCTTCCCAAAGTATGTATCCGCCGTAAACGCCACGATGCCTGCAATGAACGATCCCACAAGTATACTGACAACGAGGAGTTCGAGCAGGTCCTTTGCGAACCTCTCCCGGAAAAGCGTAAACACAAGCAAGGCCGTCCCCCCGTTTCGCGCCTGCTACGGGCTAATTTGCCTGCTACGGGCCATATTATACCATACTGCAACCCAGGGACGGCCATGTAAATCTTGTCTCATCTATGATGCCCATTCCAAAAAATCATTCTAATCCGAAGCCGGGTCCGACCTCCTTTCTATCTGCAAAGCCCATCTTCCTATCTATTTTGCATTTTGCTCTTCGGAGTATCCTTTTGGTGGCCATAAAGAGACCCTCTAATCTGTCTCAAACTCTATCTCGACGTTATTCCTGGCGACAACCACGTCCCGGTCCGTGTACATGGTGAGCTCCGCGCAGGTCATAGTCTCGCCTTTACCCCTTTCCACCCTGACCTTTCTTCCGGATAGGATGAAAAGCTTGTCTTTTTCGCGGTAGACCGCCTTGTCGCCCCAGGCTCTTGTCTCACCTTTGGTAACGGCAATGTTCCCTGTCGCGGTGCTTTCCTTCTTCTCAGTCCAGTATTCGAGACGATCGCACCTTAACGTGATCCTATCCTTCTTCTTGCTGCTAACTTCGCCCTTTGATTCTACCCTCGCGCTTTCACCTCTCGCGGCTTCACCTTTACCGCCCGTGCCCGTTCCTGCAGCCCCTGCCGCCATCGCCCCCATCTTGCCGGAGTCCCCCGGCTTCTCCGGGCCCTGTTTCGCTGAAGCCTGCTCCTCGTCCTTTTGAAGCACAACATCGCCCTCAACGATAACCCGCTTATCATTCAAATATGCGGTGAACACCTTTCCCGTCAACACAAGGTCGGGCTGGGTCAGGTTCACGCCCGTAGTCACTTTCGCAACCTTTTTATTCATATCGATCTCAACCCTATCGGCCCTGATGACGGTCTCACCCTGGGTTATGATGACATTACCTTCGAGGATTAGCACGTCCTTTTCAAGATCATAATCTCCACTCTTGTCGGCTCTTATCTGGACCTTTTCCTTCGCCTTTCCCGCCATCGCTTTCTCCGCCGCCTCGACCACGCCCGCAGCCGAGATGCCAGCCCGGCCGCCCGCCGACCATCCCTCCACGCAGCCGGTTATGCCGCCGGTCATCCAAAATATGGCCAAGACCGCAAAACTCGCAATAATACGACGTGCAACAATACGAAAAGCTATGCCGTTGCCCATTCCTCTCGCCCCCATTGTTGCCACACCAACGATTATTCTACGCCGAGGTTTATTCTGTGAAATTTATTCTATATCGAGGTTTATTCCATGCCGAGGTTTACTCCATGGATCTATTCCATGCTGAGGTTTATTCTATGTCGAGGTTGATTCTATGGGTGATCTATGCCGGAGTTTAACCCATATCGATGTTCAGCTCGCTCTCCCCTACGATCTCCAGCGTCCCCGCCTCAAACCGGTAGATAGCGCGCTTGCATGTGAGGCTCCCGTTCATCTTGAATATCCTGACGTTTCCCTCGATTACAAGCGTCTTGTCCTTCATGCTGCCCGACACCCGCTCGCCCTTCACGACTACTCCACGAGTTCTAAGCTCCACGGGGCCCGAACACTCGAGCCTCTCGCTCCGCGCATCCCACCGGAGATCGGGGACCTCCAGCGTCGCCTCCGGCCCTGTATTTGGACCGGTTGGCTCAGTTCTCAATGCAGTCAACAAGACCCCACCCATGAGCTTGAAATCCCCCGTCCCCGGGTTGGCTTCAGCCTTCGCGGCCTCAAACCCGAGCCTGGGCTTACCCTCCTGGAAGATCATGCCGCCCCGGATGTCCTTAAGCACTACAATGGCAGGACCGCCCCCGCGCCCACCGCCGCCCGTGCCGCTCGACGCCCTGCCGCCTTCCTGTATCCTAATCTCGGCAGCCTCGAGTTCCCACTGTTTCACGCCCCTGGCGCGCCCCACGAGCTTCGTCCGGCTCATGTCAATCCCAGGCTTCTGCCCTCCCTCATTTGACGCCGCGCTCGATGTCACCCCGGCCGGCTTCCCGTCCGGCTGCCTTTCCCCCGCCAGGTCCCAGCGCCCCGCAAGCCACCCCCTAAGCCGCCAATTAGTCGCCAGGAAAGTCGCTCCCGAGATGAGCACCAAGGCCATGACAACTATAGCTCCTCGCATCACTCCTCGTGTCACTCTTCGCGTCACTGGCCCAAAAGCACCCCCTGGTCGCCGAGGCCGAATTTTATGCCCTCAAACGGGAAGGCCTTGATCCTGTATTCGAGCCACACCTCCTGGTCCTTATAGCTATAAAGGAGGCTGAGTTCCCTGCAGTGCAGGTCACGCGTTATGCCTATATCAGCCCGCTTGATCGTCTTCTCATCCACACCGCCATATACCACGGTCCATTGTATGCGCCAGTCTTTGTTAACTTGGACGTCTACCTCGCTTTCGAGCCTGTCCAGCGCCTTATTCTCAAAGCTATAACGCGCCCCGGCCTTTATATCCCAGCCCTCCCTGGACGTGAATGTGATCTTGCCTGTCACGTCCCGCATCTGGGATGCGTTTGGATCATACCTACCAACCACGTCCAGTGACAACTTCCTACCCGGATTCCCTGAATTACCAGCACCTGCCAGGTTTGCCGGGCCTGCTTGCTCTGCCGGGCTTACGGGATTTGCCGTGCCCGCTGAATCTGTCATGTTTGCTGAATCTGTCGTGTTTGCTGAATCTGCCGGATTCGCCGGGCCTGTTGAGTCTGCCGCGTCCCCCGGGCCGGATACGCCTTCCTGACGAGGCGGTCCAGCCGGGGAACCGGCGGCGAAGCTCAATGTAAATTTGCCTATGATGTCTTGAAACTCGCGATAATAGAGGTCATAGCCCGCGCCTACTTCAGCATTCCATTCATAACCGGAACCACGATTATGACCATAGCCAAAACCAGAGCTAGAGCCGGGGTTCCTGAAACTGAGCGTTGCGGCTACGAGTCCCTTGGGCTCCTGCTCGTCAAACACGAATGGCGACCAACCCCAGACCCCTTGATAATCATAGCTGAGCCGCAGCGAAAGAGATTGGGTGAGTCTCGATCTCAGGCCAACCGTCGCATTTGCCACATATCGTTCATAATACTCCGCATACCCTCCTGAACCCTGCTGGCCGGCCTGCCAGTCCAGATACTGGCCCCGCCTCTCTATGGCGCTATACCCATCCCATGTCAGGGATGCCGAGATGTCGCCGGAGGTCCCTCCCCAAAGCGGGACGATCCTTGTTGGCACCTCAACCCCCGCCTCCGTCCGCGTGGCCGTCAAGATACTTGGCGTCCACCCATCATGGAGGGCGTTCTCAGAATACTTGCCCCAACCAGCCTTCAAGACGAGCGGCGCGGGCAGGGGTTTCACGGTGAGAGGCTTTGTGGTAATCGTGATCTCAGGAAGGCGAACCAGCGCATTCCAGGGAATCTCTTCTTCCTCCTTGAGCTCTTCCCCTTCCTCCTCGCTGGGCTGCTTCGGTTTTACGTAATTCTCTACAACCGCGTTGAACGTAAGGGAAGGCAGCTGGTCTTCTATACTTATCTTATAGTTCAAATACCTATCTCGCTCCCTGTCAGATGCTTGTTCATCAAGATAGCTCGCGTCGGCAGCGATCCTGATCCGGTCGGTAATGTACCTTTCACCCCAAAAGGATATGCTCCTCGTATCGCCGTAAACAGACCCATCGCGGCTCACATTCTTCAACGAGAGGTTCATCGCCCCAGACTCGTCTTTCTGGTTTATGGCGACAGACGATGTGAAGCTCTTATCCTCACCGCCGCCTGAGGTCCCCGTATTCTCATACTTCAGGTCGAGATCGGCTCTAACATCCCTCCCGAGCGTGAGCCCGTGCGACACCTCGGCCTCAATGTCATTATGTCCCACAAGGCGATTGCCGAGCATGTATAAATAAAGGAAGCCGTTACCTATCCTGCCCAGATCATACAGGTGTTTCACACCCGCTCCGAGACCGAGCCTCTGGAAATAGTCGAGATAGAGCTTACCGCGGCTTGCATCGGTGCGATAGTAATTATAGGTGGTCTTGATAAACCAGCCCTCATAGGAGCCGTAACCAAACCTGGGGAGTTCAAGCTGGTTTTCCTCTTTCAATGAGAATACGAGGTAAGGCCATTGGAATATCTTATACCGCCCCTCCCAGTAGGATACATTCCGAATAATTACCTTATCGTCGATGTAGATGGTAACCTCCGAAGCTTCAATATGATAATGGGGGACCTCGAGATCGCACGATGTGAGGCTCCCTGAGACTATCCTTATAACGTTGGGATCAACCTCAACCCTGTTGCCTGAGACGAACAGCTCCCCCTTTATATCCTCATCCGTTACAGTTGCAAGGGCGTGGTCAAAGGTCCCCTTTTCGCTCTTGAGATTATACTTCATGCTCTGCGCCTGGACCCGGTCGCCCTCTTTCGACATGGACACATTGCCAACCGCCAGGACCTCGTTTGTATTCAAATTGACCTCCATATAATCGGCGGTTAGCTCCACATCCTCATGTAAGAGCCGGACATTCGACCGCGCCGTGATGATCCTGTTTTCAAGGTCAAAGCTCACCTCGCCGGCCACAAGCCGGGCGCGGCCGGCCCCGACGGCCCTGCCAGTCTCGACACCCCCGTCAGGACCGCCAGACCTGACAGAACGGCCAGCCCCGCTGGCCTCGCCAGGACCAGCTTGCGATGCACTCGAATCGTCAGACGCGCTGCCCTGCCCGCTCTCTGTGGCCTCCGCAGCATATGCATGACCAGTGGAGAAAGAGATGGCAGGAGCGTGACCAACGGCAGGCATGTCGATGACAGGGAAACCCAACCCCTGAGCGGCAACAACGGTAACAACGGTGATAACAGCAACAATGATAGACATTTGAAGCCGTGGGGCCGAGAGGTAGCGATTCGGGAAACGAAATATTCGTAGGGCTCGATATATTCGCAGGGCTCGGTTCAGCAGCGATGCCGATAGACGCAGCGGCAACGCCGATGATAGATATGCGAATAGACATAGGAGATATAGATGTGAATGCATTAGATGTATTACCAGGGCTCTATAGGAATCCTCCCCGCATTTTTTGGTACTGCCCACCATAATTCCACCTTTGTCTCACGCTACGATCCTTCGCGAGAGGTTCCTGATAAAAATGCGGAGATCTCATCGATCAGGGAACGTACAGCATTTCTTGCTTCTTTGACCTCTTGTAGACCAAAATTCCTAAAATCGTCATAATCGGCCTCCGAGCGCAAAGCGAAAACCATGGATAGCGTTTTACTGGCTTTTTTATTTATTACCCCGGTCTTGACGAATTCGCGGTTAAATAGGGCAATAACGCCACTATGTTTAGCAGCATCCAACTTCTTGGTAGCCAACAACGCTCTCACGGCGTGAAATGCAGCATAATAAAACCGATTGATAGCACCATTGTAAGAACCTAGCTCCAGGAGTTGGTCCCCTTCGATAAAGGTTTTCTCAGCCTTTTCTAGCCGCCAGCGGCACAGGTTCACACTCATAAAGACACCCCTTCTCCTTGTATGGACCTGTAGAAAAGCGTTTCTCGAAGTAAGGGGTCGGAATAATGCCGCATCGACATAATCACTGGCGATATTACAACATCATACTCTAAATTAATATCCACTGCCGCCTCGATAACTGTTTCCCTTGATAATCTATCCTCATCATGAAGCACTACAAGAATATCAATATCCGACTCAGCCGTAAACGTACCACGGGCTACTGAGCCGAAAAGGCGGATATCAACTAGATTTCTACCAAGACGTTCTCTAAGGAGGCGGCAAAATTCATTTATGGCATTTTCTATTCTGGAAAGCAGGACTCTATCCATACTCACCACCCCTCTTTGTTTCATTATAACCTAGAGAAGATTTCTTTTCCAGTGCCTGTAAACAAAATCTGCAGAAGTGATTAGGTGCATGTGTCATACTTAACCTACTCCCGCCGGAAGACGGTCACTTTTCGACCCGCTTATGCAAAAATCTCTTGCCCTTTTTGGCACTCGCATATGCGGGCAGAGCTCTCCACGGTGTTTTCAGTGATTCCGTGGTTCATCGTTGCATGGTGGGCCCTCTGGATCATACTTGCTATCTATACGCGCGCTATGACCGTCTTCGCGTTTTTGCTCGGGACCGGT
>DUMQ01000097.1 GCA_012839815.1 Bacillota bacterium | reverse complement strand
GCTGCACTGGAAAGTATCTTGCCACTTAGCCCGATGAGATGGCAAGTTATTTATCACCTCGATGTCTATCCTGGTAACTTTCTTACCACCCAACCGTGACCCATCGATGATGGTGGTAAGCATCTTACCACCCTGCGCCGTAAAGGTGGCAACCTGCCTACCACCTTACCCCCTCGCTCACCACCTCGCCCGCAAGATTTGATCACGAGCATGATTCGATCATGAGCATGACTAGAGCATGAGCATAACTCGAGCATAAGCATCACTCGATCATGACCCGCATGACCCGAATCATGACCCGCCCGCATGAGCTAATGGTGAGTTTCCTGGCCGGGGCGGGTCCCGGTCACCCACTCGACCCCGGGCAGAGGCGGTCACAGTTTTCCTGGACACATTACAAAAAATTACATGCACCCCATCATTCCCCAAGCATCGCTATCGCCGACGAAACCAGTTCGTGGTAGAGTGCATAGCTTCTCGTGTATAACTGGTAAATGGGTGGATCGGGCTTTTTCTCAGTGGCGTGGTCCATAATCTTTGATATGATAGTGTTGTATGAATCAAATGCACCTATGCCATGGCCTGCGAGAAGAGCAGCCCCTAGAGCGCTTGCATCACTAATTCCTGGTACGAATGCGGTGCATCCCGTTACATTACACTTCTGCTGGACCCAGAATCCAGAGCGCGATGCACCACCTACTACATGGAGGCGATCTACCGCGATCCCGCAACCCTTAATGAATTCAATATTTTGCCGGAGTTCGTAACCCAGGCCATCAATTAAGCCTTTGATGATATCTTCACGAGTTGTAGTCAGGGTAAGGCCCCAGAACACACCCTTAGCATTGGGGTTGAATACAGGAGTGCCGGCCCCCGCAAAGTAAGGTAGCACCAGCACCGGGGATGGGGCTGGTGAGAGCTGGCCAAGTATCACATCATAAGGATCGATTCCCTGCCTGGCAGCCTGCTCAACCTCATAACCACCCAGGGTATCTCTATACCATTGGAGCAGCATCCCGCCTACCAGGCTTCCCCCGGAGATGAGATAGAGATCGGGAACTACATGGGGGACTACCTGGTAGTGCCCCTGGCGCAATCTTGGCGATATAGATGAGCCTTTTGCCACCACGGCGATACATTCCGTCGTCCCCGTGTTGTCTAGAGCTACGCCTTCCTCAATTACTCCTGCGCCTAGCGCAGCGCACCCCTGGTCCCAGCCTCCTGCCACAAGTGCACAATGCTCGGGCAAGCCGAGCTCGAGCTCTTTGTTGATTTCCTTTTCTACATACCCTACCAAGTGGCCGGATGGTACAGTCTCGGAAAGGACCTCCCGCTCGATGTGGGAAGCTGAAAGCATCTCGTCTGACCAGGTTTTCCTGTTTATATCAAACAAGAGCGTGCGCGAAGCCAGTGAATAATCTATGACACAACGCCCACAGAGCCGGTAAAAGAACATATCCTCCCAACAGAGGAATTTCTGCGCCCTTCTATAGAGATCGGGTTCCGCGCGACGCCAGTAAAGCAACTTCGCCAGGGTAAACATGGGATGGCTTGAATGCCCCGTAATCTGAAAGAGCCTCTCCGCCCCGATCATCGTTCCAACCTGCTGAATCTCATCAGCCCCACGCATGTCCGCCGATGTTGTGGAAAAGGAAAGGGGAGAACCTGATTCATCTATGGGAGTAACAGCTTCCCCGAGTACAGAAGGAGCGATCGCAACAACCGGGTCACCGGCATTGCTCGCGGCTGATGCAGCCTCCCGTATGACCGAGCAGGCTGCTCTCCAAACCTCATCGGGGTCTAATTCTGATAGCCCCGGTCCGCGGTGTAGCAGGTGATATCCAGCGTAAGCGCGAGTGATTAACTTGCCTGACTCGGAGATAACCAATGCCTTGCAGCCTGTTGTCCCTATATCAAGCCCCATGAAGCTCATTTGATGGTCCCCACTTCCCTTATCCTGAGTCTTTACGTGATACCGTCTCGTCCCTTGCTTACACGATGGAGCTATTGTGTCATTGGCTCTTCTTGCGAAGCTTTTCTACCTCAGCCTGCGGTAGGAGTTTCTCCCCGCCCAGGAGACGAGCAATAAGCGTGACCTTGGCGGAGTTCTCTAGTATTTCGAGCCTATGGAAGGCGTGTTGAAGGTTTTTGCCCAGTGTCAACACCCCGTGGTTCTCCAGCAGGAAACAATCGTATGAGGGGAGGTAGGGTTCCACTTTTTTTGCTAGTTCTTCACATGATGGTGTTCCATATTCCACTACCGGGATGTCGCCTAAAAGAGCGGTAACTTCCGGGAGAATGCTCGATGGCAATGATATATGTGCCGCCGCAAAACCCGTTGAAAATGGCGGGTGACCATGGACCACGGCGTTTACATCGGGACGAAGCTTATAAGCTGCCAGGTGCATATGAAGCTCTGATGATGGTTTATGATTCCCCTCGATCACGTTACCGTCGAGATCGATCCTCACCATATCTTCAGGGCTTACAGTGGCCTTATCGAGGCCGGATGGGGTAATAAGGACCTGGTTATTGAGCAGTCTTACGCTGATATTACCTTCGGCTGCCACTACGAAGCCATGCTCATACATCCGGTGCATGGTATCAGCTAATAGTTTTCTCATTTCGTTGACCATTTCCGTATAGGTTTGATTTGAGTTGATGATTTCCATGTCCATAGTGCCTCCTGCTTACTTGGAATACATCTAATCTTACAACCTAACCGGTCTATAACCTGCAACATGCTTGGTGACTGCAATATAAGCCGGGTTATAGCTCTGTCAGGTTATGGTAAACATATTCCACTTTATTCTACCTCAATGCATATTGTGCCTGCATTTACATTTTACGTCTATAATTCTGCATTCGACTCCTTTTACTCCTTCTTACCTTCTTACTCCTTTACGGCACCCGCCATAAGGCCCTCCACAAGCCATTTCTGGGCGATGCTAAAGAGGATGATCGTAGGAACTATGCAAATCACGGTAGCCGTAGAAAGTATCTCCCATTGGATTCTCCGGCCCACCATAAAGGTTTGTAGCAGTATGGTCAGCGTAGTAGTGGCTTTACTCTGCGAAAGTATGGAGACAAAGAGATAGTCACCCCACGACACCATGAAAGCGAAAAATGCTACAACTGCAAGTCCGGGGGCGGATATCGGCAGGATGATCCGGGTCAAGACCTTTATATGCCCGCATCCATCGATGTATGCCGCTTCGTCAAGGTTCTTCGGAACCCGATCGAAGTAGCCTTTAAGCATCCATAGGCTGAAGGGGAGGGCGATAACGGTATGAGTGAGGATTATACCTATATATTTATCTACGAGACCCAGGCGCATCATGATCATGTAGAACGGGATCATGACCAGGACATATGGGTACATTTGAGAACTGACCACAGTCAGGAGCGAAGCCTTGGATAGGAATTGGATGCGGCTGGCTGAATACGCTGCCAGCGTTGCTATGGTCACAGTTAGAACGGTAGTGCCTAAAGCTATGATTAACGTATTTAATATCACTCGCGGGAAATCGGCAAGTGATATTGTACGTATATAATTCATCACGGTAAGATGCTTAAAGCCCGGCCAAATCATGGACGAATTGATTACTGATGCATCCTTGAAGGAAGAATAGGTAACCCAGAGGATCGGTAACAACAGGAAAGTAAAATAAGCTATCAGGATAATATATGTCGTTACCAGGTGCAAGGTATGTGACCTCTTCACGAACGCTCCCTCCCTTCGATGTAATAGAGCGAGGCAATCGTGAAGATTATGAGTAAGAACATCATGATAACGCCGATCGAGGCCGAGTAACCCAGCGCATAATACATCCAACTTTGCTGATATACATAAGTTGGTAACACTTCCGTGGCGCGAACCGGCCCACCCCCGGTTGACAGGTATACAAAGTCAAAGTTGTTGAAGGTGAATATGACGTGCAGGACTATCATAATGACGGATGTATAACGAATTGCAGGTAAAGTAATAAACCAGAATCTCTGGAGACTTCCTGCCCCGTCAACCTCGGCAGCCTCATATAGCTCTTTGGGTATAGATTTCATGGCAGCGAGAAGGGCAATTGCGTAAAATGGGACATTTCGCCATACATGCATGAGTATAATCATGGGCATCGCCCATGTTATGCTTCCGAACCAGTATCGCGTATAGCTTGCGAGCCCGAGCTTCGTCAGTAATATGTTGAAGAAACCGTAATCCGGAGTGGCCATCCATTTAAAGAGTACGACTGTGGCCGCTATCGGGATAACCCACGTGACCATGGCAAGACTCCGGAAAAACCCGATACCAGGCACACGTTGATTCAATGCGATGGCCAGGCCCAGGCCTAGCAGGTACTGCAGTATAACGGCCGCCGCTGTCAGGAGCGAGGAATGGCCGAGCGACAGCCAGAAGATGTCATCATGGAGGAGCGAGATAAAGTTACGCAACCCAACGAATGAGACACTTGGCATCATTAGGGACGTATCCGTGAGGCTCAAGCGAAAACCATCCAGAATTGGGTATAGGATTAGAACCCCTACAAAGATTAGCGACGGCACAACCAGCAGGATTCTGGACCGCGTGGCGCTCAGGCCCAATCGCGTCCCCCGGATTGAGCCTCGCCCCTCATCTAGATTTCTCTGTCCCGGCGTTTTTGATCTCAGTGTTCTCGTTGCTTGAGTCTTACGCAATTCCATTTTAGGTAATCCCATGTACATTCATCCTTCATCTCTCATCCTTCGTCCGTGATGGGGGCGGGGTTATAAACCCCGCCCCTTCCGGTTATGGTCACCTGTATAATCGGACCTTGAACCAGTCCTCGTATCAGTTTATATCAGCTCTCAATATCAGCTCTCAATATCGGCTCTCATATATCAGCTCTCATATATCAGCTTTTAGAGGGCTCCACTTTTCGCCCGGAGTGAAAGCTGATTGTAAAGCCACTTGGCTGCTTCCTTTGGAGTCGCTTGGTTGTATATAACCTTCTGAACGGCCTCCATAATGTCACGTTGAGGTAACTCCCAGGTAAGAGGCTCGATGACGACACCAGTGTTGAGCTGACCTACGAAGGCCTTTTGCCACTTATCATTTCTGAAATGCGGCAGGGCAGCGACATCCGTTCGTGGCGGGTTGGCACCCTCTACGCTATTCTCAAGCGCCATGAAATCCCGGGAGGTTATATACTTCACAACGTTCCATGCCTGGTCGGGGTTCTTGGTATACTTATTGATCATTATCGGCTTGACTTCCATGAATGTCCGCTGTTTGCCTCCCGGAGCAACTGGCAGGGGGGCGATTCCCGTATCTTCCATAACTTTAGGGTAGTCCTTACCGTAACCCACCATCCACGGGCCGGCTACTACCATGGCATATTTGCCTTTTACATAACCTACGTCCTGGGCTCCCCCACCAATACCCCGCTCTTCCGGATTAACTGCTGGCGCCGGTGATGAAAAGACAAGATCGTGATATAAAGATAGGACCTTCTCAAGTTGTTCAGGTGTCGCATTAACGACCCATTTCTTACCTTCTTTGCGGAAGAGCTTATCGTTGAGCTGATAGTACCAGGCTATGAATTCCTGGAACACACGCGGCTCACCCTTCTCGCTGGTGAATGAGAAACCGTGCATACCCGGCTCATTCTTGGATATGGTCGCCGCCATTTTTACAAACTCATCCCATGTCTTCGGGGGCTCAAAACCGTATTTGGCCAGTATACTCTTACGATAAAGCAGCAACCGGACGTTTACCACATACGGGATGCCCCAGAGTTCTCCATCAACTGTCAGGGCGTCAATAGCGGGCTTGAGGAAGTATCCCTTATCAGACCAGGCTGCGAATTCCTTTGTCACAGGTTTGATCAAACCCAGCCTCTTATACGCTACAACATTTTCGAGCAGACCTTCAATGATATCCGGCTTTCCCGTCTTGGCCTGGAGGATGAACTTCCTCCTGAGCTCATCATAGGTTGTGGGACCGAAATCATCAGCTACGGTAACATTCGGGACGGCTTTGGAGACATTTTTTAGAAAATGGGTTGCTACCTCAGAGCGCATCGGCTCCACGTGAAATGGCCAGTTCCAGAAGCTGAGCTCGACCTTTTCCTTGCCAAAGGAGAACATTGAAAAACCGAATAGCATGACAAACATCAAGATGCAGATGGCAGATATATATAACCAGCGCTGCTGCTTCATAAGGCCTCTAACCCCTCTCATACAATTGTAATTGAGTATTGCTATAATCAATCAAGTACAATCCAGGTATAATTAGGCATAACGAGCAGGCATCCATTCTTGAGCGTTTTCGTCAGGTGACAAGTAACTGGTCCCACTCCACCTCCCCAGGATACAAGACTCTCGCATGTCTCCGGCCAGGTATGTTGTTACTTGATTTTCACCCCCCCCGGTCAACCATCCCGACTGGTAATCCTGAATGACCTCGGCGACATTAATACCGCTTGTTTACG
>DUMQ01000096.1 GCA_012839815.1 Bacillota bacterium | reverse complement strand
TAGTGGAGCATGCCGCTCCGCAATCCCCAGCCGGGGGCTGTTGGGCCGGAGATCAAGGCCGCCGGGCGGAGAGATGCGCGACTCCCCGGCCACTGTGCGGCACTGGTAGCTGTTACCTGGGAAAGGTCTGGGTATTTTTGGGCACTAACTTAGTTGCCAGGTTGCCGCACGTTTACCGGGCAGCTGCGTCTCTCTGGCGGGCGAAGGGAGGCGCGCACGTTTCCTCGCCCTTGCCGTTATTATTCACGGCACCCTTGACCGGTATCCACCCTCGTATGATTTTGTCACAAAGATGGTAAAAATAATCAGGAGCGGCAGGAGTTTAGAAGTAAGTCGACGAATAGGAAAAGGTCACATAGGATATCAGGAAAAGGTCACGCAGCGCATAGCCACCGGGGCTGGTTTGAATTTGATCCAATGCCCCGCCAGGAAAGGGGTGAGTGCCGCAACTTCCCGCCCGGGTCCGGGCCTGGCACGGGGGGATTTTGCGGCAGTATCATGCAGCTTGAGGAGTTTCTCAATAACCTTCTTACTCAGAGTGGGGTCTCCGGGTATGAAAACAACGTGGCATCCGCAGTGGTTGAAGGATTTCGGGGACTCTACGATGAGTTCCGCTTGGACCCGCTTGGAAACCTCATTCTTCTCAAGAAGGGTGAGGGTAGGGGAGATGAACCGCGTCCCAGGGTGATGCTTGCCGCCCACATGGATGAGATTGGATTCGTAATAACCAAGGTGGAGGACGAGGGCGGGTTGAGGTTTTCAAATATCGGGGGTATAGACCCCCGCGTCCTCCCCGGGCAGGAGGTAATAGTCCACGGCAAGAGAGATCTTATGGGCGTGATCGGCTCAAAACCCCCGCATATCCAGGATCACGATGAGGCAAAGAAGGCCATGAAAAGGGAGGATATGTTTATCGATGTCGGCCTCACCAGGGCCGAGCTCGAGGGCCTCGTCAGTGTCGGCGATACGGCTACCATATATAGGGAGCCCATAATTCTAAAGGATGAGTTCCTGGCGGCCAAGGCCCTGGATGATAGGGCCGGGGTCGGTGTCCTCTTCACCTGTCTTGAAGAGCTTTCAAGGATGAGACACCTCGCCGATGTTTACTGTGTATCGACCGTGCAGGAGGAGGTTGGAATTCGCGGGGCCATTGTCGGGACCTATTCTATCGTTCCCGATGTGGGGATCGCCGTGGATGTCTGCCACGCAGATATGCCCGGCGTCCCGGAATACGATACCGTTCCCATGGATAAGGGGCCTGCGCTGGGGTTTGGCCCGCATGTCCATCCGCGTATTTACGAGCGGCTTGTAAAGACCGCAGAGGATGCAGGCATTCCATACCAGGTTGACCCGTCACCCTACCCCGGCGGCACCGATGCATGGGGGATACAGATGGCCAGAGAGGGCATACCGACGGCTCTTGTATCAATTCCTCTCAGGTATATGCACACATCGGTGGAGATGGTGTGCCTGCGGGATATAAAACGAAGCGGTAGGCTCCTGGCAAGGTTCATATCAGGTCTTGATAAGGATTTCCTGGAGGGATTGAAATGCTTCTAGCGCGCCTTACTGAGGCCGCAGGCGTCTCAGGTCAGGAGGGCGAGATCCGAAACGTCATCAGGGATGAGATAAGGGGTAAGTGCGATGAGGTCCGGACGGATGCGTTGGGTAACCTCATCGCCTTCAAGAGGGGCTTGAGGGACGGCCCGCGCGTGATGCTGGCGGCTCACATGGACGAGGTCGGCCTGATGGTAACCTACATAGAAAAATCCGGGGTTCTCAGGTTCCAAAAGGTCGGCAGTATCGACGATCGTGTCCTCGTTTCCAAGGCTGTCTTAATCGGAAAGGATAGGGTGCCGGGGGTGATCGGGTCGAAGCCCATTCACCTCCAGGAACGTGATGAGCAGGAGAAGCCTTTTAAAACGGAGCAGCTTTTTATAGATATCGGGGCGACTAGTAAGGAGGACGCCGAGAAGCTCGTAAAGCGCGGGGATGGGGCCGTCTTCGCTACGAAATACATGGAGATCGGGAACTCGTGCTCAAAGGCCAAGGCATTCGACGACAGGGTTGGCTGTGCGGTTCTCATCAAAGTGCTGGAGGAAACTTACGAATTCCCGCTTTATGTGGTTTTCACCGTCCAGGAGGAGGTCGGGGCGCGGGGCGCGGGGGTGGCGGCATATGGCATCAAGCCCGATATTGCCTTGGTGTTCGAGGGCACAACCGCATCCGATGTCCCAGAGACTAAACCACATGGCTATTGCACGACCCTCGGCCGGGGGCCGGCCCTGACGCACATGGACCGCTCTGTGATCGCAAATAAGGCGATCGTCAGGCGGCTCGAGGAGGTTGCCGAGAGGGAGGGCATACCCTTCCAGTACAGGCGCACGGGCGTTGGGGGGACCGACGCGGGGCGCATACATTTGCAGCGAGAGGGGATTCCCACGGCCGTTGTATCTGTGCCCGCTCGATATATACATTCACCCGTTTCCATTATAAACAGGGATGACTTTGAGAATACGAGGAGGCTGGCTGTTAGCTTCCTCCGGAGCATTCAGGAAAGGGGGCTCCCCCGTTGAAGGACGTATCGAAAGACGAGGAAGGTGCCGGTGGTATGAAGGATATTATCAAGAAGCTTGTGGAGACCTACGGTCCCTCGGGAAGCGAGGACCGGGTAAGGGATTTGATACGCGATGAGATCCAGGGTGCCGTTGATGAGATCAGGGTTGACGCGCTCGGCAATCTTATTGCATTGAAGCGCGGCTGCAGGGGAGACGGGGGGGCGAAGCTCTTGATCGCCGCGCATATGGATGAGATCGGTGTGATAGTGACCTATATAGATGATTCAGGCTTCCTAAGGTTCTCCAATGTCGGTGGGGTATCGCCTTTTACCCTGATAGGCCAGCGCGTTGTGTTTGCCAACGGCACGGTGGGGACATTCGGCCGGGAGAAGCTCGACGATTGGAAGGACCTGAAGCTCGATAAGATGTTTATCGATATCGGCGCAAAGGACAGGGCGGAAGCTGAGTCGCGGGTTAAGATCGGGGATGTAGCTTGTTTTTACCGTGAGATGACTGATATCGGCGGGAAGCTTATAGCCAAGTCCATGGACGACAGGATCGGGTGCGCTGTGGTGGTGGAGGCCATAAAGCGCACAAAGGGGATCGAGTCGCCCAATGAGGTCTACTTCGTCTTTACCGTCCAGGAGGAGGTCGGGCTGCGAGGCGCAAGGACTGCGGCCTACGGTGTGAACCCTGATATCGGTATTGCCGTCGATGTCACTACCACGGGTGATACGCCGGAGGCCCCGCGCATGTCGGTGAAGCTGGGGGCGGGGCCGGCCATCAAGGTAAAGGATACATCAGTGGTAGCGCATCCAAGAGTCAAGAACCTTATGATAGAGGCCGCATCGTCGGCGGGGATCCCATATCAGCTCGAGATACTGGATTTTGGCGGTACGGATGCCGGGTCTATACACACGACGAGGGAGGGCATCCCGTCGGGCGTGCTGTCGATCCCGGCCAGGTACGTGCATACGCCGAGCGAGATGGTGGATATGGGGGATGTGGAGGGCGCCGTTAAGCTCTTAGTAGAGATAGTGAAACGGCCTCTCGCGGGTTCGGTGTGAAGTCTTGAGCGGTTGAGGATCGGCATTTTACCCCCTTGCGGGGCCTGGTGTCTGGATCGACTGGCTGGCTGCATGGGGCATGACTCGGGCCCCGGGGGTTTTGATCTTGTTTCAATGTGGGCACATGATGTTGCGGACACGGGCTGCCTGGCATGGATATAGATGTTCATTATTGTAATATTTTTAATATAAAATATATCTCAATAATATATATCTCAATGGTAGCACCTATAGCTTGACTCAGCGTGCAGAGGTCCGCAATCTCTAAGGCATCCTGCAGGGGAGGTGAGCAAGTAGCCTGCGGCATGACATAGCCGGGCGCAGGAAGCTGTGCCGCCTGATGCAAGTCTAAGAGTGATAAAGACCTCATAATATCTACGGAGATAGGTGAGGGAGCGGTTACCAGTGGGGTGTCCATTATTTGAAGCATCACCTGAAGGAGGATGGATATATAGTGCGGTTTTGCTCTACACTGTGCAGGTTTCGCTATGGTGCGGCGATCCCGGCTGTCGCCATGGTTCTCCTGGTTTTATTCTTGAACGGGCTCGGTGCGTGTGGTACGCCAGGCGCGGGCGTAGCAGAGGCCCAGGAGGATTTCAAGGTAAGCCAGGAAAGTCATGAAGACCAGAAAAGCGCGGCACCTCAGAGGGATGCCGTCCTGCCTCAGAAATTCGAGGATATGCCCGGCTTGAAGATTATAATAAACATCCCTGGCTACAGGCTTTATCTTTATAAAGATAACGTTCTTATAAGGGAATACCCGATTGCAGTGGGGAAAACCGTCTCGCCCACCTTCCTGGGGGAGTGCATGGTAGTCCGTAAGGTGGAAAATCCTACATGGTACCCGCCAGACGGACGAAAGCCTGTGCCACCGGGACCTGCCAATCCCATAGGCTCGAGGTGGCTCGGTTTGAGCTATAATGGCTACGGGATACACGGGAATAATGACCCCGCTTCCATTGGTAAGGCTGTCTCACAGGGTTGCATCAGGATGTATGAGAAGGATGTCCGGGAGCTTTATGATCTCGTGCCTGTCGGGACGCCGGTGAAGTTCATCTATAAGACAATCCTCGCCTCGGTGGACCCGGTTCTCTCGAGGGTTACTCTCACCGTCTACCCGGATATCTACAAGAAGGGAACCAATACCCTCGAGGCGGCCCGCGAGGAGCTAAGTCGTCTTCCTTTCATGGGGCTGACCATGAGCCAGACGCGCCAGCCTGCTGCTACCGGGGAGGGGGCCCGGGCATTCCGGGTGAATGAATTCATCCTTGAAAGAATTATAAAGGAAGCGTCTGGCAAACCGGTTGCGGTCCCGTGGGGGATTTCCGTCATAGTGAACGGGGAGGAGACCGGCGAAGCTGGTTTCGTAGATGGCAATAGTGCAGATAGCGCCATGATACCCCTGGAAGTAGCCAGGATCCTCGGGATCCAGGTAAAATGGGATCAGGTATCCCGGAAGGCTGAGATCGATGGCATCCCGGTATCCCAGGTCCGTGAGATATTTGGTAAGCCGTTTGTGGCGGCGGCAGTGCTCGCCTCTGCGATAGGAGCAAAGTTGGAGCTCAACATCGACATGGTAGGGGGAGGAGTCGCACTGTTCACGACCCCGCGACTCGTTCTCGACGGTGAGGAATTACGCGGGCGCGTCCTGGTTGATCCGGGCAAAACGCGAATCCGGGTGCCTTTGAGGCCCATTACAGATAAGCTGGGTCTTACCCTGCAATGGGACGCGTCGAAAAGAATCGCCTGGGTTGGGTCGCTTGGCATAGCGGCGGAGGAATGGGGCGGGCGAATCTATGTGGACATCCGGGAGATACCGTTCCTCCTGCCGTATATCGAGGTAAAATGGAACCCGGACGCCTGGGCAGTTGAGCTCTCACTTACCCGGGGCGGCCGGGCCGATTTGCCATAACTTGACTTTACATGTTCATGAGCTTCGCGAGCAGGTACTGGGCCGCCTCTATTTGGCCATAGGTCTTGGCTTGCTGCCAATCCTGGTTGAGAAGGGCGGTTGCCAGCTCTGCTGATATCCCGAGCTCCTCCGATACGGCCCTCGCCAGCCGCTGCTTTGCGAGGTCTGTAAGCTTTGTCCAGTCCTGGGCCAGGAGCCCGTCAGCCTCCTCCGGGGTCAGGCCGTACCCCACCAGCCTGTCGCGGAGGGCCGGCGTAAGGTCTTTCTTGACCGATCCCCACCGGCCCTCTGCGAGAGCCTCAACCTGGGCCGGCGTCAGTGTTCCTTTAGTCAGAATGCTCACCTTGGCTGCGATGTCGTCCTTGGTGACAATGCCTTTAGCCTTTACGAATTTAGGCTCGCCGTAGCTCGTGCAGACTATATAGACATCATCGCCACGGAGGAGCTTGCCGGCCTCGGTATACACGCTGTTGCGGTATACCTCTGTCCCGGGATCCAGCGCGACAATCTCATCCATTTCGTTCGCCTTCTGAACAGTGATGGTATTTTGCTGCGCGTCCACCGATGCCACCTTGCCCTCGATGGTCTTGAGGTCGATCAGTGATTTCACCATCCAGGCCGTCTCGGCCCTTGTTGTATCGACATTGGGCTCAAAAACGACGCCGTAATGAACCGGTAATATGCCGAGCCGGTTTGCGGTCTCTATATACCTGAAGGCCCAGTAGCCTGGCTGGACGTCTGTAAAACTCGGCTCCCATGGAGTCGGGCGGTCCATCTTGTCGGCGAGCTTTATCACCCGCATGAGCATGGTGACCATCTCTGCACGGGTTATGTTCTTCTTGGGCCTGAATGTCCCGTCAGGATAACCTGAGACTATCCCGTGGTCCGCAAGAGCCGTAATATATGCCTTTGCCCAGCCGTCTTTGACATCCTTGAAGGCCTGCTGCCCACCTGAGCGGATTGCGAACGCCCTGGCCACGATCTTGGCAAACTCGGCCCGGGTTATCGTGGCTTCGGGTTTAAATGTCCCATCAGGATAGCCGCTGATTATACCCTCTTCGACGAGCGGTTCGATGGCATCCCTGGCCCAGCTGTATTCTATATCCTTGAGGTGAGTTTGGGCCGCAGCAATTGAATTCACATGGAGTAGGCCCGGCCCCTCGGTCGAGATCCCTGCCGTAATCCCGGCCGTTACTATAAATATAGTCAGGGTAGCCGGTCCCAGGAAGCTTAGAAGGCGTCCAAACGCCTTGACCATGGCGTATTCCCTCCCGTAGTACTAACTTAGCCACAACTTAGCCACCACCCGTGGCAACCTGCCATTTTGCACCTGCATTTTACTGCATTCTACATATGCCTTGAGAACCCTTTATGTAATATGTGGCCTGAGATACAGGATATAGCCCGCATGGTTAATGATAGGTCGAATTCCAGACATCTCCCGTGATGGATAAGTTGAATGCGTCTTCGCCGGGCGTGCGCCCTGCGCCGGTACACCTGCGCCGGTAGGCCTTGCAATCTAGTTTCTTTATGGTAAACTTAGAGTGTCACAAGAGGAGGCTCTGAGGCTAAGATGTCGAAAGACGAGGCCGGGATTTTAACTAACCCACGAAGACAATGTAAGCTGAGTATAGTTATCCCCGCATACAACGAAGAGGGGCGCATAGGAGAAACCCTGGACAAAATCACAGGGTATTTTACCGTCGACTCTCTTTCCGCCTGTACCTGGGTCGATGTGGGGATTGAGTGGGACAGGATAGAGATTATAGTCGTAGATGACGGGAGCACGGACGGGACCTGCGACCTCGTTGAAGCAAGATCAAAGCGGGCGGTCGGGGAGGGCATCATTATCAGGCTCCTGAGAAACGGTGTGAACCGGGGCAAGGGCTTCTCTGTAAAGCAAGGCGTGCTGGCGGCCGGTGGTGATTATATTCTTTTTTCGGATGCCGATCTTTCAACTCCGATCGGCGAGGCAAAGAAGCTTATTTACTGGCTGTCCCGGGGGTACGATGTGGTTATAGGGTCGCGAGCCCTGGCGGGGTCGAGGATAACAATTCCCCAACCGCTACACAGGAGAATCATGGGCAGGGTATTCAATCACCTGGTGCAACTGGTGGCTATAAGGGGTATTCAGGATACACAGTGCGGGTTTAAGGCTTTTACAAGGGAGGCAGCTCAGACCCTTTTCCCCATGCAACGGGTTGATGGTTTCGCGTTTGACGTGGAGATTCTTTACCTGGCCAGGCAGTTTGGCTTCAAGATAAAGGAAGTCCCGGTGGAATGGCGTAATTCGCAGGGCACCAGGGTCCGGGCGGGGGTTGATTCGGCTGTGATGTTCTGCGACCTGCTCAGGATCCGGCGGATGCACATGGATTTACCATGGGGGGCGATGGCCGCCGGGCACAGGCAGGAAGCACGGGGCCAGCCTGATCAAATCACCTGACCAAAGCGAAGCTGCCATTACGGGCGACGAGGAGGAGGAAGGCTTTTGAGACTGCGCAGGTATTCGCGGTCCGGTAAGAGATACCCGAGAATACGAAGACATGCCGTTTATGGATCTTATGGGGGGCGCCGCCGGCCGCCGGGCCTTCTTGTGGCGTTTTACGTATTGGCGGCCATCATTATCATAGCGGCAGTGGCGAGCTACACGAGGACGGGACACTTTGCTTTCTGGGAGCCCGGCGCGCTTAGCGGGGTGGTCTCCGACCCCGCGCGGGAGGACGCGTGGGTCCCGGAGGCGCTCGGGAAGGATTTCAGAATCCTGGACCCCTATGATGTCCCTGGCGAATATTATAAGGCTCAGCTTCACGCCCACACAACCCGGTCGGACGGGAAGATGGGAGTTGCAGATGTCATAAGGGTTTACGAGGACAGGGGTTTCAGATTCCTGGCCCTTACGGATCATGATAAGGTATTTGACCCGGCCGCCCCGGATGTGAGCGATGTCACGGGACTCAACGGCGCGAACGCAAAGATCCTAATTATCCCGGGCGAGGAACACACCATCCCCTATATTCTCTGGCCCCTTGGCCATCATATGTTGAGGCTTTTTGTGACCAGCGGGACACGGGAGCGAACGGCCCAGGCCATTGTCGATTCTACACAAAAGGACGGCGGGCTCGCTATACCGTGTCATCCAAGCTGGACAGGCAATCTCGGGACCGGCGAGTGGACCGGGGAGGAGCTGGCCAGCCTGTCAGGCTACAGGCTTATGGAGATATATAATTTTCATTCCAATACAGGCGAGAATATCCAGCGCTGGCATGCTGTTTTGAGGAGCCGCGGCCCCGGCTCGCCTGTATGGGGCATTGCAGTCGATGATAGCCACGAAGAGGGCCACATCGGAATTGGCTGGGTGATGATCAAGGCGAAAGCTTTCTCGCTGAGTGCCGCCAAGGAGGCGCTTCAGGGAGGGCATTTTTACGCAACTACGGGGCCAACGGTCGAGTTCGGCGTTGAGAGGCGCCGGATCTTTGCGCAAGCGGCGGATGGGAAGGTCGATATCCGGTTCATAGATTTTGAAAACAAGCCTGTCGCGGTTTTCCGCTCCGTAAGAGAGGCCTCCTACGAGCCTGTCGGCACGGAGGGTTTTGTGAGGGTCGAGGTCACGGATACGCATGGGCGGACGGCGTGGTCTCAACCTTTCTGGCTCTTGAGAGGGGATAGCTCGCCGTTGGAAGGGGATGGCCGGTGAAGGCGTACCTGGCATATCTTCGGAGACATCTAGGGCGATGGGGATTTCTATACTTGGGGAGCCAGAGCGATCTCGTGCCTATAGTGGTCATAGCCGTGCTGGTCTTGCCCGCACTTCTCATAGGGCTGGGAGCTTCTTCGCTGTGGGACCTGGATGAAGGCATGTACGCAGAGGTGGCGCGGGAGATGCTGGTACGCGGGGATTATGTGGCTCCGTATTTTAACTACCAGCCGAGATTCGATAAGCCACCTCTTCATTACTGGGTGACCGCTGGCTTCTATAAGGTTTTCGGCGTGAATGAATTCTCGGCCCGGCTCGGCTCTGCGTCTTTTGGCTTCCTGGGCGCAGTGCTTGTGTATTTCCTGGGAAGAACCCTCTTTTCAAAGAGGGTCGGGTTGCTCGCGGCAATCGTGCTGGGGACCAACCTTCTCTACTTTGCCGAATCCAAGATCGGCCTGGTAGATACGGCCCTGACCTTTTTTATAGTCCTGAGCCTCCTCGCGTTCTGGCTGGCGTGGCTCAGGCGGGATCGACGGTATTACGCGCTTTTGGGGGTTGCCATGGCTCTCGGCACGCTGACCAAGGGTCCCGTGGCGGTTCTCCTCCCCGGAGGCGTCATAATTATCTTTCTAGTCCTTTCTGAGGGTTTCCGCGGGGTGTGGCGTGAGGTCGCAAATCGCTGGGCCCTTCTCGGGGCGGCGACGTTTGCCCTGATCGCCCTGCCGTGGCATCTTGCCGTCTGGGCGCGGTATGGTGGGAAGTTCCTGGCTGACTACTTTGGTTATCATATGTTTACGCGCTTTACATCAGCCATCGAAACCCACGGGGGGCCCTGGTACTATTATCTTTTGGTGCTGGCGCTGGGTTTCCTCCCGTGGAGCGGGTTTCTCCTGGCCGGCGCCGTGGGTGAGATAATAATGGGGATGCGGGTAAAACCATGGATGCAGTGGCTTCAAGGGGGGCATGACGGGCGCCGTGATAGGCGCAATCGTGATAGATTTTATAGGTTGTGGGGGAATGGCCGGGACGGGGTCCGGTTTGTCATGATCTGGTTTGCGGTCGTGTTTCTGTTTTTCTCTATGTCAAAAACTAAGCTACCAGGGTATATCCTGCCCGGACTGCCCAGCGTCGCCCTGGCTGTAGCCCTGTGGTTGGATGGTATCTTTGTTGACGAGACATCCGCAAGGGCGAGGAGGGCCGTTGTCGCGGGGCTTTCATTAATAGGTGCCTTGGGAATGCTCCTGGGGTTGCTATTGCTAGCGGCCGGGCCGAACATCCCCCCTGAATATGCTGGCGTGGCGAGGCTTCTTTTCTTCTTTCCGGTTGCAGTTGTCGCCGGGACGGTGATAACCATAACATTATTTATGTTAACACATAGAGCAGGGATTGCGTTTCTAGCCACGGTTACCATGTTTCTCCTCGTCGCCGTGGGCCTTAACATCATCATCCTACCCAGGCTTGAGCTTTACAAGCCGGTGAAGCCGCTCGCCCTGGAGGCAGGGTATTTACTTGAAAGCGGCGGGCCAGGCCGCGGTGCCGGATTGAGTGGGGGTGGCGAACTCGGCAGCATGCTAGCAGGCGGAGGGGACGCGAGTAGCGTATTTTATGCAAGGCGTCCTGTTCGATACATTCTGTCGGAGGATGAGGCCATAATTTTCCTGCGACAAAACCAGCCGGCTCTCTTGATGATCCCCGAGAGGGCTTATAAATCGCTTGTCGGGAAGCTTGCTGCATCTGAGCCATCGCCCGGGCCTGTCGCGGGTGGTGATGGGCCGGCCGCCGGATTGAAGTTGTATATCCTGAAGAAGGCTGCGGGCGCGCTTCTTATATCAAACACGAAGCTCGATTGAGCTCGATCGAGGCTCGACCGGGGGTTGGTAGCCTTGGTAGCCTGTGGCCTGTCGTGTGGCCTATCGCAATATGGATCTGGCGCTTTGTGGCGAAAAGGGGGCTGGGGCTTTTTATTATGAGCAAGGGTAAGCCGATAGGGGATAAGAATTCGATGGGAGATAATGTAGGTAAAGGCAAATTTATAATCATAGATGGGAATAGCCTGGCGAACAGGGCCTTTTACGCGTTGCCACCCCTCGCCACAACCGCGGGCGAGTATACAAACGCGGTCTACGGGTTTACGACCATGCTCTTGCGGCTTCTTGATGAGGAAAAACCCGCGTTGCTGGCCGTGGCGTTCGATAAGGCTGCCCCGACGTTCAGGCACATAGAGTACGAGGGATATAAGGCCCAGCGCAAGGGGATGCCGGATGAACTCGCTTATCAATTGCCATGGATCAAGGAGGTCGCCCGGGCATTTGGGGCTTCCATATTTGAAATAGAGGGATTTGAGGCGGACGATATAATCGGGACGCTCACGCTCAAGGCCGAGGAGTCGGGCTATACCAACCTCATCGTTACAGGGGATAGGGATGCCCTGCAACTTGTATCGCCTGCAACGAAGGTGATGCTGACGCGCAAGGGCATCAGCGAGATAGAGGTATATGACGAGGATGCGGTTTTGGCCAGGTACGGCCTCACCCCGGCCCAGATGATAGATGTTAAGGGCTTGATGGGCGACGCTTCAGATAACATCCCGGGCGTCCCGGGCATCGGAGAGAAGACGGCCGTCGAGCTCATAAAGGCGTTTGGCAGCCTCGAGGGTCTCATCGAAAACCTCGACAAGGTGCCCAGGAAGCGCCAGCAGGAGCTTATACGGGCAAATGTCGAGCTGGCCAGGATGAGCAAGCGCCTGGCTACCATCGAGCGCCATGTACCCATCGAGATCGATCTCCGGCAGTGCCGGGTGGGGCAGCCTGATAGGGCGGCGCTACGGGATATATTCATGAAGCTCCAGTTCAAGAGTTTGATGAAGAGGATTGAGGATATTCTAACCGTGGCTCCGGGTGAAGATTCTGACGAGAAGCCAGCATCAGTGTCCCGGGCGGCTTCCGGTAGCGATGTTTCATGCACCGTTTCGGGTGCCGTTTCGGGCGCCGGGGCGGGGTCGTTTACCCTCGTATCATCAGCAAAGGAAGTATATGATATCGCGGCGAGACTTGAGGGATGTAATGCGATAGCATTTGAGCTTTTGCTTGAGGGCCCCCGGCCAATGCAATCGCGGCTCGCCGGCATAGGCCTGCTTGGCATTTCCCCGCACGATGCCCCGCGCCCCGAGGGAGAGGGCGAGTGTAAATGCGAGGGCGAGGCCTTTTACATCCCTGTTGCCGTGGCCGGGAGCGAACCTGCTCCGCCAGTGGTTGCATCGTTTACCGCTCCACTGACCTCCGCGCCAGCACCAGAGCCTAGACCAGAGCCTGGACTGGAGCATAGAGAGCCTGGATCCGGGGCGGAGCAGCCGGAGGACCCGGGGCGGCCATCCGGCAACAGGGGCACGGTAGGTGGGGGAGGGGTGCGCGAAGAAGAGGCCTTGGCCGCGCTTCGCGGGATATTGGAAAACCCGGGGATTCAAAAAATCTGCCATGATGCCAAGCCCAAGTTGGAATACCTCGAGCGCCACGGTATCGAACTGCGCGGCCTTTCCTTCGATACGATGATCGCCTCATACCTGGTCGACCCGGGTGCCGAAAACCACTCGCTTGGTATTATTTCCAGGGAGCAGCTGGGCGTCGATCTCCCGGACCCCGAGTCGCTGCTTTCAAGGCCAAGACGCGGGCGGGGCAACGGGCCCGCGAAGCTGTCTGACGTAGATGCGGCCGCCGTTGGCGACATAGTGTGCCGGAGGCTCCGGCTCCTGCCCGGGCTTGCCGGGCGCCTTGGTTGTAAAATCAAGGAAGATGGTATGGAAGACCTCTTTCGCCGGGTTGAGATGCCCCTCATCGAGGTCCTGGCGCGCATGGAGATGCGGGGCGTCTCCGTAGATGTGTTGCGCCTGCGGGAATTATCGGAAGACATGGATAAGCGCATAAGAGCCATCGAACAGGAGATCTATTGGCTTGCCGGTGAGGAATTCAATATCAATTCACCAAAGCAGCTTGGTGCGATCTTATTTGAAAAGCTTAAGCTCCCGGCCGGCAAGAAGACGAAGACGGGCAGGTCGACGGATGCCAAGGTTCTCGAGGGGCTCGCCGAGAAGCACGAAATCGCGCGCAAGATCCTGGAATACCGCGAGCTCGTAAAGTTGAAGAGCACCTATGCCGATGCCCTTGGGGGGTTGATAGATCCTGCCACCGGGCGGATTCATACGACCTTCAATCAGACCGTAACGGCCACGGGCCGGCTTTCGTCAAGCGATCCCAACCTGCAAAACATCCCCATACGCAAGGAGGAGGGTCGTAAAATCCGTCAGGTCTTTACGCCGGGCAAGGACGGCTGGCTCATGATGAGCGCGGATTATTCCCAGATCGAGCTGAGGATCTTGGCCCATTTCTCGGGCGACCCAAATCTCATCGAGGCGTTTCGGAGGGGCGAGGACATTCACGCGAGGACGGCCGCTCAAGTTTATGGGGTCCCCATAGACCTTGTGAGCGAGGAGATGAGGTCCCGGGCCAAGGCGGTAAATTTCGGGATCGTCTATGGCATCAGCGACTATGGGCTCGCGCAGGGCGTCGGCATGGGGAGAGCCGAGGCCAGAGAGTTCATCGACAGGTATTTCTGGCATTACAAGGGTGTCCGGCGTTACCTGGATGAGACGATAGAGGTGGCGAGGAGGCGAGGGTATGTTACGACCCTCCTAAACCGGCGGAGATACCTGCCCGACCTCCACAGCCCCAAGGTCCCTGTTCGCAAGTTTGCCGAACGAACTGCGATGAATACCCCGATCCAGGGGACGGCCGCTGATATCATAAAGTTGGCGATGGTCGCGGTGGACAGGGAGATTGCTGAGCGAGGGTTGACCTCGAGGATGATCCTCCAAGTCCATGACGAGCTCGTTTTCGAGGTGCCCGAGGAAGAGCTTGATGCCATGGGGAAGCTCGTGAGGAATGTAATGGAGAATACGGTCCGGCTCTCTGTGCCGCTCAAGGTGGATGTGAAGATCGGACCAAATTGGCTGGATATGGAGCCACTTTAAGGATTAGATGCGTTAGGCGCATTAGGAATGCGTATCAGGCCACGTGCTGCGTCGGTGGCCGCTTTACGACGGCTTTTTGCGGTCTAGACATGAGGAGTTTTACGGGTTATAATACAAATAATTGTTCCTAACGGCCCCGGATTGGCTTGTATCTTGCCAAGACCAGGTAACAAGAATCAGGTAACAGAGATGAGGCAGGGAAAACATACTTACACTTACAAGGAAAATATACTTTAGTTTAGGTCAAGGCAAGATAATGCGTGACGCAATACAAAGCGAAGTCTATAAGGAAACATTTATTAACAAGGAAACACTTACAGGGATACACTTAGTATATTTATGGACATTTTACTATAGACATTTACCATAGACATTTACCATAAACTTGGAGCAGGCGATCGGCCCTCCGGTCATGATGGGCGGTAGGGTGCCGCACTTCAGAGCCGGGGGCGGTGGGGCCGGGCTAGGTTTCTTAGCAGCGGGTTGAAGGGCCTGCGGGACCACTCCATGAAAGTGGTGCTGCAGGCCCTTTATGTGACGCCCGGCGCGCGTATGTCGCGTATGTTCTCGCGCATGTCGCGTATGTTTCTTTATGATGGAGCCTGATAATGGATCCTGGAGTGCCCGCTCAGAATATACATGAGGGGGAAGCATGGTGTTTAATCTTTCTGAGTGGCTGGTTGAGAGGTTTGTGCCAGATCATGAGAAAGTTGAAGATGGCGATGTTAGGGCTAGATATGGATTCCTCGAGGCCTGGGTCAGTATAATTGGGAATATATTGCTTGCGGCGCTCAAGGTTTTCTTGGGAATCAGCCTGAATAGCATCGCCCTGCTAGCCGATGCGGTTCATACGGCCTCGGACGTCTTGACATCTGTAGTGGTCCTTGTGGGCTTCAGAGCGGCCAGGATGCCGGCGGATAAGGAGCACCCATTTGGTCATGGCCGCGTTGAACCTATAGCGACGCTCATTATAGCCATCCTCCTGGCTGTTGTTGGACTTCAATTCGCAAGCACTTCGGCCCGGAGGTTTTTCGGGACAGAGGCGGTGGATGGAAGCATTTTGATCGCGGGCGTGTTGGCGGCGACCGGGATTGCGAAGGAATGGATGGCGCGGTTTTCGGTCGCGCTGGGCAGGAAAATAAACTCGGGTGTCCTGGTTGCTGACGCCTGGCACCATCGCAGCGATGCCGTTGCCACCATGCTTGTTGCGGTAGCTATAGTGGCCACCTCGCTGGGGTACCCCAGGTTTGACGCCGTTTTCGGGCTTATTGTTTCGGCGCTGGTCATATACACTGCTTACGATATCGGGATGTCTGCGGCCAGCACGCTTATAGGCGAGCGGCCGTCGCCCGAGCTTGTGGACCGTATAGGCGCCATTGTGCGTAACGTCAAGGGTGTAAAGAGCATGCACAAGATCAGCGTCCACGACTATGGTAGCGGCCGGAAGGTTATATCCCTTCATATCCAGGTCGACGGGGCGCTTCCGGTCACCGAGTCGCACGAGATCGCCGAACGCGTAGAGGACGCCATCTCGTCACAGATCAACGCCATAACCACTGTGCATGTGGAGCCGCCCGAGCCGCCCGCCAGGGAAGGCCTTTAGATTTATTCTTATCTTACCTTACCTTACCTTACCATCTCGTTTACCTTCCGTCCTGTTCTTTTACCTGACCTTTCGCGAATTACTCTCTTTATTTGAAGGGAGGGCATAGACTTTAAGTGGCAAATATGTATTCAAGAGGACGTATGTGCTTGGCAAGCAGAGACCCGGTGAGATCAAGAAAAAATAATCTGGAACAGGAGGAAAAAAGGGGGCAATGTAGAATAATTAAGGCTAGCACGGAAGGATAAGGTAATGATATAATTCCGTGTAGGGTCTGGCTGGATTAAGGCTTAGCCTCGGTAGCAGGAAAGGAGGTGTACCCCGCAGGTTAGCTACAGGGGCTATGAATAGAGCAATATAAGATGCAACATAACACGCATCAAAATACGCGGCATGCATCGCAGCAAACAAACAAGTAGGGGGCTTCCGCGCGAAGAGGCATCCCGTGAGGAAACAAGGAAACTCGCAGGATTCCCCCTTGGGCGAAGGAGGTCCCGATCAAAGTTCAAAAATAACCGGTAAGGGGGAGAGAAAATGAAAAAGAGCCTGATAGTGCTCGTGGCTGTCCTCGCGGCCTTGCTCCTGGCCCTGCCAACCATGGCGGCGGGCCTCAAGGTGAGCGGGGAGTTCGGCGGCGCGGTGACGTATGATAACGGCGTCGTGGACGTGAGTAGAGATTCCGACGGCAACTGGAACAAGGATGACACCTATCTGAAGCTGGTTCTCGATTTTTCTGATGAGAATTCAGCTTTTGTCGCGCACATACCCGTCAAGTTCTGGTGGAATGGGAAAGAGAGTGGACCCATTTCGGCGAATCTTGGCGGAGAGCTCCAGACGCCGTGGTACGCGGCGTATGCCGGTGCCCCGCTGAAGCTTAGCATTGCAGGGTCCCCTGATGACACCTGTGCTGACTACAAGTTCGCGGGCTTTGGCGATCCGCTCGGGCTAGTTAAGGCCGTAGATGACCAGGATGTGGTCGTTAAGGCGGTCGGAATGGTCGGCGGGTTTGGCGTCAATGCGCAAGCGATCCGGGCGTATGAAGTCGACGATGTGGAAACTCTAGATACTGACGAATTCACGGATAAGACCTATGGTTTATTGAGAATCACATATGGTCTTCCTGGCGGCTACACTGTTGGTGGAATCTACGCCGCAGTTGATTCGGTAGACAAGGCCGGAACCGCCGTCACCAATAACGTTAACTACGCTGCTGATATAACGGGGCCGCTGCCGATCAACGAGGGTGCGACGATAACCGCAGCCATAGCCCAGAGCAGGCAAGCCGAAGGGGACAGGGTAAAGGTAAGCGATAAATGGATATGGGGCGACTGGTCGGATCCCAAGAATGCTTACGAGGTCAACATAGCTGGTGTTAAGGCTGGTATAGTCGAGCTCTCAGGTGACTTCCGCGCCGTAGCACCTGACTTCTACACGGTTGCGGCTGATACCTCAGATGATGGTAAGAGCGATATCGTGGCCTACGACGGCCAGCGCCAGTTCTATGGCAAGGCCGTGATACCCCTCGGCATGGCTGGCCAGGCCATGAAGCTGACACTTGAGGATGACTACAGGGTAAACTTCGACGGGTCGACGGCAGTAAGTTTCGACATGACCGATACGATAGTGAACAAAGCACTATGGAACGCCGGTATCCGCGAAATAAAGGTAGAAAGGGTTCGCCCAAGCAACAAGGTTGCTGCCGACCTGGAGCTCAACCCTATAGCCAATGTGAAGGTGAATGTCGGCGGTTCCTACAAGGCGGCTCTCGATGATCCGGCGAACGATGCCGTCGGGTCCTATAATGACGACTATCTCTCGAGCGTCTATGGTAAGGTCGAGTATAAGCCTCAGGAGAACCTCACGGTCAATGCCGGAGTCGAGTGGAGGAGCGAGAATCGCTACGACAATTATCTAAAGTATGCCGCCGATGAATACGGGGTTCCTCAGGAGGAAGCGGCATATTGGGATCGAGAGGGCTCGGGTGTCAAGCTGGACGGCAAGGTAACCTACACCCCCGCTCCGGGGATCAAGGTCGAGGGCTCGGCTAAATACGGCACCGGGACCTACGACTTCTTCGGCGATCGGCTCGTAGTCGATAACCCGCTCGAAGACGAGGGCCCTGTCGGCAAGGATTATTCGCGCCTTGATGTCGACGGCTATGTCGAGGCCAAGCAGAGCCTCGCGGTCGGCGGTGCCAAGGGCTTTGACGCACTGGGCGCGGGCTACCTCAAGGTCAAGAACGCCCTCAAGTCGGAGCGCGACACCAGGTATGCGGTCTACGGCGAGGCAGTCGTTGCCCTGACGGATAAGGTGTCCGACAAGGCGGCTGTCTACAACGGCACGACCCACACCGATAATGCGAATGACGTCAGGACGATCCTCTACAACGGTATTGACTACGCATTGTCCGGTAACAGCACGGTCAGCGTCGGTTACAGCTACACCAGCGAGCTGCAAGAGGGTAACCTCTACGCCGCTTACAAGGTGAAGCTCGGGACGGCCGAGGTCTCTCTGAGCTACGGCGAGAGCCGGCTCGCATCCGACCCATGCGATGCGGACCTTGACGACGGCAAGCCGTGGGCGTGGCTGTGCAACATCGGCGATGCCGGGACGCGCGATGGCTACTACAAGCTGGCCGTCAAGATCCCGTTCTAAGTTGGTTGGCTTGTAGCGGTATAGCTGCGGCATCCCTGGTAGGGCTGCCGCAGGCGATGTGAGCAATCAAAGGGCTCCGGGTATATCCCGGGGCCTTTTTATATCGCCATGCACGCTTTCGGCCCCTCCTCAATATCCTAGGAAAGCAGCGGTGTTGGGTATTGAGAGAAGGGGGCTACTGGAGATGCAATTCATCGGGACCTTGCTCCTCGCCGTCGCTGTGAGCTTAGATGGGCTTATGGCCGGTGTGGCCTACGGCATGAGGCGGATATCAATTCCTCTAGTATCGCTCCTGGCAGTGAATATCATATCAGCCGCAATGGTCTCAATAGCGATGCTTCTCGGCCGGAGCGTGGGCGCATATCTTGGTGAATGGATAGCGCGGCTGTTTGGCGGTGGTATACTTATCGCACTCGGCTGCGCGGCCGTGTGGAGCGGGTGGAGGGAGCGCAAAGCCGCCGGGGGGACCCGCAACGATGGGTCTGGCCGTGAGTCTCGCAGTGAGCCCCGCGATGAACCTCGCGGTCGATCCCGCGGCGATGATCGCGGCGATGATGACAGCTCGGGGACCGGCGGCTGGGGTAGCAATATAGATGGCGCGGTGGAATGTCGCTGCCGGGATAAAGGTATCCTGCACCTTTTGAATATGCCCGAGGAAGCGGACCTGGACCGTTCCGGTTCCTTGAGCCTCTCCGAGGCTCTACCCCTCGGGATAGCCCTCGCCATGGACGCTCTAGGGGCCGGCTTCGGTGCGGGTGTCGTCGGGTTCTGGAGTATCCTGGTGCCCGTTTTTGTTGGAATTATGCAGTTCCTCTTCGTCTCGGCCGGGATGGCGGCGGGGCAGATCTATCTCGGCCGGAGACTATCATCGGGCGCCCTCTTTATCCCGGGCGGCATTTTGATTTTGCTGGGAATACTAAGGCTTGTTTGAGGGGAGCATCGCGCTCCTTCCAGGAAATTCATCGCCGGAATTTAGCCTTGTAGAAGGATTTGTGGGCGTTCCTTCGAATATCTTACGGGAGGCATAGCCGGCGGGAGGCATAGGCGGGCATGCAGTATGGAATGAGATTGGGCTTGACTGGCGGTATCGCCAGTGGAAAGAGCCTGGTATCCGGAATGTTGAAAAACCTGGGTGCAGAGATCATAGATGTCGATATGATGGCGCGTGAGCTGGTCGTGCCGGGCTCCCCGGCCCTGGAGGAGATTGAGCGCGAGTTCGGGGCTTGTATGATCCTGCCGGACGGCACGCTTGACAGGAGGCGTCTCGGCGACCTGGTTTTCACCGATCCAGGGGCCCTTGCGCGGCTTAATGCCATTATGTTCCCCCGGATGTTCGATGAGGTCGCATCCCGGCTTAACGTATTCAGGCTCAACCAACCCTGTGATGATAGGAGGGCGCCCGCTCCAATGGCCTCTCAGCCGCCACCCGGAGCCGGTAGGGATGATGAAGTGCTCGCATCCGGCGTGGTTGTCGTGGATGCAGCTATTCTCTATGAGGCCGGCATGGACGCGCTTGTTGACAGGGTGATCGTAGTGTGGGCCGATGAAGAGACGAGGATCAAAAGATTGATGGACCGCAATGGATTCTCGAGGAGTGATGCTGCTGCGAGGGTGGCGGCCCAGATCCCCTTGATCGAAAAGGTCCGGCGGGCAGACTTTGTGATTGATAACTCGGGCTCGGCCGCCAATACAGAGCGGCAGGTCCGGCGGCTTTGGATGGAGCTGGTTGGCCGGCCCGGCGCTCAGGCATAATTGTGGCGGGGCGTGTATATGAAATAATGAGGGATCCTGGGCGAGGGGATTCAAGAAGGGGATTCAGGAAGAGATGATAATAAGTCTTACCGGGTGGCGAAAATATGTCATAATCTATGCCATTCCTCTGGCAGTATTGATTGCCATAGCCTCGTCGCCATGGTTTATGCGGAAGCTCTATCCGGTCCACTACAGGGATCTCGTTCTTAAATACGCCGCCGAGAATAATATTGATCCCATCCTGCTGGCGGCCGTGATTCGCACGGAGAGCCACTTCTGCCCCAGCGCAAGGTCGAGGAGGGGCGCACTCGGCCTCATGCAGATCATGCCCGAGACCGGCAGGTGGGTAGCATGCGAGCTTGGCATGCGCGATTTCAATGATAATATGCTTTACGACCCCGAAACGAATATTCGCATAGGAAGCTGGTACCTGGCATCTCTCGCAAAGGAATTCGGAGGCGACGTGACGGTTGTGCTTGCCGCATATAATGCGGGCCGCGGTAACGTGCGTGGTTGGCTGGAGGGCAACCGGTGGACCGGGCGGCTGGAACACCTCGATAGTGTGCCGTTCCCTGAAACCCGCACATATGTGAGAAGGGTCCTGCACGTCTATAAATGGTACAGGAGGCTCTATGGCGAGAGCTGGCTAAAAACGGCATATTTTCCGGATAGTATTCAATTCAAGTGACTGATATGATATAATTCGATATGATTTCATGGCCGTTATTGGACAAGCGATGATCACTCGTCGGGCCCGGTGCAGTGCTGGCGCGAGTGGGCCCGGAGATAGAATCAGCAAAGAATGGGCAAAGGCAACGCGCAAAGGCCCGGCAGGTGTATCGGGCTGGTGGGCCCGGTAGGTGGCGGCCCGGCTAAGGATGGACACAGGACACGATAGATTGACGCAGGATAGATTTGATAGATTTAAAGAAAGAGATGCAGGGCAGGATAGGATAGGTGGAGGAAAGGAGAGCTTTCGGGATGTCAGGGGATGGTCGAGCACCTGTTGAAGACAGGGGGCTTAAAGAACTCAGGACTATTCAAGATGTAAAGAATATAAAGATCGAGATGGGCCAGCCGGCGCCGGGTGGTGGCCGGCGATTCCATTCGGCGACGCATGAGGAGCTCCTCGCGGGTTATACCACTGACGTGTACTTCATAAGAACCCGGGAGATATTGGAACGCCTCGGACTTGCCAGGACGCCAGTCGTGGCAGAGATTTTCCCGCGAAAGGCGGGCGTGATGGCTGGTGTCGAAGAGGCTCTGGGTCTTTTGAGGGATAAGAATGTTGAGGTCTGGGCCATCCGGGAGGGGGATGAATTTGCCCCCAAGGATGTCGTGATGCGCATCGAGGGGCCTTATGACGAATTTGGAATCTTTGAAACCCCTATCCTCGGCATGCTTGCCAGCGCCAGCGGCTGGGCAACTGCGGCGCGCCAGGCCAAAGAAGCCGCCGGTGACAAACAGGTAATTTGTTTTGGGGCGAGGCACGTCCACCCGGCCGTGGCGCCAGTGCTTGAGAGGTCAGCCGTGGTCGGGGGCGCAGATGGGGCCAGCTGCATTCTCGCTGCAAAGCTGCTGGGCAGGGAGCCTATGGGCACTGTCCCGCATGCTGTCTTTCTCATCGTGGGGGACTCGGTGAAGGTGGCCAGGGCTTATGATGATTTCATGCCGCCTGATGCTCCAAGGGTTATCCTTGTCGACACCTTTAAAGATGAGACTGAAGAGAGCCTCAGGGTTGCCGAGGCCCTTGGACGGAGGTTGGCAGGCGTGCGGCTGGATACACCTGGTGAACGCGGGGGCGTTACTCCGGAACTCGTGAAGGAGCTTAGAGCCAGGCTCGACCAGGCCGGGTTTAGTCATGTCAAGATATTTGTATCCGGGGGTTTGACGCCCGATAGAATCCGGGAGCTGATCCAGGCAGGGGCTGATGCGTTTGGGGTCGGCAGCTTCATTTCCCAGGCGCCGCCCATAGATATGACGCTTGACCTGAAAGAGGTAAACGGCGTCCCGGTCGCAAAGCGGGGGAGGATCCCGGGGCGCATCCCCAACCCGAAGCTTAGAAAGGTTATGTAGAAGGACATTATAGATAGATTACAGAAAGATTATTATAGAAAGGCATTGTTGGAGGAAGGTGTCGCTGGGACGTTAAGGAAACGACAATAGTAAAACGCCCTGGGAACATCACTGGGTGCATGTAATTTTCGTAGGTAATGTGGCCGGGAAAACTGTGACCGCCTCTGCCCGGGGTCGAGTGACCGGGACCGGCCGGAAACTACCATCAGGTCATGCGGCGGGTCATATGGGCGAGTCATGCCGGTGAGGTGGTAAGCAAGTTGCCACCTTTACGGCGCGGGGTGGTAAGATGCTTACCACCATCACCGGTGGGTCACGGTAGGGTGGTAAGAAAGTTACCAGGATAGGCGTCGAGGTGATAAATAACTTGCCATCTCATCGGGCGAAGTGGCAAGATACTTTCCAGTGCAGCGAGCAGGTGGTAACTAACTTGCCAGCCTGGC
>DUMQ01000095.1 GCA_012839815.1 Bacillota bacterium | reverse complement strand
GGCGCGCCTCCGTTGAAATTTGGCGCGAGGGCCTTGCCAAATTTCAAAAGGCCCCGTCACGCAAGCACCGGCATCCCATGGAAAAACGGCGATAATCTTCGAACTTACACTTAGCCGCGTCCGCCAGGCGGAGAGATGCGAGACACCCTATGCGAGTGCCAAAAAGGACAGAGATTTTTGCGCACTAACTTAATTCACCCGGCGCGGTCAAACACAAGCTCAAATATCAAATATATGTTCAATAACTATATGTTCAATAACAAGACTTGGAGGCAACCTGAGGGTAACCTCCGGGGCCAAACCAGGAACAACAGGAGGTCATAGAATCAACGATGAGCAGGACAAAGAAAATCGCAATGCTGGGCATCTTTGCAGCCATTTCCATCGCGCTCGCGCTTCTCATCCGATTTCCCATCTTCCCGGCGGTCGCCGACCTAATCTACGAGCCCGCCGACGTCCCTATACTTATCATCGGCTTCGCTCTAGGGCCGGCGGCCGGCCTGGCCGTTACCTGCATAGTGGCTATACTTATGGCACTGCTCACAGGCCTTGGCGGGCCATTCGGTGCCCTGATGCATTTCCTCGCCACAGGCGCCCTGGTCGGCACGGCAAGCGTAATCTATGGGAAGCACCACACAAGGTCAGGTGCGGTCCTGGCACTTACCGCGGGCACGCTGGCGATGACACTGGTAATGATCCCGGCAAACCTCATCCTGACCCCAATATTCTATGGGATGTATGGGTGGACCACAGCAAAGGTAATGGGCGTGATCTGGTGGATCATCGCGTTCAATCTCGTCAAGGCGGGTATAAATTCAACGGTAACCTTCCTCCTCTATAAGCGCGTGGTCGGCTTCGTGAGGGGAGCCGCCCTCACGCGCCAGCATGGTCACCAGGTCGCGGAAAAAACATCGCCTTAGCGAATTCCTCCTGGAACCGCGGGTGACTCCCAAGCTCGATATATTCCACGCGGCTGGCAAGCGCCTCAGCGGCCATGACCTGCTCCTTTGAGAGCAACGCCATCTTGGCGCCTGTGCCGGCCGCGTTCCCCACACCTCTGACCCGCTCCAGGGGGACGCCGGGTATGAGCCCGACCGCCCGGGCGCTTTCTTTTCGCAGGTAGTTACCGAATGCCCCGGCCAGGAGCACCTCGGATATATCCGCATCCTCTACGCCCATCACTTCCTTTAAGATCTGGGTACCGGCAAATATCGCCCCCTTGGCCAGCTGGAACTCACGGACATCTCGCTGGGTCAAGACAACGGACCCGCGGGGATCGTCTACCAGGACAAACTCAAGGCCGCGCCGGCCTTCGCGGATCCGCCCCTCGATGGCGGGAGGCAGGCGCCTGCCCGTGGCTTCCTCGCACTCCCGGGGGCCCAGCATCCTGCCGGTCTGGTCAATAACCCCCAGCCTGCGGAGCCCTGCAATAGCGTCCAGGAGGCCCGACCCGCAGATCCCGCGGGCGGGGGTTCCCGGGCCGCCCACGACCCGGATCTCCACATCGTCATTAATCTCCACCCACTCGATAGCCCCCGTCATGGCGGGCATTCCTTGACTTATGCGGCTCCCCTCAAACGCCGGACCGGCGGCCGTCGAACAGGCTACGATCCGTTCCCGGGAACCCAGCGCCATCTCGCCGTTTGTCCCCAGGTCTATGACGAGCTTGAGCTCATCGCTCCGGTAGAGCGCCGTAGCCAGGATGACCCCGACGGTATCAGCCCCGACAAAGCCCCCTATATTCGGCAGCACAACCACGGGCGCCGCGGGGTTTATGTTGATACCAAGGTCGCATGCAGGGACGGCGAGCAGGCGCTTGACTACGGGGACATAAGGCGATACGCCAAGCTGGCCCGGGTTCACCCCGAGAAAAAGATGGTGCATGCATGTGTTCCCAACAACCGTCATCAGGTATATATTATCCCTCACGATGCCCGAATCCCGGATCAGGTCATCGATGATGGAATTAAGAACCCCGGTAATCTTCTCCTGCAGCCTGACGGTGCCGTCCGGATTCTCCCTGGCGAACTCGATCCTCGAGATGACATCATCGCCATACGCAGCCTGGGCGTTCATGCGGGATCCGACGGCGATCTCTCGCCCGGTGACCAGGTCCATAAGGAATCCGGCCACCGTTGTCGTCCCGATGTCAAAGGCCACCCCGTAGCACTTGTCTGCGGTATCACCCGGCTCAAGGGCAAGTATCTTCGCCGGCGCTCCCATCGCCGGCGCCCCATCCCGCAAGCCCCGCAAGCCCCGGGAATCCCCGGGGTGAAGGAAATCCTCAGAGTCGAATGAATCCTCAAAGGAATTTAAGACCGCTGTGACCCTGTAACCAGCCTCCCGGATGAGAAAAGGCATCCGGCGTATCATATCCAAGTCCGCGGAAACCCGCGAGACCCGGGGCCGGAGCGCCGTCGCGATCTTGCGTTCGAGGCGTTCAAAATCAGCATCCGTATCATCCAGTGAAGGCGGGTCAAGCTCAAGGTAGACCTTGCGCAGGAGCGGGTCTACCTTGAATGTCTGCTCATCACGACCATCTCCTGCGGCGGCACCCGCAGTCAAAATCTGGGCCCCGGTGATTCGAGTCTCGGAGGGAATCCTGATACTTACGTCGCCGCGGGCCTTCGCCTGGCACGCGAGCCGGAGTCCGGCTGCAAGCTCGCGGGGGGATAGAAACGCCTCCTCGCTGGACGTGACGGGGCTGAGCTCGCCCGAGGCGTAGACCCGGCACTTACCGCAGGTCCCTTTACCGCCGCACGACGCCCTGATCCGCATGCCGGCTTGGACCGCGGCGTCAAGCAGGGTCGTCCCTTCATCAACGTATATTTGCTGGCTACCCTCCCCCGCTCGCCCTTCGCCGGACTCCCAGCTGATGGTTATCTTAACAACCTGGCTTATTGCGATATCCCTCTCAGCCTTCACACACAATTACCCCCAGTCTCCATCCGGCCAGTCTCCACCCAGCCCACAGGGAACCCCAGCCCGCCGGGACCCTTATCCTACACACCGGACAGGAGCTGGCTCACAAGCAAGTCCATTATACACTGAGTTTGCCATCCCTGTTCGCCGCGATATAATTCATGCAAAACTCATCCTTGCCAAGCAGGGCCTCGGCTGCATATATCGCCGCCATGATCTCCCTGTCCAGGGGATCAAGGATGGCGCTATCAAGGCCAGCCCCCATTAAAATGCAAAGGAAGGCCCTATTCAAAAGCTTCCGGAGGGGAAGACCAAATGACACATTGCTGAGCCCGCAGATGGTATGCACCCCCGGGATCCCCTGCATGATCCCTCTTGTAGTTTCAAGGGCCTCGATCCCATCCCTGGCCGAGACGCTTACGGGGCGGACCATAACATCGAGATAGATATCTTCCCGCGGGATCCCATCCCGCGTAAGATCGGCCACCAGGCGCTCGGCAATGGCGATCCTGTCCTTGGCGCTGTCGGGGACGCCACTCTCGTCCATGCATAGTGCTACAATTGACGCGCCATACTCCTTGACAAGGGGGGTTATCTTCTCGTACCGTTCCTTCTCGGCCGTCACAGAGCTAACCATAGCCTTTTTACGGCAGGCCTTGAGCGCGGCCTCTATGGCCACAGGATTCGGGCTATCGATACAAAGCGGGACGTCAACAACCTCCTGCACGGTATTTACCAGCCAGACAAGGGCCTCGGGCTCCTCATTCACGAGCGTGCCGGCGTTTACGTCGATCATGCTGGCCCCCGCCTGGGCCTGCTTTAGTGCCATGTCCTGAATGAAGCTCGCGTCGCGCGCCTCAACCGCAGGTCCCACCTTGGGCCTGCTCGTGTTTATGCGTTCCCCGACAATCAGCATGCTCTCCCACCGCTCCTTTGCAGAATACTTCCTTTTCGTTTTAATTCGTCTTCCCACGAGGAAATTCCTTTATCGTGTTTCATGATCCGCTGTGGTTTTCTTCAAGTGCTCTACAGAAATTACACGCACCCTATTACGAGAAAAAGAAACTGGACAGTTTGTCAATATGGGCCTATATATGAGCCTATATTGGACCAATGTTGGGTCCGATTGAATTGGACAGGACATCCAATATATAGTATTCTAATATTAGACATATACAATATATTGAGTGTCATAGACCTTAAGGCTGAAGCCGGGGGCTTGCGGTGAAATTTAGACGCAGCCCGCTATGACCTGCCTGAGTGCCTGAGCCGAAGGCCAAGGCAAACAAGAAATCGGGCAGGTTCACCACCAACTCTTAATCTAACATCAACTTTCAATAACTTTCAATCTTAAATAGAAGGGACGAATGAAGCTCCCATGAACAGGAAGCTCAAACTGTCACCAAATGCTATAACCGTCCTTGAACGTCGTTACTTGAAAAAAAAGGATGGGAAACCCATAGAGCGGCCTGAGGATATGTTCCGGCGGGTCGCAAATAATATTGCTCAGGTCGAATCCAGAATCTACGGCAAGACTGAGGACGAGGTAAATAATATTGAGGAAGCCTTTTTCAATATGATGGTGAACCTGGAATTTATGCCGAATTCGCCGACTCTCATGAATGCCGGCCGGGAGCTACAGCAACTCGCCGCATGCTTCGTCCTGCCCGTGGAGGATTCCATGGAGGGGATTTTTGATACTGTAAAATATGCCGCCCTGATACATAAGAGCGGGGGCGGCTGTGTGGCCGGGGATACACATGTGTACACCACTTTCTGCGGGGTCGAGGAAATCGGCACTCTTTACGAGAGGGTTCGCGCCCTGGGTATTCCGGAAATGGTGGAACAGGACCACCGGATTATGGATATATCCCAACTAGGTATCCGTACGTTCGCCCTTAACCCAGCCACCGGGAGATTTGAAACCAGGGCCATTACTCATATGTGGAAGTGGGATGTTCCTGCTGAACACCAGTACACCGTGCATTGCTCAGACGGCACTACGGTTACCACCAGCAGCTGGCATCCGTTTTTCGTTCTCACCGAAAAGGGGATCGAGGAACGCCGGGCAGAAAAGCTTCGTCCTGGAGATATTCTAATCGCGCCTAATACTTCCATCCAGGCAGCCTGGCCCTTCACAGCTCCTGTGGAGGTAGAAGGGATTCAACTCGATGAGTCGATGGCGTGGCTTGTGGGATACTTCCTGGGCGACGGTAGCCTCGACTGGTTCCACGATCGAAAGAATAACTATACTGCAATGAGGTTGTGTTTCTTCGATGGTAGACCTGATAGCATCCGGTTTGCGGCCAAAGTGCTGGCCGGCCACGGAGTAAGCGTGACGCCTGACCAGGATGGCCGTAAGTTCTGGAGACTCTGTACGACGAACCAGACTTTCGTACCCAAGTTTGCCTCCATCGCGCAGGTAAAACCCGCATCCAAAGAAGATCTCACTTTGCCCGAATGGGTGGCCAAATCACCACTTTCGGTAATAGGTGCATTTCTGGGAGGCCTCATCGATTCAGATGGCAATGTGTGCCTTAGCCGCCGGCGAATAGAGTTTTCCACAGTATGCCCCAGGCTCGCCCGCCGGCTGGTCTCATTATTGAGCGCTCTTGGCCTTAACCCTTCTGTGTATACGAAAACGCCCAGCCCCAGCGGCAAGCTAGTCGAGTATCGTATCCACATGGCAGACGCCAAAGGGACCCCCCACTTGATCGAAATGGTAAAGGAATGGGTCCACGACCCGGTGAAACATGAACTGCTAACTGAACTTGAAGAGCGTGTTGAGCATAATGGTCATCCACAAAACTACCTGGCTCAGCTTGAGCAACTTGAACCTCTGGCAGAACGCTGGACGGTGGTAGAGAGTGTTGAACGTGTCAAACAGCCCAGAACCTTCTACGACTTTACGGTTGATGAATTCAACAATTACGTTGCAGGGGGCGGCACAGGTAAGCTGACGGTAGTGCATAATACCGGCTTTAGCTTTTCGCGCCTACGTCCTAAAGGAGATATAGTAAAGTCTACCGGCGGGGTGGCCTCGGGCCCGGTCTCCTTCATGAAGGTATTCAACGCTGCCACCAACGCGATCAAACAGGGTGGCGTGCGGCGCGGGGCATGTATGGGGATACTCAGGGTTGACCACCCGGATATCTTCGAGTTCATAACCTCCAAGCGCGACGACAAGGAATTGACCAACTTCAATATATCAGTCGCGGCAACAGACGCCTTTATGGAGGCCGTAAAGGCTGACGCGCCCTTCGACTTGATAAACCCAAGGACCGGTGCGGTTGTAAAGACTGTGCGCGCTAGGGATATCTTCGATGCTATCGTGGATGGAGCCTGGAAAAACGGCGACCCCGGTATCATCTTTATTGATAGGATTAATAAAGACAACCCCACCCCCCACCTCGGCGCCATAGAGAGCACAAATCCATGTATCGTCGGCGATGCTCGTGTAGCTACTGAATTCGGATTGCTGCGCATGGATGAGATAGTAGCGCGTTTCAGGGACGGGGGCCTCAGGGTTGTCACCGATGACAGGGTCCTTGAATATGAATGGACTAGAGACGGAACCACGGGGACTGGTACAGTATCTTCCAAGGGTGGCGTAACGCTAAATACAATCTCCCGGGCGTTTGCAACCGGGGTTAAACCGACTGTAAAGATAACTACAAAGTGCGGTTATGAACTGGAGTTAACCCCCGATCATAAGGTATTCACTACGGAGGGTTGGGTTCCGGCAGGTCAACTTAGGCCGGGCTACCATAAAGTCTTGATCCAGCCAGCTTCAGGGGGATTTTCGTCAGATTTTACCTTGCCTTTAGCGGTTATGAACATCAGTAAAGGTTCTAAGGGCCGGATCTACAAGTTTAACTTCCCTACTAAGTGGTCCTGGGATCTTGGTTTAGTCCTAGGCTGGTTGATTGGGAATGGCTGGCTCCGTATCGATCGAAAAAATAGCCTGGTGGGGTTTGTATTTTCTCGAGAGGATCTCGAAGTAATGGAGAGGATTTCTTCTATCCTAAACAGTTGGTATGGACATAGTATTCATCCGGTCCAGCGCGAGACTGGCATATATCACCTCTCATATCGTAGCAAATATTTTGCCGGGTTCTTTACTTCACTCGGTGTCCTTCCTTCCTCCGCTGAGGATAAGGTTGTACCCGAGTCCCTATTTACCGCACCCCGTGAAGCCGTCCTTGGATTTCTCTGTGGACTTTTTTCTTCAGATGGTACGGTTGCAATGGATCCCAACGGCACAGCTTATATTAGACTTACTGCGAAGTCCCGTAGGCTTCTTCAAGGGACGCAGTTGCTCCTTCTTTCGTTGGGAATCAAGAGTAGAATCTATGATCGATCTCGCCCCCTGCGTATGGCCTTCAGCTACCAGGATAAAAATAGGGGAGAAAGATCCCATACCTGTGGTTGCGGCTTATTTGAACTTCAAATAAGCCGTGAAGATATGGCGAGATTTATTGAAATAGTTGGCTTCGTAAACAGCAAACATCAAAGTAAGCTCTCAAGAATCGTAGAAAAGCCTCGAGTCCCCTATGAGAGTCCTTTTTGGGACGTTATAGAAGGCGTTACCCCGGGGGAGACCAGGCCAGTCTACGATCTTACAGAGCCTACCACCCATTCCTTTATAGCGAACGGTATCGTCATTTCAAACTGTGGAGAGCAGCCACTCTTGCCCTACGAGGCGTGTAACCTGGGCTCTATCAACCTCGCCCGCATGGTCAAGCAAGGCGAAGGGGGAAGGGTGGAAATAGATTATCCTCACCTGGAGAACACCGTGAGACTCGCGGTTCGCTTCCTGGATGATGTCATAGATGCGAGCCGGTACCCCCTTGAACAAATCGAAAAAATGGTTCACGACAACCGCAAGATAGGCCTGGGGGTAATGGGGTTTGCTGACATGCTGATCAAGCTGGGCATCCCCTACGATAGCGACGAAGCCGTGGAGAAGGCGCGCGAGGTGATGAGCTTTATTCAGCGCGTTGCGCGCGACGCATCGGCCGGCCTGGCCCGGGAGCGTGGGCCATTTCCAAACTTCAAGGGCAGTATATATGATGTCCCCGGCGGGCCTGCCCTCAGAAACGCCACGACGACCACAATCGCCCCCACCGGCACGATCAGCATTATAGCAGGCTGCTCCAGCGGGGTGGAGCCGCTATTCGCCGTTTGCTATGTCCGGAACGTCCTGGATAACGACAATCTCCTGGAGGTAAACCCCCTTTTCCAGGATATAGCCAAGGAACGGGGCTTTTACAGCGAGGAACTGATGAGACGCATAGCTGAAGTCGGGAGTGTACGGGGCATCCCTGAGGTCCCGGCAGACGTTCAGAGGCTGTTTGCAACGGCCCACGACATCTCACCCGAATGGCATGTAAGGATACAAGCGGCATTTCAGGAGTTCACGGATAATGCTGTCTCAAAGACCGTCAATCTGAGACATGACGCCACCAGGGAGGATGTCCGTTCAATTCTTATGCTGGCTTATGAACTGGGATGCAAGGGTATCACCGTCTTCCGCGACAGGAGCAGGGAGTCCCAGGTGCTGCGGGTTGGAAGCGAAGGAACCCGGCAAGACGATGCACAATATGCCGGCCAGCAGGGATATATCGAGAGGGTCCCCAGAAAGCGGCCCCAGGTGACCTTTGGCCGCACGGAGAAGGTGCGGACCGGGTGCGGAAATGTCTACGTAACTGTAAACGAAGACGAGCATGGCCTCTGCGAGGTCTTCACGTCTATAGGCAAATCCGGGGGCTGCGCCTCTGCCCAATCAGAGGCTATAAGCAGGCTGATCTCCCTGGCCCTCAGAGCGGGGGTCAAGCCTGAGTGGATCATTAAACATCTGCGCGGAATCAGGTGTCCATCCCCGTCGTGGCAAAAGGGCGGGCAGATTATATCGTCTTGCCCTGATGCTATAGGTATCGTCCTCGAACACTACCTCCAGTCAACGCGGGGGCGAGATGAAACTCCAAAACAGGATGAGGCTGCGACAGGTGGCATCGATCCATCCTCTCCCGCCTCTGACCCTGAAACCGAGAGCGGCCCCCCCGACAACTGGGATGGCCTGACCGGGGCCTGCCCCGAGTGCGGCGGCCATATGAGACACGAGAATGGATGCTCCACGTGCATCCTGTGTGGGTATTCAAAATGTAGTTGAAGCTAACTACACCCGCCTGATACGAGCATGGGATGGGGGCATGGGGGCCGCCGGTTGGGGGCGCAGCGGATTCGCGGTTGCACAATTGAATCCCCTTTCGCGTATGATATATCGGCCCACAAGGGCGAATGAAAGGGGGACGATTGTATGCCTGAAGCGAAGTGGGATGGCTGCTCGTGGTGGTGGATTATAATCATCATCCTGATTTTCTTCCTGTTCTTCTTCTTGTTCCCGTGGAATTAATAAATCCGCGAGATAAGGGATGATGAGAGATGAAGAGCCCCGGTATTATCCGGGGCTCTTCATTTTCTTTTTCATTATTCTTCATTTTTGAGTAAAACCTGATCCTTTATTTTAAGGTAAAACCTGCATGCAGAGGGACATCCTCGTCTCCCCGTGAGACTCACCTCCCGTATTTAATTCAACCGCATGAGGGAATAATATCTTCACGGGAGGTGATCAAGGGAAATGAACGGCGAAAACAGGAATGAAGGCGGCAATAGAAACGGCAATGGGAACGCGACCACCACACGGATAGTGGTGCTACTGATAGTCATCCTCGCGATCGGTGGAATCATCGCAGGGTCCAGGAGGCTCACAAGGCCCGCTCCGGTCAGGCCGCGGCCAGCGCCTACTCGACCGGCTCCGGTGCGACCCACGCCAACTCGTCCCGCGCCGGCGCCTGTGCGCCCGGCTCCGACCCGTCCCGCTCCAACCACACCCGCTCCGACTCCGGCGGATTTGAAACGGGACATAGATCGAGTCAAAGCCGCGGTCGATAAAAACGACTGGACCAGAGCGAGGGATGAGGCATCAACCCTCCGCCGGACATGGGCCGCCTATCGCGGTAAAGCCGGCAACCTGGTCAAGAGCGCTGACCTGACGGCGTTCGAAAGCAAAGTGAATAAGCTCATAGGAGACGTGGGCCTGAAAAACAAGAGTATGGTTGATAAGGATCTTTCAGACCTTCGGAAGCTAGCAGATAAGTTTGAGGCTGCCAGGACAAAGGCACCACCGACCGCCCCTGCACCAGGGACATCAAGGAGATAAACCAGGGGAGGTAAGCCAAGAAGGTAATAGCCCCGAGAAGGCAAGAGGTAGAATCGGGGGGCCCGGGTCGAAGTAGACGCCCGGTAAATGCCCCCCGCCACTTCACTCGAGCCAGGGAGAGCGCGGGGCTTCCCTAGCCAGCACGTAAGACTCGCGTCCGGTGCTAACCAGTTGCCGAAAGAATGCCACGAGCCTTTTAGCCTTTCCCGGATCGGTTCTGGGGTCGCCGTAACCTGCCAGGTAGGTATCTTCTCGCGCCTCCCTGCCGCCAAGCAGGACCTTAACGTCCTCAGCAAAGGCCTCCTCAGGTGAGTTCCTCCATACATCCGTCTTAACCTCGCCATCGTCGCGCCACCGGGGTATACCCCTGATACCCATATACTTGCGCCAAAGCAGGGGGTTAGATGCGTAGTCTTCACCAATGTAAGTCAGGTGAAGATGGTGCCCAAACTCGTGCGTAACAGTCAGGTACACCTGATTTGATATCAGGTTCACGCCCGCGGGTTCGCTCGCTATTATGCTGTAGCCCGGGCCCCCTTCACCGCTCGTATCGCCCATGGAATAAGGCAAAAGGTATACCCGGTAATCTATGAATGCCTCATCCGGCAAATCAATATCATTTAGCGCCCTGACCACCTCGGATACCTGCGCATACTTCTGTGGGGGCGTTGGCTGGAGCTTATGGCCACCATCCCAAACCCGCCCAGAATCCCAGGCCGCCTCGGGTGACAGGCCGAACCCCGAGGCTATCAACCGCTCCCTCGCCTTCAATCCCGCGTGCAGGGCGTAAAGCCTACCCGTTGTGGGCGGGTCGTAAATACGATATTGCCTCCGGGGATCTATATATGCCGCCCCGGTCTGTTCGATCCTAATTATATCATCGCGGATCGCCCTTATTTCTTGCTGTAAAAGCGTCTCGGCCTGTCCTCGATTCTCCCGGGCCAGACTTGCGACCTCAGCCAGATGGCGCCGGTCCGAATTCATCCAGGCTTCATAGTTTAGCGCCCCGGGTAAGGCAAAGGACCCGAGATATGACCCTTGCGCCTGGCCTGCCTGGCCTACCTGGACAATTCGCTTATCATATCCACGGTTCAGGGATACCTCCCCCATATCCAATTTTATACCTGGCGTCACTATACCCGTTACTATTACTATTATTTCGAAGAAAACCAGGCATAATAGAATCGGGATGCCCGGATTATATACGCTCCCGTATAACCCGCGCACCCTGGACAGTATATGCATTTGAATTCCCCTCTCCCACGTGCTATGCTCACACTATCAGGATCGCATGCCGCGCTTGCCCCAGCAGGGGCATCATGACGCGCGGGGTTGTCCATAGCACGAATATCATAACATAGTATGTCATGTTATGTAAACTACGTTTGCTTACCTCCCATATTTATTTCCCTATTCACCTGTTGACAATTTCGCCCGGTGGGCACATTATACATATATGGGTTAAAAAAAGGAGGTCCGGACTGACTCATGTTCCCGCACGGCGTGTTTCTAAGTGAGCTCCTTGGCCGCCCTGTGCTAGACGACCAAAACCAGCGGATCGGGCGTGTCGGGGACATCGGCGTCGCCCTTGCCGACCCCTTTCCAAAGGCATCTCTCTTGAAGATCGAGATTGGAGGGGGCAAGTCGGCCCTTGTGGAATGGGATGACATTCTGGCCTTCGAGAATGGCGCATTTAAACTGCGTTCGCCCCGCGTCACGCTCGGGCCGGCAGAGCCCCGCGAGGGCGAGGTTCTCCTGGCCAGGGATATACTGGATAAACAAATAGTGGATACTAACGGCCGCAAAGTCGTGCGAGTTAATGACCTCAAGCTGGCAGACGCGGTAAACGGGGTTCGTCTTGTCGCCGCTGATATCGGCGCACCGGGGCTCCTGAGGCGGCTCCTAGGCTCCAAGCTTGCTGGTGCGCTGGCGCGCCTCAAAGGGATACGCCTGGAGGAAAGCCTCATAAGCTGGAATTCCGTGGAGCTATTGGAGACGGAATTAGCCGGCGCGAAGCTCGTAGTCTCGCACGAGAAACTCTTCAAGCTCCATCCGGCTGATATGGCGGAGATAATCGAGGACCTCCATATTAAAGAACAAACGGCCATATTCCATGCTCTTGATTCTGAAAAGGCCGCCGAGATGCTGCAGGAGGTGGAGCCGGAGGTCCAAACCCTCATCCTGCAGAACCTTGCTGAGGAGAAGGCCGCTGACATCCTGGAGGAAATGGACCCCGACGATGCCGCTGACCTGCTGGGCGAGCTCCATGAGGAGAAGGCAAAGGATCTCCTGAAGCGGATGGACGAGGAAGATGCGCGCGAAGTGCGCGAGCTTCTCGGTTACGATGAGGATACTGCTGGGGGCCTGATGACCACAGAATTCCTGGCGTTCAGGGGCTCCCTCACCGCTGAAGAAACCATAAACGAACTAAGGCGACTCTCACCCGAGGCTGAGACCATATACTATCTATATGTGGTTGATGAGCATGGAACACTTATCGGTGTCCTCTCGCTCCGGGACCTCATTGTCGCTGCCCCCTCGACACCCATCTCGGAGATCATGATAACCGACGTGATCAAGGTGGATGTGGATGCCTCACCGGAGGAGATCGCCGAGATCATCAACAAGTACGACTTCCTGGCGGTGCCTGTAGTCAACGCTCAGGGGCGCCTGGTCGGCATAGTGACCGTAGATGACGTGTTTGACCTTGTGTTGACGCCACCACGCCGCCGGCGCCTGAGGAAGAAATCATAAATCACAGCAGTAGCAATCATGGCGCTTTTCGCGCGGAAAGGACCGGTGATGGGGTTGTGGAAGGCAACAGTATTATGGGAGACAGTAGCGGATCGCGCAAAATGGTTCCAGGGATTTTCCCGGAGACTGAAGAGGCAGCTGGCATTATTCCTCACTATCATGGGTCCTGGCCTGCTTACTGCGACGGCGGACAACGATGCGGGTGGAATCGCAACCTATGCCATCGTCGGGGCGCGCGAAGGCTACAGTTTGCTCTGGATGATCATCCTCATAACCATCAGCCTTGCCATAGTGCAGGAAATGGGAGCCCGGATGGGGGCCGTCACAGGCAAGGGGCTGTCGGACCTCATCCGCGAGGAATTCGGGGTCAGGTGGACCTTCTTCGCCATGCTTGTGCTGCTCGTAGCCAATGTAGCCACCTGTGCAGCCGAGTTTGCCGGCATAGCGGCAAGTATGGAAATATTTGGAGTATCTAAGTACATCTCTGTGCCGCTCATCGCCATCATGCTCTGGATTCTCGTGGTAAAGGGGTCATACAAGGCTGTCGAGCGGTTCCTGCTGCTCTTTGCCCTCACCTTCGCAGCCTATGTGGCATCGGGATTCATGGCCCGGCCAGATTGGAGCGAAGTCGCCCGGGGGATGCTGGTACCTACATTTAAGGTCGAGCCCGGGTTTATGCTCCTTTTCATAGCAACCATAGGCACGACTATAACGCCGTGGATGCAGTTCTTCATCCAGGCAACCGTGGTGGATAAGGGAATAACAATCTCACATTATCGCTATGAGAAGCTTGATGTGCTCTTCGGTGCATTCTGGACCGACTTCATCTCTTTCTTCATAATTGTGTCGACAGGCGCTACGCTCTTTCGCGCAGGCATCCCCATAGAAACGGCCAAAGATGCCGCGCTGGCGCTGGCGCCGCTGGCGGGCGAATATAGCACTTACCTCTTTTCAGTGGGCCTCTTCGGCGCATCGGCTCTGGCTGCGGCCGTGCTTCCTCTTTCCACGGCCTACGCCGTATGCGAGGCCTTCGGCTGGGAAAGCGGGATCGATAATGAATTTAGAGAGGCGCCCATCTTTTTCTCACTCTTCACGGCGCTTATAACCATCGGTGCCGTAGTGGTGCTTCTGCCCGGCACTTCGCTCATGAAGGTGATGTTGCGTTCGCAGGAGGTAAACGGGATACTCCTCCCGGTGATCCTCATCTTCATGCTGAAACTTGTAAACAACCGGAGGATCATGGGGCAGCATGTAAATTCGCCGTTCTTCAACCTTATTGCATGGATAACGGTCGTGTGCCTGATCGGGCTCACGGTGGCATGGTTCATCCTGAGCCTCTTCCCGGCTCTATTAAGCAGTTGAGGGCCGGCTTTCGCCCCCCGGCCCAACCTTAGCCCAACCTTACCTGAGAAATAACCTTACCTAAGGCGCGGTCTCCCGGTCTCGAGCCCAGTCTCAATCTGAGACCCAGCCTGGCCTGATCTAATCCTGATTTAATCACCTGAGGATGGTCCAGTAAAACCAGACTATCATCCCTATTTCGATGCCGAGTTTGAGGATGGTGGACCCAACGAGGCCGATCAGGGTCCCGAAGGCTGCTCGAAAAGCCGGGTTAATGGGACGCCCTGCCAGGGCCTCGGCGATGAACGCCCCCAGGAAAGGGCCGATTATGAACCCCGGCATTCCCATGAATATGGGCGCCACAGAGATGCCGACCGCGCTCCCCCAGATCGCTGCCCGCGACCCGCCGTATTTCCGCGCCCCGTATGCCGTGCCCGCGTAATCGACCAGGACGGTAAGTAAAACGGCGAGACCCTGCCCGAGGTAAAAGAGAAAGGACAACCTCGCGAAGCCTGTAAACAAGCCATATACGAGCATCCCCAGCCATATGAGGGGCGGCCCGGGTAGCACAGGTAGCACCGTGCCCGCGAGCCCAAGGATGAACAGAACAATGGCGAGGAACATACCAATTGCAGCCATAACACACCGCTCCTCTTAATGGCTCCCTTGGCTTCAGCCCCAGGATGAATTCCCCGGCTTTCGCCCTTTGTCTCATGTAAAAGCCTTCTAATGTGATATTGTACTCCTCTAATTGATCGTAGTATAACCCAGCGGCCGGTAGTGTAACAGCCAGCCATAACAGCCGATTGTGAAATCAATCGGCCCGCCAGGGCGAATCTGGCGAATCTATAGTGTATCCGGGAGTGTATCCGGGCTGGATGTGCTGCAGCAGCATACCTGCAAAAAATATACTGCAGCGTGTGGTAAGAAAGTTACCAGGATAGGCGTCGGGGTGATAAATAACTTGCCATCTCATCGGGCGAAGCGGCAAGATACTTTCCAGTGCAGCGAGCAGGTGGTAACTAACTTGCCAGCCTGGCGCGCAGAGTGGTAAGATACTTGCCAGTTCGACGAATGGGTGGTAATTAGCTTACCACTTCAGCGTGTAAAGT
>DUMQ01000094.1 GCA_012839815.1 Bacillota bacterium | reverse complement strand
TTGCGTGACGGGGCCTTTTGAAATTTGGCATGGCCCTCGCGCCAAATTTCAACGGAGGCGCGCCGCAAGCGCGCCGTCCCCGGAACGCAACACCGGCAACCCCTGGGAAAACGTCAGTAATCTTCGAACTTACACTTAGACGCGTCCGCCGGGCGGAGGGATGCGAGACACCCTATGCAAGTGCCCAAAAGGACAGAGATTTTTGCGCACTAACTTAGATAAGGGAAAGAGGTGAGAAGATGAAGGTCGAGATACTGGGCGTGGGTTGCCCGAAATGCCGGAAAACCGAGGAGATGATCGCGGCAACCATACAGAAGCTTGGGGTTCAGGCGGAAATAGTGCATATAACAGATATAGGCGAGATCATCGACAGGGGGGTTATGATGACTCCAGCCGTGTTTGTAGACGGTGAAAAGAAGGCCGAGGGAAAGATACCTACGGAAGCGCAGATTAAAGAGTGGTTTTCGAAGTAGAACGGCTTTAATTTAAGCCAGGAGGAGAAGGCCCGTTCCCCAAGGGTTGGGGGCCCCTCACTTATCCATATCGGGATAAGCCAGGTGCCGATCCGAGTCTTACAGATAGGCGGGAGGTTGTGAGGTGAGCAAGCAGGCTACTTGCTCACCTCCCCGGATGTCATGAGGAAAGGCGGACCTCACGGCCGCTCTCCGCCGATTTATAGATGGCGTCGAGCATGCGCATTACTGCTACGCCATCCGATGCGGGACACATCGGCGTCCTGCCATGCCTTATGCAGTCGATGAAATGAGCGACCTCGGCCTTGTGGGATTTCACCTTTTCGTCCACCTTTATGTGCGTGTCGGTCAGGACTCCATCCTGCTCGCCATAGATGGTCAAGGGCCACAGGCTCGCTCCAGCCTTGTTGCCGTAAAGATCGCAGTAATAGTGTTCTTTGTTGGTATTCAGAGCCCATGTCACAGCCAGGGACAGGGTCGCGTTGTTGGAGAACCTTATGAAGGCAAAGGCGGCATCCTCCACATCGTAGGTCTTCCGCTCTTGGGCTCGGGCGGGCGCGCCTGATAATACAGGATCCCCTGTGTCCCATTCAACAATGTGGTAGTTTTCGATCTCGTGATATGTAGATCCTACGACTGATACAGGCTCCGGCTTGCCCATGAGCCACCACGCGAGGTCGAGCATGTGGACGCCCAGGTCGATAAGGGGGCCGCCTCCAGCTTTGGCCTTATCCATGAACCATGCCCCCCAGTATGGAACGCCCCTCCGCCTGATCCAGCCGGTTCGCCCCGCATAGATGCGGCCCAACCCGCCCGAATCGATTATGCGCTTAAGCTTGAGGCTTTCGTCTCGAAAACGGTTGTTGACCCCCACCATGAGGACCCTGTTGGCCCGCTCGGCGGCGTCCGCCATGGCTTGGGCCTCGGTGGCGTTTGTCGCTAGGGGCTTTTCGCACAGGACGTGCTTGCCAGCGTTCAACGCCGCGATGGTTATGGGTGCGTGAAGATAATTGGGGGTCGCCACGGTTACCGCGTCCAGATCCTTTAATTCGAGCATTTTACGGTAATCTGTGAAGGCGTGCGCTACATTATACTGGCTAGCCGCCCTTTGCAGGCTGTTTTCATCAATGTCGCATACTGCTATGATTTCTACACCGGGGAGTTCGGCGTAGGCCGGTAGATGCACGCCCATGGCTATGCCGCTGGTGCCGATGACCCCGACCCGAATCCTATCCATAATTATTCTAAAAGCTCCTTTCGTTTAAGTTAATGCGCGAATTAGTGCTCAAAATTCGCCGGATTTTTTAGGCAGCGATTGAGCCGCTGCTGCCGGCTAGATGCTAAATGATCAGGGGTGCCAGGTGGCGCTGCGCAAGCACGAGGCCCTTCTTTACCATCTCTTCTGTCCCGCTGTAGATGGGGTCCTCATGCTCGATGCTCAACGTCCCGTCGAACCCGTTCTCCACGAGTGTGGCCACAAAGTCCCTCCAGTCTATCTCACCGAGCCCGGGCATGCGGTAACGCCACCAGCCACCGCCGTGTATGTGGGGTCCAAGCTGGCGCCCATAGATGCCATACTGGTTCATGCCGTCCTTCAGGATTTCGGTATCCTTTGCGTGGGTATGAAAGATGCGCTCCTTGAATTCAGGGATGATGGCATGATAATCAATGCCGAGCCAGTGCAGGTGGGACGGGTCGAGATTTAACCCGACGCTGCCCTTGGGCATCAGGCGGAATAGCTCGCGCCACAGTTCGGGTGAGTAAGCGAGATTTCCGGGAACGCCCGGCTTCTGCCAGCCCTCCATGGGACAATTCTCAAACATGAGGCGGACTTCTCTGCTCTCGGCGTAGGAAACCAGGTCCCTGAAGACCTTTTCATACTCCTCGAGGTTTTCCTCGACAGTCCGGTCAATGTTTCGCCCGACAAACGTGCCAACCAGGCCAACATCGAGCATCCTCGCGGCATCGATGACCCGTTTTAGGTGGGAATGGAAGCGCGCGCGCACCTCGGGGTCGCGGTGGAGGTTATTGTCGTAGTAAGCGAGGGATGAGATGACAAGGTTGTTCTCTGCGAAGAGGCGTTTGATCCTCTCGCTCTCTTCAGGAGTCAGGCTGGCGACGTCGATGGAGCTGCCTGCGTAATCCCGCGCGTTATCGATGGGCCAGGCAGCAACCTCAAGGGCCTCAAAGCCGTGGTCCGCTGCCCACTTCACCAATTCTTCCAGGGGCACGTTGGGGAGACACGCTGTTAAAAAACCGAGCTTCATTAATTCTATAGCTCCTTTCTTTTATTTCTTTTCTTTTTCATCTCATTTTTGTAGCAACACATTTTATAGCTTTGCAACTTATGGTTTTGAAACAACACGTTTTATGGCCCCACTGTTTTAATGACGCCCTGGCTATAACGACCCTCTCTCAGCCACACCCTGTTTTTACCGAAGTCTCCAATTTAGCCTGGCGACTCCGGTTTGGCCCGGCACCTGACATCCTACACCTCATACGTCCGAGAATAAACGAATACTTATAGGGTCTCCATTCGCCGCCGGACGGCTCCCACAGGAGTAACGCACGACCAGCTCCGGCGTGAACACGATCCGCTCTGTCGGCGGGCGTCCGTCTGGCGAGGATTGCGACGAGGGTCGCGACCCCCTCCGCTCCTCCAGGCGGTTGACGAGGAGTTCCATGGCCCGCCGGCCCATTTCGTACATCGGCTGGCGTATGGTGGTAATGCCAAGGTATTTGGAAAGTTCGATATCGTCGTAACCGACCACGGCCACGGCCTGGGGAACCCGGATTCCCTTGCTCTGGAGGAACTCGATAACCCCGATAGCCTGTACGTCGCTTGCCGCAAAGATGGCTGTTGGAGGCCTCCCCGTATGTCGCTCCCAGTGTTGTTCCCAAAGTTTACCCATACCGGCCCGCCCGGATTCACGATCATATTCGGTCTCCACCACCAGGGCCGGGTCATATGGAATCCCTGCGCCGCGGAGGCCGTCCTGGTAACCTTTAAGCCTTTCTTGGCTTGCTCGATAGCGCAAAAGGCCGTTCACAAAGCCGATGCGGCGGTGTCCCAGGCTTAAAAGGTGCCGGACCGCAGTCTCCGCGCCGTGCATGTTATCCACGACCAGGGAGTCGGCCCCGGCATTTTCCGTGTCGACCAGTACGAGGGGCATCCCCCTGCGTATAAAACTTTCTACATGTTCGTCGTGTACGCGAAGCGTGACAACGATCGCCCCGTCGACCTTTCTCTCCCTGGGAATCCGTTCAAAGTATACATTCTTCTGGCCGCGTTGTAACACACTATATAAGATGATGTCTTTGTTGTATCCGAGGGCGGCATCTTGAATACCTTTGAGCACCTCAACGAAAAAGGGGCGGGTAAAGAACGGCACGATCACGCCAATCGTGTCGCTTCTCTGCCGGGCCAGACCCCGCGCCATGGCCGCAGGATGATACCCCAGCTCCTCCATGGCACCGATGACCCTGGCTCTGGTCTCGGGCCTCACATGAGGGTTATTGTTTAGCACCCGGGATACGGTTCCCAGGCCTACGCCAGCCTGTTTTGCGATATCATATATGGTTACCGAGGTGACCACCAACCCTTTCAGCCGCGCGGGGGTCCCTGCCTTCAAGCGCGGGGTTTATCACTTCGCGGGGTTTTTATGACTTATTGATCAGAAGATATGAAGGTTTTGGAACCCCTTCCATGATATATCCTAACATGGGTCCGGACATCTGTCAAGCTAACATATCGAAAACTAATACATCGAAGTTAACACAGCAAAGAGGTAGCTGCAGGAAGAGGAATCCAACTTCGCGTGGCGAATGCATTACCAGTATCAAAAAATAAGCGTGACAGGAGGTATGTATCTAAAAGTGGAACGCTCTGAGGCGCTGGATATAGTCGGGAGATACGTCAAGAACAAGAATCTGGTAAAGCACATGCTGGCCACGGAGGCCATAATGAAGGCCCTAGCCAGGAGGTTTGGAGAGGATGAGTCTACCTGGGGCCTGGCAGGGCTCCTCCATGACATCGACTACGAGCAGACTTCGGGTGCGCCCGAGCGACATAGCCTTGTAGGCGCCGAAATTCTTGAATCTCTAAAGGTGGATAGCGATGTAGTCCGCGCGGTAAAAGTGCATAACGAACACCATGGACTGCCCCGGGTGAGCAGGCTTGACAAGGCGCTCTACGCGGTTGATCCCCTCACGGGCCTGATCGTTGCGGCCGCGCTCGTTCATCCTTCTAAGAAGCTTGCCGCGATCGATGTCCCCTTCGTAATGCACCGGTTCAAGGAGCCGTCTTTTGCGCGCGGTGCAAACCGTGATCAGATCCGCTCCTGCTCGGAACTGGGGCTAGAGCTCGAGGAGTTCGTAGGCATCGGCCTCGAGGCGATGCGGGGGATAGCGGGCGAGCTCGGTCTCTAGGCTAGCGCCGCAAGTCGCGCGGCCGAGGCTCTGCGGCCACGGCCTACGGGACGCCGCGTAATCTCATACCCCAGCCGGCTCCTATAAAGGGCCTGTCTGCTAGCCCGGTCCGAGCCGTTCATGCGGAATTACCGGCCGACGCGCCGACGCGCGCGTTCAGGTTGACACTCGAGGGTTATATGGGTATAATAAATTTACGAACGAGACGGGACCGCTTGCCTGGCGAGAAGGCCGAGTTGCCAGAGTTTGGGGGCGGGGCTCCGGGGAGCGGTGGTAGTTGATGCCCGAGGAGAAGGAAAAAGTCGTTGCAACCAATCGCAAGGCATACCATGATTACAGCATCGATGAGACATATGAAGCGGGCATCGCGCTCACCGGCACGGAGATCCAGTCCGTTCGCCAGGGGCGGGTCAACCTCAAGGATAGCTTTGCGCGCGTGGAAAACGGCGAGGTCTGGGTTTATAATATGCATATAAGCCCTTACGATTACGGGAACAGATTCAACCACGAGCCGTTGCGCGTCAGGAAGCTCCTTCTCCACAAGGAGGAGATCAGGCGGCTCCTGGGCAAGACCCAGGAGCGGGGGTACACGCTCATCCCGCTCCGGATGTATCTCAAACGCGGACTCGCCAAGGTGGAGCTTGCCCTTGCCAAGGGCAAGAAGCTATACGACCGGCGTGAAGATATAGCGAAGCGCGATTTGAGGCGCGAAGCGGAGCGGGCCTTGAAGGAGAGGTTTAAAGGCTAAGATCCATGAGTTCACGGGGGCGTTACGGTTTCGACGGGGAGCTGTGGCGAGAGAGGTAGCGAGCCGAGATCCCACCAGCTCGTTAAACGGTGGAAAGCACGATAAGTGCCAACGACAATCTTGCTTACGCTGCTTAATTAAAGCAGCCGTCCAATCCGGACTTAGCCTGGGAGGCCGGTGCGGGCGTCACACAAACCAGGATGCTCTCGTCCCAATTCTCGGAGGGACGGGCTAAGACTATCGAGATAGCCCGCGTGGGGAGCTGGCGTGAGGGCGCCCCCGGGGCGAAAGCCAAATCCCACGCTACGCTCGTAGAAGCCGCTTGAGCTGCCTCTTCGGACCCGGGTTCGACTCCCGGCGCCTCCACCATTTCATCTGGATAATGGCGTCGATCGATCCATTTAACATTTTAATAGACATTTAATAGGCGGGGAGACCCCGTTTTTTGTTTGGACGTTTTTCTCTGGGTGACCAGGATCCACCCGCCGCAAGCCCCGCCCTTCGAGGCTGGGGATAATGCGGTTTTCTCGTTGTTTTTCTATGCAACATATGGTATAATTTACCTAACGCCTTGGAAACTGAAGCAACGAAAATCGCTAAGGCCCGGGATGGTGTAGCCTACCCACAAGGGGATGGCGAGAGCCCGGGAGAGGCGGCAGGGTGCCGGAACCCCCGGCTTTAGCCGTGGGGAGGCTCAGAGATGCAGCAAAATGAATAATTATTGATGTACAGGATACCCGAAATATTGGTCGCGGGGCAAGCAAGGGGGCATGGTCATGGTCGAGCCGCAGGTGTTGCCGGTTGAGGAGATGGTCTCGGAAGAGGAATTCACCGACCGGGTGGAGATACTGAGGGAGCTCGAGACCTGGTACCGCAACATCAAACACAGGATCTCGAGCAGCATGGCGCTCATCTCCCCGAGGCGGATGGGCAAGACCGCCGTGCTGGACAAGCTGGTCAATACCGTCTTCTTCAAGGACTATGACGTGGCTCCCTTCTACTTTAAGATGAAGCGCGAGGAGACCACGCTGCGAAAGTTCTTGTTGGAATACTATACCACGTTCTTCAGGCAATATATAGCATATATCCTGAAGGACCCCGTACTCTATGCGAATAACAAGGTGGATCTCAAGGCCCTATTGAAATTAAAGACAGGTGATGAGAGGGTACGCTACGTTCAGGAGGAGCATATCAAGGATTTTATCGAGAGATACGAAGAATACGACTGGCAGGATGCCCGCAACCACTGGGAAGACATGATCAAGACCCCCGAGTTTCTCGGGGCAGTCCTCGGGCTCCACGTGGCCGTAATTATCGATGAATTTCAGGATATGAAGTTCTATATCTATGATATCGACGTTATACCGGACGATCCTGCGAAGAAGCCAATGGCAACCGACCTCACCGCCACATATGACCGCCAGTCCCAGAGCAGGCGGGCTCCCATGCTGGTCTCGGGCTCTGCTGTGACCATGATATTCCGCACCGTCATGGGAGGGCCCCTCGGAGGGCGCTTTGGCTTTAAGTACCTCAAGCCCATGGCGATCGAGGACGGCGCTACCCTGATAAAGAAGCTCCTCAGGTTGCGCGGCTCTGATATCACGGATGAGCTTGCCATATATCTGAGCTCCCAGGTGAACGGCCACCCATACTACGTCTACTGCTGCGCTGAGAGTGACTGCCCGGATAAGGATTTCTCCACGAAGGATGGAATCGATAGGATCATCGAATACGAGGTCACAAGGGGCAAGATATTCGGCTTCTGGGAGACCCACTTTGCAGAGAACCGGAAATACATAAACCAGGATAACGACATAGAACTCGG
>DUMQ01000093.1 GCA_012839815.1 Bacillota bacterium | reverse complement strand
GCACCGGCAACCCATGGGACATGCTCGTAGACTGGCACAAATTAAGGAACCTACACTTATGCGCATGGAGTGGCAAGAGTCTTACCGCCCTGAGGCTGCGATCCGGGCAGGAAGGCTGACAGGCACGCAGGCAGGCAGGCTGGCTGGTTGGCTGGCAGGCAGGTAGGCTAACTGGTTGGCAGGAGCGTCCCCATCAGACAGGTCATAGGACTATGGCTAGCCATAAGGCTATAATCGATGGATGTAAGTAGTCTGTAGGCCACAATTCTTACATGCACCCATAGATTCCCAAGGTTTTGACATAAAGTTCCAAAGGATGCCGGTTGCCTGATAGTTGGTGGTTTGTTGCGGCCATCCTGATTTCAAAAAAACCTCAGATAGATTCGATTCTCATTCACTATAAATAATTAGGATGCCATAATGGTGTGCTATAATAATAGTATTGCGAGATAACCGGGAGGTAGTCCTTAATTTGCCCAAGGCTTACGTGCGGCCATACGACCTTATAGAATTTCGCCTGGATACCACCGGCCTCAGAAGCGGTTTGGTGCCTGTAGACGAGGGGCTCAGGCACGCCCTCCCCAAAAAGCTCAATGTGGCGTTTCTCACGTTCGTTAGCCTCTCCCACGATATCGCTATTGATGTAGAGTATAACCGTAAAGATGGCGTACTCTACGCCCCCGGATTCCAGGAATTCTTCAAAACGATCCTGGAAGATGATCGCAAAGGCGGGAGGCAGACCATAAAAAAACCCTACCTGTATATCGGGAAGGCGGTTAATGTCAGGGATGCCTATATAGTCGCAACGCGCGATGAGATTGCCGCAGCGGTCGGGGTCGATCCTGCGAGGGTCGATGACTATATACGATTCTCACAGTTCTCGTGGCTCATGAGGAGGCGAAGGCATCGCAAGGACGTCCCGGAACATCGCGAGGACGTCCCGGAAAGAGACGCGAGCGGAGACCTGCATAGAGCGGAGGGAGGCCCGCTCCATAGAGCAGAGAGAGACAAGACCGGAGTAGAGAGAGACCTGACCGGAGCAGAGAAAGGCCTGCCCAGGGTGAAGGGAGGCTTTGCCAGGGCCTTTGCCAGGGCGGAGAGAACCCTGCCCCAGGAGGGGGACGAGCTGGCCCGCGATATAATCAAGGCCCAGCTCCTCTCCATCCCGGATGATGTTGTAATTCCCGTCGACCGGGAGTCCATAGATCTCATTCTCGGGAGGCTCGAAGCGGGCCGATTTGATAGCCTCGAGGGTGCGGATGTGCATGAGCAGGCCCTTATCCTCTCGGCGAGCCCCGGTTTCGACAGACTCATCTCGCTGGATGCCGTCCGCAACATCGTGCCATTCGCCTATCAAGTTGGCGCGGTAAAGGAAGTCCTCCGGCGGATGCGGGGCCGCGCGATCCTTGCGGATGAGGTCGGGCTCGGCAAGACCATCGAAGCCGGCCTCATCATGATGGAATATATTCTCAGGGGACTCGCAAAGCGCGTCTTGATCCTGTGCCCGCCGCCCCTCATGTCCCAGTGGATGGACGAGATGAGGTCCAAATTCAACATGGATTTCGTTGCCTCCGATGACCCGTCTTTTACCAGGCTGGACAACCCGTGGCTCAAGATAGACAGGATCATCGCCTCGATTGATACTGCAAAGCGGGAACCCCACAGCAAGCTGGTCCAGTCGGCCCCATTCGACCTGGTAATAGTTGACGAGGCCCACAGGTGCCGCAACAAGAATACGCTCAACTGGAAGCTTGTAAATGGCCTCAAGAAGAAATACATCCTCCTTCTCACCGCTACTCCGGTGCAAAATGACCTCCAGGAGCTTTTCAACCTCATAACGCTCCTTCGTCCGGGCCAGCTCGAGACGGCATCCGATTTCTCCCGGAGGTTCATCACGAGGGGGGACAGGCTCAAACCCAAGAATGTCGCGGAACTGCGAATGCTCATGAGGGAGGTCATGATCCGGAACCGCCGCGAGACATGCGGCATCCAGCTTCCCAGGAGGAGGGCGGAGACCGTGCGGGTTTCGCTTAGTCCGGGGGAGGCGGAATTCTATTCAAGGGTAAGCGAATTCGTCAGGTCGCAATATGGCGTGGCCGTCGATAAGGCGGGTAGGAATTCTACAAATGATAAGGGGGCTACAGGGTCCATAAACAAGGTGGCTGCAGGGGCTACAGGGGCTGCAGGGGCTACAAGGTTTACCCTGAAAACGCTCCAAAAGGAGGCTGGCTCCAGCACCTTCGCCGCCCTGCCAACCCTCCGGCGGATGCGCGAATCGGGGCATTTCGCGGGCTGCAGGGAGGATCTCGAGCGCCTCATCGACATCGGACAGGCTGTCGAGAGCTCGGCGAAGGCCGAGGCCCTCCTTAAGCTCCTGCAAGCTACGAGCGACAAGGTCCTGGTATTTACGGGCTACACCGCGACGCTGGAGTTCCTCGCGCGATTCCTCGAGCGAGCCGGGGTCTCATTCGCCACCTTCTCGGGGGAGATGACCCGCCTGGAGAAGGAGCGGTCCATCGAGGCTTTCAAAGAAGGGGCGGTCCAGGTGCTTCTCTCGACCGAGTCGGGAGGAGAGGGGCGGAATCTCCAATTTTGCCATGTCATGGTGAATTTCGATCTTCCCTGGAACCCCATGAAGATAGAGCAGCGGATCGGGCGCATTCACAGGATCGGCCAGGAGCACGACGTTTTCGTATTCAATCTGTCAGCCGCTCGAACCCTCGAGGCTCATATACTCGACCTCCTGGACGCAAAGATCAACATGTTCGAGCTCGTAGTAGGCGAGCTTGATATGATACTGGGCAACATCGAGGAAGAAGAGGATTTTGAGGATACAATCATGGACCTGTGGGCCGGCGCCAGGACTGAGGAGGAGCTCAGGGAGAGGTTCGACAATCTTGGGGAGCAGCTGGCCCGGGCCAAGGCCCAGTATGACCGGGCGAAGGAATACGAGGATGTTATCTTTGGATCAGAGCTGGGTTCGGGAGGGAACAAGGCAAATGGCCGCGTCTGATTTGATGCGCGAGTTGACGCGTAGCACAGGGCAAGCCCAGGTGCGCCCCCTGGAACAAACATCCGCAGAGACTCAAGGGTATCGCTTTCAAGAACATCTTCAAGGGCATCGCCTGGAACTCCAGAGATTCGTTATTGATGTCGCAGCCGCTGCGGGAGGGGTCACCGAGGTCCCGAGCTATGCCCTCGTTCATATAGCCTTGCCTGCGGATATCGCGGGTAGGTTTTCCATCCCGGAATTTGCTACCCTCGCCTTTGATTACGACGTGGCGAAGGAAAACCCCGGGGCCGAGTTTGTGACCTTTGGAAGCCCCATGCTCGACAGGTTCATCGCGCTTGGCAGCGAGATCGGGCGCGTTACCAGGGAATTTGCCATGGTTTCCGGGATCAGGGTTCCCCCCAACCTAATGGATAGAATTGAGAGCAAGATCGGATTCAACCGGTGCAGGCGGCCTGCCCTCAGGGCAACGGCCATCCAGGCGTGCGAGAGGGCCGTATTCCGGTTTATAGTTTCATACATCTCCGACGAGAAGTTTAGCGATTCCGTGACCATCGCGATTGATACCGCCACCCTGGCGGATGACACCGAACTCCTGCCTGAATCGAGGACGGTTTTCTTTAGCGGCGACCCGCAGGTGGTGTCGGGGGTCCCGGCTGCGGAGAGACGCGCGTATGGCGATATCCTGAATGCCGCGCTGGCGCACCTCCAGGAGAGGGCCAGGCCCAGGTTGGCCATGTACCAGGCGGAGGTTAGCGGCTTTTGCCAGAAGGAGCTCGTGAAGGTGTTGAAATTCTATGAAAAGACCCTGGCGGACCTGGCGGCGCGGGGGGAGGCCGCGGATGCGGCCGGGGACCTCGAAAAGAAGGCGAGGATAGATGCTAAGATTCAGGCCTGTCACCTCGAGCGGCAACGGCGCATATCGGACGTGGTCAACAAATACAGGATAGCGGCGGAGGCGCGCCTAGACAGCGTGACCCTCCAGGTTATGCCCAAGGTCAAGGCCCTGTTGGAGGTGAGACACAAGGACAACACTTACACGCAGGAAGTTTTCTATAACCTTGCCACGAATTCGGTCGAACCCCTCACCTGCCCGAGGTGCGGCAGGAGGTTCTTCTCAGCTTACCCGGCGGCGGACGGCCTGTTTGTCTGCAGGCCGGAGGAAGCGAGTGGCTGAGAATAGCTCACCCTCCTCACATACCGGCCCAAGGACACCAGCCCAAGGACTACTTTTCCCCCGATGGCTGAGGCTGAACTCCTATCCCGAAATTTGCCAGCTATTCCCAGACGACATTTTTCATTGTCTATGGTGCCGCAGCACGGCATGAGGATCTAACCGGCTAAACTCCCTACGATATGTGCCGATAAACATAGTGGGCGTCGAAATCAGCGGTTTGCAGTTGAAGCTGGGTCTGCGGTTGATGCTGTAGAGACTTTCAGTCATATATGCAGTATTCAAAGAGCACCGGAATTTAAGGAGCACCCCACCTAGCCCACGAGTATCCCCCATAATCCGCATGTTTTCGACGCTCCGGAGTATTGAATTTTACATCATCTTGAGTTGACACAAGGAGGTGGGTGAGCCCCGAGGAGCGTGAGGGGAACGCAGGACCTCGTGTCTCGCAGGCGTGTCGCCAGGACCAGGCGGTGGGCGGCCAGCGTGACACGAGAATACCAGCAATATCAGCATCGGCGCGCGGTCGCAGCCGCGCTCGGCCGCAGTCGATCGGTGACCCGGGACTGAATTGATACAGCCGGTCCCTGGCCCGGGGTCGAGCCGAGAATTGCGACGAAGTAAGTGATTGAGTAACTCAGTAAGTGCGAATCGCTGAATTCAAGAACTGTGTTAGGGGGCGGAACCCCCGGAAGTAAATCTGAGGCCACCACTTCCGTGAAATCTATGCGGAATGCTAAGATGCCATGCGGGTGGCCGGGGACAAGATACAAGGAGGTAAATTAAGATGGCTCAGGGTGATCTTACAAGAATTAACAGTAATATCGCTGGCCTGAACGCCCTAAATGCGCTCAAGGCCATCAACACCAAACTGGGCATTCACCAGCTCAGGCTGTCCACCGGTAAGAGGATCAACGAAGCCGCGGATGACCCGGCGGGGTTGACGATCGGGATTAAGTTTAATGCGAGGGTCCGGGGTCTCGGGGTAGCTTTGGATAATATTGGGGATGCCAAGAACCTGCTGGCGGTAGCGGAAGGCGGATTATCCAAGATTAATGATATCCTTCTGACCGTACGGGATAAAGTTGCACAGGCGGCTAATGATACTTTGGGAGCAAGCGAGAGAAAGGCGATAGCCGCGCAGATAAAATCATTACTCCAAGAGGTAGATACTATCGCCAGAGAAACCCAGTGGAATAAGCAGGAGCTATTGACTGGTAACTTTAATTCTACAAATCCCATGAAATTCCAAACCGGTCCCGAGGTAGCCCAGAAGACTGAATTTACCCTGGCAAATAATCATACAACTGCAGGTCTAGAGGCGGAATTTACTACATATGCAAATGAAAAAACTGACAGCCCGATCATATCAAACATCCTAGCCACATCTGTCGCAGCGGGTGAGACCGAGCTAGCATATGGGGACTATACCATAGAGGCAACATATGACTCCACCACCGGTAATCCCATCACAGGTACCATATTTCTCAGAGACGCTAGTGGAATGGAGCTAGCATCCATAGATGCGGTTAGCGTTAGTGTCACCGGCTTATGGGATACCGGGCTCGGTATACAGGTGACTCTTGCCACTTCGTCGAACGCCGGTACGGCAACGGCAACCGTCAATTACACATCCGATGTAGGTACATATGACAATGCTCAGAAATACCTTGAAAAAATCGATAAGGCCATAGCTATTGTATCCCAAAGCATGACGGATATCGGCGCCCTTGTTTCAAGGCTCACTTCAAAAGAAGAGAACCTGACAATTGCTAAGGCAAACACTGAGGCAGCCTATAGCCGGATCATGAATGCGGATATGGCTTCCGAACAGCTGGAGGCTATGAAACTATCTATCCTCCAGCAGACTGCTACTGCAATGTTAGCTCAGGCAAATGTAGCTCCACAGGCAGTCCTTAGCCTATTTAGGTAGTAGCTTCTGACCAGGGTAGGGCAGCTAGGTCGTCGAAAGGGAGACGGGAGGGACTCCTGCCTCCCTTTCATTTGCTAGCGAAGACCACTCCGCATCTCTTCTACTAACTCCAGTAGAGCGTCAATTGCTGCCTTATTCGTTGGCTCCAGATTTAGGGCATCACGATAAACTCTAAACGCATCGTTTAGGCGCCCTGCATCCTTAAGGAGAGCTGCGAATGAACAGAGAGTCTGTGCGTCCATGATCTTACCTGATCTATAGGCCTTAAGATATGTACTGAACTCGCTTAAACCTAAGTTAGTATGGTTCTTGATGATATCATTGCGATGCCCCCCGTGAACTCGGGAATCGCTGCAGGCCCTGCTTGAATCTTCATCCGCTAGACTCCTATTGTGATTTACGAATTCGTTGACCCAGGATCTCAAAGGTCCGGCTGATACGCTATTAATAGAGCTTAAATAGTTTCGTACATGTGATAGTGGGCCTAGTAGCTCATAAGTAGTTGGGCAGAGATGAACTGCCTTTTTGAAAGATTGATACGCCTGATCATAGTCTCCCAAGGCAGTTTGACAGACCCCGAGACCGACCCACGGTTTCCATGTGGAGATTGCGGGATCGTGTACCAGGCTCCAGAGTGGGCCATTCTTATGATCTAGAGTCTTGATGTAGAGAACCTTCGCCTTCTCCCATTCAGTTTTCATTCTAGCAATCTCAGCAAGGTAATACAGTATGTCAGGATTGGTGGGGCTTATGTCAAGAGCCTCACGGAGGTAGGATTCTGCCAAATCTCGCCCCCCGAATGCACTTACAATATTACTAAGCATGCATAGTGTCGAGACGGCTATAGCCTTCGACATTCCATCACCCAAATGTTTCTTGCATAATTCATAAGCCTTTGAGAGTTCATCTATTGCTAGGTTCACTTTACCCAGTTCGTAGTAGGTTCCACCAAGAGAATAATGATAATATGGATCGGATGGAAATTGAGATATACTTTGTTTGAGGAGCGTTAGGTTACGAAGGTGTTTTTTACGACTTATTAAGACTTCCCCCTTATATCCTATATGTAGGATCACGAAATCGAGGATATTATGGATAGGTAACGGTTCATGTGAAAGGGAAACAACCCTTTCATGTATAACACCGACGAATCTGATATTTGGATCTGAAGGGAATAGCCTGTTCATAAAATGTTCGAAGAGAGGGGAACCTTCATCCATATGCCTTTGATTGGAAATTCGGGCACAGTATATGGCACGCTGTCTCCCATTAACTAAACGATGGATTACATGATACATTCCGGGGGCTAGCACCTCATCCGCATCCATAACCAATATCCAATCCCCCGTCGCCTTCTCCAATGAGGCGTTCCGCGCTTCGGCAAAGTCGTTCTTCCACTCGTGGAAGTAGACCTTGGCGCCGTAGCTCTTTGCGATCTCCACCGTGCGGTCGGTGGAGCCAGTGTCTACTATGATCATCTCATCTACAACGTCTTTGACGCTGTCGAGGCAGCGGGCGAGGAAGCGCTCCTCATTCTTGACGATCATGCAGAGGCTGAGGGTGGGGCGGGCTTTCCCGCTCACGCGGCCTGATTTCCCCTCGCTGGAGCCGTTCCCGATCTCTAAACCTAGCGCCAGGGCGGACGGGTAAGCCATCTGAACATCCGTGACACCTTCATACAGGACCTCCTCGAGCCGCTCTATGACCGCGTCCCAGTCATAGTCCTGTACCACCCGCCGGGCGCTGGCTGCCAGCCGGGCCCGCAAGCCCTCGTCATCGATGAGGGTTTCGATGGCCCTGGCCATTGCCTGCCGGTCCCCGGGCGGGATTATAAAGCAACCTTCCCTGCCGCCGTCATCGCACACGATGACGGGGAGATCGGAAGCCATGGCCTGCAACGCAGCCTGCGAGGATGCACCCTCGGGTGAGCCGGATAGGAAGATATCCGCTTCTGAATAGATTCGAACCAGGTCCTCGCGTGAGGGCCGTTCGAACCATGAAGCCACATGCACTGAGAAATCCAGCCTGCGGGATGGTGATATACGGACGATCTCAATTGCGCCGGCCCGCCGCTCCATCACATCCCTGAGCGCCCCGTAGGCCGTTTCCATCCAGGCTTCTTCGTCGGAGCCAACTACCAGCACCTTATACACCCGCTTTACGGCATGGGGCGCGGGGGATCCTCCACTAAAGCTACTAGCATCGGCATCCTGGTTGCCGTTGGGGCTTTGCCCATCATGGCATTGGCCTTCTTTCTCATCGCAGGGGTGCTGCGCCGCGCCCCCCGCCTGGAAGGCATTCAAATCGACTCCATACGGCACGACGCTGGCCCTGCGGTTGTAGCGGGTCTTGAGGATATAGCGCACGTAGTCGCTGGGGGCGATGAGCCTCAGGGGCAGCATGAACGAAGCCTCGAGGTTCTTGGATGCCTGGGCGTCTGCACCACCCGCGCCGTTCGTGAGCTCGAGTTCGGGTGACGGCTGGACAAGGTAGAAGGGGACCGCGCCATGGACCCTGGCTGCATCGAATGCGGTTCTCCATGATGTGGCCACTACCACATCCGAATCGGGCGCCCTTTCATATAGTTCTTCTCTAATAGGCACGCGGATGACCTCCGCCGAGAGTCTCTCCAGCTCCTGCTCCAGCCCCTCGGGGCGGCCGGGCCGCGAGAGGACATAGACCGTGTGGCCCCGGGCGGTAAGGTGATTTACATGCTCGTATATGACGTTGAGCGCGTCCGGTTTGAGGTTCGAATCCAGGAAATAAGTGATTCGGAGGCGCGGCAAGGCGATCAAGGCGACGCTCCTGCTTTTTTCTTGATTGCTATGGCCGGAAAGCTTCTCCCTGACCCGGTCTGCGGCATATTTGATCCATAGCCGCCGCTTGTCCATAGCCGCCTCTGCCTGCTCGTAGAGGCGCAATGCCCCTTCGTAATCTCCGATGCTTTCGCGGACGAACCCGGCGATGGTCAGAATCTCCGGTCTAGCCGGATGATCTACGCTAGCCGCGCACTGGTTCGCCTCTTCCCGGGCTTCCGCGATTCTACCTTGCTTCAGGTATACCAGGGCCAGATCCGCATGAAAGGCGGCGCAGTCCGGATGCTCTGCAATGAGCTTACGCAGGATATCCCGTGCCCGGCCCAGCCGGCCGTCGAGATAACATGTCTTATATTCGAGTTCATAAATCACTTATCATCCCCCCGTTTCTATTTAAAGCAACATTCATACCAGCCTGGGGGGACCATCTGAATTGAGGCTCATAAATCTTTATCATCTTTAGGCTCATTCTATCTTTAGGCTGATTGAGGATGGCGCATTTTAGACTCACCTTGGGTGGGGCACTCCCCTGCGCCCGGTGGATGCGGGAAAATATTTCACGTTCAAGTTTCTAAGTTAGCGCGCAAAAATACCCGGACCTTTCGCAGGTAACAGCTACCAGTGCCGCACAGTGGCCGGGGTGTCTCGCATCTCTCCGCCCGGCGGACGCGGCCATAGGGCGGGCCGCTCCGTAATCTCCGGCCGAGGGCTGTTGGGCCGGAGATTAAGGCCGCCTGGCGGAGAGATGCGAGACACCCTATGCGAGTGCCAAAAAGGGCAGAGATTTTTGCGCACTAACTTAGGTGATCCGGTAATCCGCCAGGTGTGGACTTTTTTCCCCTCCTGAGATAAAATGGATGTAGCATCCAATCTTGATCCTCCTGATCTTTTCATTCATTCTGTGGAACCGGTGAGGAATGAATGAAGGGATGGATGAAGGAATGAATGAGGGCCAAAAGGATATGCGAAGGGGGTAGGAATATGGCCGGGCCGCGGATATTATCGCAGGTGTTGCCAGTTGAGGAGATGGTCTCGGAGGAGGAATTCACCGACCGGGTGGAGATACTGAGGGAGCTGGAGACCTGGTACCGCAACATCAAACACAGGATCTCGAGCAGCATGGCGCTCATCTCCCCGAGGCGGATGGGCAAGACCGCCGTGCTGGACAAGCTGGTCAATACCGTCTTCTTCAAGGATTACGAGGTGGCCCCCTTTTACTTCAAAATGAAGCGGGAGGAGACTACGCTCCGGAAGTTCCTGTTAGAATACTATACAACGTTCTTCAGGCAGTATATCGCCTACATCCTAAAAGACCCCGTGCTCTACGGGAATAAGAAGGTGGACCTTGAAGCCCTCCTGAAACTAAAGACGCAGGACGAAAGGGTGCGCTATATTCAGGAAGAACACATCAAGGACTTTGTCGAAAGATATGCGAAACGAGACTGGCAGGATGCCCGTAACCACTGGGAGGACATGATTGCAACCCCTGAAAGGCTCGGAGCGCTCCTCGGGATCCACGTGGCTGTGATCATCGATGAGTTCCAGGACATGAAGTTTTACATCTATGATGTCGAGGAGTTGGAGCGTATCAGGCCCGGTGAGAGCTTCGCAACCGACCTTACCGCCACCTACGACCGCCAGTCCCAGAGCAGGCGGGCTCCCATGCTGGTCTCGGGCTCTGCTGTGACCATGATATTCCGTACCGTCATGGGAGGGCCCCTCGGAGGGCGCTTTGATTTCACGTACTTGAAACCCATGACGATCGAGGATGGCGCTACTTTGATTAAGAAACTCCTTAGGATACGAGGCTCGGATATCACGGACGAACTTGCCATATATCTGAGCTCCCGAGTGAATGGTCATCCATACTATGTCTACTGCTGCGCCGAATCTAAGTGCCCTGACAAGGACTTCACCACGAAGGATGGAATCGATAGGATCATCGAATACGAGGTCACAAGGGGCAAGATATTCGGCTTCTGGGAGACCCACTTTGCAGAGAACCGGAAATACATAAACCAGGATAACGACATAGAACTCGG
>DUMQ01000010.1 GCA_012839815.1 Bacillota bacterium | reverse complement strand
GCCTCCGTTGAAATTTGGCGCGAGGGCCTTGCCAAATTTCAAAAGGCCCCGTCACGCAAGCACCGGCATCCCCCGGGACGTACGTGCTGGTAAACTGCAAATTAAGGAACCTACACCTAGTCGAGCAGGCCGCTCCGTAATCTCCGCCGGGGGCTATTGGGCCGGAGGTCAGGGCCGCCTGGCAGAGAGATGCGAGACGCCCCCGGCCAATGTGCGGTACTGGTAGCTGTTACCTGCGAAAGGTCTGGGGATTTTTGCGCACTAACTTAGGTTGTTATGGATGAGGTTGGATTATGAATTATGACGAATCACTGAGATTCATGCGGGCCCTGGGCAAGTTCGGCGTGAACCTCGGTCTTGCTCGCATCGAACGTCTCCTTGAAATGCTCGGCAATCCCCACCAGGGGTTACGGGCGATTCACATAGCCGGTACGAACGGGAAAGGCTCTACTGCGGCGATTATAGATTCGATCCTGAGGGCTTCGGGCTACAGGGTCGGCCTCTATACATCTCCTCACCTTGTGTCGTATACAGAGCGCATCAGGGTAGATGGGGAGGCCATACCGGAAATTGACGTGGCGCGGATCATTACGCGTATGATGCCCATGCTCGAGCATATCGCAGGCGACCGTGAGCTGGGCCATCCAACGGAGTTTGAGGTGAGCACAGCCCTTGCGCTCGCCTTTTTCAACGAAAGAAAGGTTGATATGGCGGTGATCGAGGTGGGCATGGGGGGACGCTTTGATGCTACGAACGTCATAACCCCCGCTGTTTCGGTCATAACCCACATAGACTATGACCACACCGACAGGCTCGGGACTACCATAAGGGATATCGCGTCAGAGAAAGCGGGGATCATCAAGGAGGGAAGGCCCGTGGTTGTAGCGCCCCAGCATCCAGAGGCCTGGGAGGTTATAGAGGCATGCTGCCGAGAGAAAGGCTCCGCCGTTAAGCTGGTAGGCCGAGATGTTACCTTCTGTACCGGTGGCTTTCACGCCACCCCGTTGTCCCCTCTTGATGGGCAGTATTGCAGCATCAAGGGTGAGAAATACACCCTGGGAGACCTGTTCCTCCCCCTCTTGGGCAGGCACCAGGTTGTAAACTGCGCCACGGCCCTCGGCGCGGTCGAGGTCCTGGCCGACCGTGGTATAGCCACATCGGAGGAGGCCATAAGACAAGGGATTGAAGCTACCCGGTGGCCGGGGCGCATGGAGGTCGTCCAGCGCGATCCCGTAGTGATCCTAGACGGCGCGCATAATCTCGATGGTATTGCGAGGCTCGTCGAGGGTCTACATGAGTTCAGGGCAAAAGGGCTGGTCCCGGGGCGAATCAAGGTTGTTATTGGAGTATCGCGGGATAAGCCTGTGGTGGAGATGGTGAGGGAGCTCGCCAGCGCGGCGGATGAGTTCGTAGCCACAAGAGCCAGGTCGAGCCGTCTGGGTGGTGCCGAGCCGGAAGCGATAGCTCAAGCGGCGCGCCTCCTGGGGAAACCTGTTGAAATCGAGATGGACTCCATTGAGGCTGTGCGCCGTGCCCTTACCGGAGCCGGTCCTGGTGACTTCATAGTCATTTGCGGATCCTTATACCTTGTCGGGGATGTAAGACCCTTGTGGTTTGATAATGTCTCCTTATAATAACGTCCCCGGCGAGAAAACCTGGGCTGCGTCGAATTTTAAAATCGGGTTTTAAAAGAGGAATATAGGATCGAGAAGAGTATTTTATTATTAAAATGCTTTACAAGATACTGCGCGCCGCGCATCCGCGTCGGAACCAATTTAAACAGGGACCGGGAGGGAGCTTCAATGGCGGAGCACAGGGGACGAGCAGGTGAAGGCGTATCATTAATTGCAAGTCTGGTTGTCATCGGGTTGATCGCGATCGCGCTGGGGTACCTCATGGGTAACTATGCCATCAGGATGCTTTCGGGTAATAAAAAGGAACCAGGCGTGACCCAGATCTCATCCGGAAACGTCAGGCCACCTTCACAGGCTCAATCGAGCGGCGATTCGGCCTCTTCTGTAAATTCAAATTTGGGGAATTCAAGCGCCAGCCAGCCCAGTTCCCTTGACCTATCTTCCAGCATAGGCACAAGTGCCGCCGGGGGAGCCAGAGCCCCTGGTGGAACCTCACTTCCTGCTACGACTGGAAGCTCAGGGGAATCACCGGTATTCTACCGGGTTAGAGTGGGTTCATTTGATAACAAGGCCGAGGCTGACGCACTGGCCGCAAAACTTGGTGCAGAAGGGTATCCTACTTATGTTAACACCAGCCCGCCGTATACGGTGCAGGTGGGTGCGTTTCAGCAGAAGGAGAACGCCGACAAGCTTGTTGAGGAGCTAAGGGGCAAGGGCTATTCGCCGAGCATTGCTGAATAGAGCCCAATGCACTGGTACAGCGGTATGCCATGTTGGGAGAGTGTATCATGTGAAACTTCGAGAGGTAAGGGATATATTGGAAGCGGAAGTGCTCGTAGGCGAGGACAAGCTTGATGAGGATGTCCCGCGCGCCTGCGGTTGCGACCTGATGAGCGATGTTCTCGCCTTCACAATGGAACGGTCCCTTCTCCTTACGGGGCTGACCAATGCTCAGGTCATCCGCACAGCGGAGATGAACGACCTGAGCGCCGTCGTTTTTGTCCGGGGCAAGAAACCATGTGAGGAGATAATCGAAATGGCCCGGGAGCGCGGCATACCCCTTTTTTGGACAAGGTACCCGCTTTATGAGGCATGTGGCCGCCTCTACCAGGCTGGTTTGAAAGGACATGTGTGTTGATGATCCTGGAGATGTCATATGATATCACCGGCGGAGACTTCGCGGCTGCGGGCGAGGCTGCTACGAAGATCAAGAGGGCGTTGAAGCAGATCGGGGTCGACGCGCAGACCACGCGGCGGGCGGCAATTATAGCCTATGAAGCAGAGATGAATATTATCATCCACGCCTACCGTGGAACTCTCCAGGCCCGGGTATCACCTGAAGGGATAGAGATCCTCGCCGAGGATGAGGGACCCGGGATCCCCGATATCGAACTGGCTATGCAGGAGGGGTATTCGACTGCGCCGGAGAAGATACGCGAGATGGGTTTTGGGGCGGGTATGGGGCTCCCAAATATGAAGAAGTTCTCTGATGAGTTTCATATAACTTCAGAGGTCGGCAAGGGCACAAGAGTGAGGGCGGTCGTATCATCGTCCACAGCCCTTATCATGAATGGAAGCGAAGTCTAAGTTAACTTAGCAGGCCCAGTATGGAAGCGAGGTCTATCTAGAAATGGCGCCGGAGCGTTTTCACTCTGTCTCTCTCCTGGAGGACAGGTGCCGCGGCTGCACGAATTGTATAAAGCGTTGCCCAACCGAGGCTATCAGGGTTAGAGAGGGTAAGGCCCGGATAAACGCGGATCGCTGTATAGACTGCGGCGAGTGCATCAAGACATGCGACAACCACGCAAAGGTTGCCGTGACGGATTCTATTGAGAGGCTCAAGGATTTCAAGGCTACTATAGCCTTGCCTGCTCCCTCGCTCTACGGGCAGTTTGACCAGCATGGCATGGATGATGTAAAGAGTATTTACAGGAATGTCATGGGCGCCCTGATGGCCCTGGGCTTTGATGCTGTGTACGATGTGGCGTATGCCGCCGATATCGCGAGCCTTATTACCCGCATCCACATAGAGAGCGGGGTCACGGAGAAACCCTGCATCTCTTCGGCCTGCCCGGCGGTCGTGCGGCTCATACAGGTTAGGTTTCCATCCCTCATCAGTCACCTCCTCCCTGTTGACCCGCCCATTCAAATAGCGGGGAAACTTGCCAAGAAGACCTATGCATCTAAGTTTGGCATTGATGTCCGTGATATAGGGGCTTTTTTATAACGCCCTGCGCAGCGAAGATGAGATGGGTCAGGGAGCATATCAAAACCGAAGGCGAGACATATGTTGATGGAGCTATTTCCGTGGCAGGGATATATGGAAACCTGCTGAAGAATATGAATAATACCGGGCTTGTCTCACTATCTGACGTGGCCTCGGGCCTGGGAGTGGGTTGGGGAACATCAGGTGGGGAAAATCGTGCTGTGGGTTTGGAGAATTATCTTGTCGTTGATGGTATCCACAATGTGATCGCGGTATTTGAGGAGATCGAGATGGGACGGCTCGCGTCAGTTGATTTTATCGAGGCCCAGGCCTGCACCGGCGGCTGCGTGGGGGGCCCCCTTATGGTGAAGAACCCCTTTGTGGGGCGCGTCAATATTCGAAGGCTTGCCGTCGAGATGCGCGAGGCGAGACCGTTTAACGAGGAACAGGAAAGCCAGATCAGGGAGTTTTACAATGCGGGGCTTTTTGAGACAAAGGATGATCTCCAACCCGTCCCGGCTTTTAAGCTCGATGAGGATATGTCGAAGGCTATAGCCAAGATGGGGCAGCTTGAGAAGGTGCTGGAGGACCTGCCCGGGCTGGACTGCGGGTCATGCGGGTCGCCGCATTGCCGGGCGCTGGCTGAGGACATCGTGCAGGGGCTGGCGGTGGAGACAGATTGCGTATTCAAGCTGCGCGAACAGGTAAAAAAGTTGGCGGAGGAGCTATTCTATCTGGCGCAAAAGGACCCGTCAGCTATGAGTAAAGCCGGTAGAGACGGGCCACTTGATAGGGAGGAGTCATAGGTGACTTTTATTTTTAAGGTATGGAGCGTAGATACGGATACGTAGATAAAGATGGATATGCATGGGGTGTATACGGCAGGAGCGTAAAGGATATGGACCGGGCTGGTGAGATGTATGAAGCTTCGAGATGTAGCGGGAAGATTGGGGCTCAAGGCTGTTGCAGGGGACGGGGGGGGTACCGGAGACGACGCTCTCGACCGTGAGGTTTCGGGCGGATACGTCTCTGATTTGTTGAGCGACGTTATGGCGCACGCATGTGAGGGCGCCATCTGGGTCACCACACAGGCACATCAAAATATCGTTGCCGTAGCGGTGTTGACAGGGCTGGCGGGCGTGATTATTGCAGGTGGGGTCAAGCCTGGGGATGAGACCTTAAAAAAGGCGCAGGAAGAAGGAATCCCCCTTTTCGTGTCCGACCTCCCGTCGTTTGAGGTTGTGGGGCGCCTTTACACGCTGGGGCTGCGCGGCGGGGCCAGGCCATGCCAGGGGGCTTAGGGTATCTACGGGCGGACCTGCATATTCATACCGCGCTTTCGCCTTGTGCCGAGTCTGAGATGACGCCGGCAGCCATCATGGAGGAGGCCAGGCGGAAGGGAGTCGGGCTTGTCGGGATAACGGATCACAATTCCGCTGAGAATGCCGTCGCCTGCCTGCGGGCCGGAGCCAGGTCCGGCGTTCACGTCCTCCCGGGGATGGAGGTCCAGACGCGAGAGGAGATTCATGTGTTGACGTTTTTTGGCAGCATCGAGCCGCTCATGGACTGGCAGCAGGAGGTTTATGCGCATCTCCCGGCTGAGCGAAACCGGGAGGAGTTCTTTGGTGAGCAGTTGATCCTCGATGAGGAGGGCGGCATCACCGGAAAGTGTTCCAGGCTCCTCCTGACCTCGACAGACCTGTCCCTTGCTGAAGTAGTGAGGAGGACACAGGAACTAGGAGGCCTTGTAATCCCCGCTCACATTGACAGGCCTTCATATAGCCTTATCCGGAACCTCGGTTTCGTCCCGCCGGGTCTCCATGTGAATGCGCTTGAACTCTCGCCACATATCTCCAGGGATGAAGCTTACACGAGATTCCCGTGGACCCGGGCTTTTCCGTTAATAACGTCTTCCGACGCCCACAGGCTCCGGGAGATTCACGGACGAACGGTTTTATGTATTGGGGATGACCTGGGAGGGGCTATCTCCCGGGCGACCGGAGGGGATATAGATGGTGCGGGCCTTGCAGCCCTCTTCGGGGAGTTTATTCTTTGCCTCGCAAGCCGGGCTGGCCGTTTTGTTGATACTTTATGGTGGGAACCTATGAATCATTTAAATCAAAGCATTTAAATCATTTGCAGGTGCTGAAGCGTAATGCGGGAGTTATCTTTGCACATCCTCGATATAGCTCAGAATTCTATCGCTGCGGGGGCAACGGAGATCAATATCATTATTAGGGAGGACAGCTCAGAGGATAGTTTTATCATAGAAATCGAGGATAATGGCCGGGGGATGCCCAGGGATATTCTTAACGCCGTCCTCGATCCATTTGTTACCACCAGGACTACGCGGAGGGTCGGACTCGGCCTGCCGCTCTTATGCCAGGCAGCCAGGGCATGCGATGGCGATGTAACGGTGGATTCAGAGGAGAGGAAGGGCACGAGGGTAGTTGCTTGGTTTCGCCGCAGCCACTGGGACAGGGCACCGCTTGGGGATATAGCCTCCACGCTAATGGCGCTCGTCGCTTGCAACCCTTCTGTTGATATTAGATACGAACACCTGATCGACGGTGGTTCGTTCCGCTTCGATACACGTGATCTGAGGCGGAAGCTTGGAGATATACCCCTTTCAAATCCGCTGGTCGCTGGCTTTGTAAAAGACTACGTTGAAGAAGGGGAAAATAACCTTAGAGGTGAGTAACTGAAAGGATTAACCAGGAGGTTCTATATATGGAGGAAGTTGGGACGGTTGTAGCCGTAAAGGGTGATGGGGTTACCGTTGAGATAGCCAGGAGCGCTATGTGCAGCAAGTGCAAGATGTGTAATCTGGGTCCGGGGACCGCTCGCATCGATGCTGATAATAGCATAGGCGCTGAGGTCGGTGATATGGTGGCGGTGGAGATGGAGACGAGGAATGTGATGGCAGCCGCTTTCGTGGCATATATGGTGCCCCTGGCGTTTATGATCGCTGGTTTCTTAATTGGCCCGTCGTTCTCGCGGTGGCTGGGCCTGGCGCGAGTTTCTCAGGCTATTACGGCAATCACAGGGATAGTCTTTCTGGTCCTTTCTTATGCGTTCGTGTATTATTATGACAAAAAGGCTAATCCAAGTAAATTCAGAGCCAGAGTTACAAAATTGATCGAGCGCTCCAGATATCGTATTTGATGCATTCCCGAGATATATGTTACAATAAAATGAGGCCTTTGGTGGATATGGGTGTTTCTTTATTTGTGAAAGTGAGCACTATCTTTATCTACCCCAGTATACAGTCTATAAAGGGACTATCGTAGCCGCATGGAACCGTATGATCGTGCAGGATAATACCCGACACGGTGGATTGCGGAGGAGGGGAAGGAGGCGGTTCTCATCCCTGACGGCTCCCGGGTCAGGGGATGGTGAGAAGGTGAGTACTTAAGTGAGGTAAATCTAAGGAAGCGAGGGGCGGGAGAAGGGTGTAAATTCCAGGAGGTGTTGTAGGTGAAATCGCTGGAAGAGCTGGAGCGTATCAAAAAAGAAGCCCAGGCAATGACGAAACTTAGGGAGGACAAGGAAAATACGAAAATAGTTGTTGGTATGGGGACATGCGGCATAGCTGCCGGTGCACGCGAGACGCTGGCTGCCATCATGGACGAGCTGGCTAAACGCAACCTCCAGGATGTGGTGGTCACTCAGACGGGTTGCGTTGGCCTGTGCGAACAGGAGCCAATCGTAGATATCGTAAAACCCGGTAAGCCAAAGGTGACTTATGGTCGCGTAACAGGGGAACGCGCCAGACAAATCATAGCCAGCCATGTGGTGAACGACCGGGTAGTCGGGGAGTGGGTCATAGCGACTGGTTGAGGGCGGCGTATCCCGCCTCCGCCCAGGTAGTGATGGTTTTTTCAAATAATTCCGGCTGGTCCGACCTGGCGTAATAAATATAATCTGCAAAATGGCAACGTGCTCTCAAAATGGCAATGTCCTATCAACAAAACGGGTGAAGGGGTGACAGAGATGGCTGGCATCATAACCGTTGACGACATCCTGACCAAATACAAGGGCAGACCTGATGCGCTTATTGATATACTCCATGAGATTCAAGATGTCCAGGGGTTCCTGTCGGATACTTCAATTATAAAGGTGGCCGAAGCCCTGGATCTGCCTGCGAGCAAGGTCTATGGCGTGGCCACTTTTTATTCCCTGTTTACGGTAAAGCCCCGGGGGCGCAATGTAATCCGCATATGCGAAAGCGCTCCATGCCATGTCCTGGGGGCAACTGCCATTATTAACGCCCTTGAAAAGGAGCTTGGCATAAAGATGGGGGAAACAACCGGTGACGGTAAGTTTACCCTCGAATACACGAGCTGCATAGGGGTCTGCGGTGTTGCACCCGCAATCATGATCAACGAGGTTGTTTACGGGAACCTGACGCCGGATAAGATACCGCACATTTTGAGTGAGTATCGCTGAACGCTAAACGCTATGCTGAACGAGGGAGGGTTGGAGCGTGGAGTTCTATCGTTCTCACGTGCTGGTTTGTGGTGGCACCCCATGTGTCCTCGGCGGGTGTAAGGCCGTCAGGGATGCGCTCATTGGCGAGATACACCGCCAGGGCCTTTCACGGGAGATCAAGGTTGTGGAAACAGGCTGCCTGGGTCCCTGCGACCTGGGACCGGTCATCGTTGTATACCCGGAGGGGACGTTTTACGGGCCCGTAAAGGTCGAGGACGTGCCCCTGATCGTCGAGGAACATCTCTTGAAGGGCAGGGTCGTTGATCGACTTATCGCAAGGGAGCGTCCGGCGGAGAAAGAGATCGTCAAGTATGAGGCTCCGAGCTACCTTGGTCCTCAGAAGAGGATCGTCCTCCGGAACTGCGGGCTTATAGACCCCGAATCTGTAGAAGAGTACATCGGACGGGATGGTTACGCCGCGCTCGGCAGGTGCCTGAGCCAGATGAAGCCTGGCGAGGTAATAGACCTGGTGAAGAGATCCGGCCTTGTTGGGCGGGGAGGTGCTGCATTCCCCACCGGCCTCAAGTGGGAGTTTACAGCTAAGGCGGACGCCGATCAAAAATACATTTTATGCAATGCCGACGAAGGGGAACCCGGCACCTTCAAGGACAGATTGATCCTTGAGGGTGATCCTCACAGCATTATCGAAGGAATGGCTATTGCCGGTTACGCAGTGGGTGCGGACAAAGGTTTTGTTTACATACGCGGTGAGTATGTTATCTCGATTGAGAGAATGCAGAAGGCCATAGACCAGGCCAGGCGGCTGGGCCTTCTGGGGGAGAATATCTTCGGGTCGGGTTTCGGTTTCGATATTGAAATCCGTAAGGGAGCAGGCGCGTATGTGTGTGGCGAGGAAACCGCCCTTATCGAGTCGATCGAGGGAGGCAGGGGTGAGCCCCGGATAAAGCCCCCTTATCCTGGAACCCACGGTCTCTGGGGTAAGCCGACGGTAGTTAATAACGTCGAGACACTTGCCAACATCCCGCCGATCATCCTGAACGGGCCCGAGTGGTTCAGGGGGTTCGGAACCGAAAGGTGTCCGGGGACGAAGGTATTCACCCTTACAGGCGATATCAATAACAAGGGGCTTATCGAGGTGCCCATGGGGATAACCCTCAGGCAGGTGATATATGAGATCGGCGGCGGCATCCCCGGCGGCAGGGAGTTCAAGATGGCTCAGACGGGCGGCACATCAGGGGGCTGTCTCCCCAGGGAGCTCCTGGATGTCCCCATGGATTACTTCTCATTGGCTGAGGCGGGGTCGGCCCTGGGCTCAGGGGCTCTCCTGATCATGGACGACTCGCACTGTATCGTGGATATAGCCAGGTGTTTCATGAAATTCTTCCGGCATGAATCGTGCGGGAAGTGTACGCCGTGCCGCGAGGGAACAGATCGCCTCTACGAGATCATGGATATGGTAAGCTCCGGCAGGGGACGGGCGCAGGATATAGACCTCATGACCGAGCTTGCCCAGGTGATGCAGAGGGCCAGCCTTTGCGGCCTTGGCCAGGCGGCGCCCGTGCCGGTCCTGACGATGTTGAAGTATTTCCGTGACGAGTTCGAGGCCCATATCGCTGACAGGACCTGTCCTACGGGGACATGCGGGCTCTAGGCCCTAACCTGCTTGATTGGGATTCGTGGATCTACGTGGATGTATTTGTGGATTTGCGAGGAGGGAATATATCGCCATGGTCACGCTAACAATAGACGGCCGTAAAGTCCAGGTCGAAAAGGGCACGACCATACTCGACGCCGCAAAGAGGATAGGTATAGATATTCCCACGCTTTGTTACCATCCCGACCTGGAGGCGAGGGCTGTATGCCGCGTCTGCGTGGTTGAGATCGAGGGGCAAAAGCTGCTGCAGCCCGCGTGCGCATATCCTGTGAGCGAGGGGATGGTTGTCCGGACAAATACGCAGGCGGTCCGCCAGGCCCGGAGAATGGCTGTAGAGCTTCTTCTCGCCAAGCACCCGCAGGACTGCCTGCAGTGTATAAGGAACCAGAATTGTGAGCTGCAGGCGCTCGCGGAGAGGCTTGGTATACGTGAGGTCCGTTTCGAAAGGAGGCTGCGCGGCCTGCCCGAGGATCATTCAACGCCCTCCATAGTCAGGGAGCCCGATAAATGCATCCTCTGCCGCAGATGTGTGGAAACGTGCCAGAATGTGCAGGGAGTCGGGGTGTTATTCCCGGCCGGCAGGGGCGCCGATACGGTGGTAACGCCTGTTTTCGGGAACGACCTGGCCGATGTCTCGTGTGCTTTGTGCGGCCAGTGTATCCTTGCATGCCCCGTGGGGGCCATAAGTGAGCGCGATGACACTGAACGGGTATGGGAGGCTCTCGCCGACCCGTCGAAGCATGTGGTCGTGCAGACCGCGCCCGCTATAAGGGCGACTATCGGCGAGGAGATGGGCATGGAGCCTGGGACCCTCGTCACGGGGAAACTCGTTGCGGCGCTCCGGAGGCTCGGATTTGACAAGGTGATGGATACCGATTTCACCGCCGATCTCACCATAATCGAGGAGGGAAATGAGCTTTTAGAGCGAATAAAAGAGGGAGGGGTTCTCCCGATGATCACATCCTGCAGCCCGGGGTGGATCAAATTCGGGGAACATTATTATCCCGACCTTTTGCCTCATATATCGACATGTAAATCTCCGCAGCAGATGTTCGGTGCGCTGGTCAAGACATATTATGCCCAGAAGGCTGGTATCGATCCGGCCAATATCTTCAGTGTATCGCTCATGCCGTGCACGGCTAAGAAATTTGAGGCAGAGAGGCCGGAGATGAGGTCGAGCGGGTACCAGGATGTCGATGCCGTGCTCACCAGCCGCGAGCTCGGCAGGATGTTGAGGGAGGCTGGCATCAGGTTTGATGATCTCCCTGAGGAAGAGCACGATGACCCGATGGGTATCTCGACGGGTGCCGGCGCGATTTTTGGCGCCACCGGCGGGGTCATGGAGGCGGCGCTCCGGACGGTATACGAGGTCGCGACCGGCTCGGAGCTCGGAGACCTGGAGTTTGAACAGGTCCGCGGGCTAGATGGGATAAAGGAAGCCGAGGTTAATCTAAACGGCCTGACGGTGAGGGTGGCTGTTGCCCACGGCCTGGGCAACGCGAAGAAGATACTCGAGATGCTTCGCGCCGGGAAGGCAAACTACCACTTTATTGAGATAATGTGCTGCCCCGGAGGGTGTGTCGGCGGCGGTGGACAGCCCATACCGAGCACCATGGAGATAAAGGGGAAGCGTGGCCGGGCTCTTTACCTGGCAGACAGGAACATGCCTTACCGGAAATCCCATGAGAACCCGGCGATTAAGCAAATCTACGCCGAGTTTCTTGAGAAGCCGCTCGGCGAGCGGTCGCATCAGCTATTGCATACTCATTACACCAGTCGAAGCAAGTATTGAAGATTGCCGGATTGCTGTGTTGAAGACCGATTGTTATATTGAAGACGGATTGCTGTATCGAAGGCCGCTACGTTGCAGCCGTGAATATTCCTGCCGTAGCTGTAAATGTTCTTGATTGGATGAGGAAGCTGTATAGTCTATGTTCTATCCCCAGCGCCAACGGTTCATAGCTTATGTTGCCATATGTCTCATCGCAGCATGGATTGTTTTGATGGCGATGGGCGGTCCTGCGGCTAACACCAGGGCGCAGGCGCCTCCTGCCATTCTGGATGACGACTCCATCATTCGCGTGGCGCTGAACCGGACGCTCGGGCCCTCCCCTGACCTGGATCATGACGCCATAACCGTGGTCTCCAAGGGCGGGATGGTTGTAACTGCCGGGCCGGGGGGGCCCGAGTTTCTTGTCGCGCCCGGGGATGCGCTGACCTTCAAGCGCGCATCTGGCGGGATTGATATCGAATTGAGCGCGGCCACGCTTGGGACACGAATGGATCTTGGCGTATTCTCCGGGCCCATTCGTATGAGACCCAGGGACCCGGCTCTACCGCTGGGTATCACTAATCTCCGGCGTCCCAAGGTTTCCCCATACCCATTATATCGTGGAAGCCTTGAGATATCACCCTCGCCGGCGCCGGCAAAACTGCGTGTCGTAAACGAGCTGCGCCTTGGGGATTACTTGCGCGGGGTGGTGCCCAACGAGATGCCGGGATCATTTAATGATAACGCCTTGAGGGCGCAGGCTATTGCGGCTCGTTCCTACGCCGTCTTCAACCTTCAAAGGGCCGCCCTGGGGGCACAGAAAAATGCCTCTACATCCCATGGTCCGGGTTCGGATATATTTTTGTGCGATTCTCCCCATTGCCAGGTTTACTACGGGAGGACAAGCGAGGACCCTCGTTCGGATGCCGCCGTCGCGGATACGCGCGGCATCGTGGCAACCTTTGGGCAGGAGGTCATAGATGCGGTCTATTGCTCCACGGCTGGGGGCCACACGGAATCGAGTGAAAATGTCTGGCTGGACAGCGGCCCTCTTCCATACCTGCAGGCCATTCCAGATGAACCTGGGATGCCGGATTTGCGTACTGAAGAGGGAGTGCGGAGGTTCCTCTCAGGGCGCATGGGAAGGTTTGATGCTGTTTCGCCAAACTTCCGGTGGCAGGTAACCTGGACGCGGGATGAACTCGAGAGGATTATAAATGAGGGTCTGGTAAGAGCTTCCCAAAAGGGTCGCGTGAACCCTTTTTTCATGGAGCGAGCTGAGCGGCCTGGGCGGGGTGGGGCGGAGCCGGGATCCGGACCTGGAGCCGGGTCAGGGGTAGGACCTTCCGGTGGTATAGGGAGGCTGGTCGACCTGGTGCCTCTCCGCCGGGGAGCCTCCGGTAGGATAATAGCATTAGGGGTTGTCGGCACAAATGGCACCTGGGTTGTTAACGGGGAGTTAAACATCAGGTCCCTGTTGAAGCCGGCTTCAGGGGGTATGTTGAAGAGTTCCCTCGTGGCCTTTGACTTTGAGAGGGATGCTTCCGGGGAGATTGTGAGCGTAAAGGCCACGGGGGCGGGGTACGGGCATGGCGCGGGCATGTCCCAGTGGGGTGCTGAGGGCATGGCCCGGCAGGGCTATTCCTTCAGCGACATCATCCAGCACTATTATACGGGCGCGGTAATGAGCACCGTCCCTGTGAGGCTTTTCGCGTCGGGGGATAATTTTGAGGGCCGGGAGCCATACGGCGGGGAAGGGGAACCACGCGGTGGCCAGGTGCGCCAGAGATTCGTCGCGCCCCGCGGGGTGGGGAGGCTTATCGTATCGGATATCAATGCAGAGGGGATAGCTGTGACCTTCAATGGGAGTAGCAGGGTATTTTATGGTTTTGAGAAACCACCGGCTGGGGATGTGTCCTTCGACGTGTCGGGATATCTTCGCCCCGGCGTTAACGAAGTTGCGTTCACAGCTGTTGGCCCCGCAGGAAGCCACGTGACAGTGACTATAGCCCTGGATTCCGGAGGTGAGCTTAAGTGAGAGTCCGGAGAGCTCCTGACGTAGTTATCCGGAGATTGCCCCTCTATTTGCGGGTCCTGGAAAATATCGATATAGATAAGCATGGTCCATCGATCTCCTCATATGAGCTGGGCGACGCTGCCGGCGTCACGCCTGACCAGGTCCGGAAGGACCTTAGCCTGTTCGGTGAATTTGGCAAACAGGGGGTTGGTTACGAGATCGATACCTTGAGGCAGGAGCTGCGCAGGGTACTTAACCTGGATTGTGTGATCAGGGTGGCCATTATCGGTGCCGGGAGCCTCGGGATCGCTCTGGCGAGATATCTCCAGGGACGCCGCCGGGCTGAGTCCAATTACCACCTCGATATGGTGGCGGTATTCGACAAGGACCCGGCGAAGATCGGACTTGAGATAGACGGGGTAAGGGTTTTGCCGATGGAGCTGTTGAAGTCAAAGGTCCGGGAGCTTGGAGTTCGAATGGCCGTGGTGGCTGTCCCGGCCGCAAGCGCCCAGGAGGTCGTTGACGCTTGTGTTGACGCGGGGATCGACGGGATCCTCAACTTTGCCCCTGCGAAGCTCGCGGTGCCATCTCATGTCCGCCTTCACAACTCGGATCTCAGCCTTGAGCTCATGCACCTAGCCTATTATCTATGCGGAGCCCCTGGGGAGAATACCCGGACTGCCCGTGATTCGCAGGCCGAGGGATGAAGGAAGACACTTGACGAGACGACACTTGACAAGAAGGCTCTTGACATTGGCACCAGGATGTACCACCATAGAGGATGATTGTCTGATTGAATTTATAGGATTTAATCTATAGGCTACATGTTCTCGCAGTCTTCACGGCTTCATGTCTTTAGGAAGGAATGGTCATATGAACGAGATTCTCAGAAAAGAGGTTTTGGCGCCCAGGATCACGGAGTTTGAGGTTTATGCTCCCGAGATAGCCGCAAAGGCGCAGCCCGGCCATTTCGTGATCCTCCGCGTTCATGAGAAAGGCGAGCGGATCCCGCTCACAATAGCTGATTATGACGCCGTAAAGGGCACCATAACCATGGTTTCCCAGGAGGTCGGGAAGACCACCTCCCAGCTTGCAACCCTTGAGGTTGGCGATTCCCTGGCGGACCTGGTTGGCCCCCTCGGGACGCCGATGCACATCGAGAAGGTTGGCTGCGTGGTTTGCGTTTCAGGAGGCCTCGGGGTTGCGCCGATGTACCCCAAGGCTCGACGGTTTTATGAGCTCGGGAGCAAGGTGGTGTCCTTCATAGGGGCTCAGACGAAGGAAATGCTCATTTTTAAAGAGAGAATGGAGAAGGTGAGCCATCATGTTGGGTACAGCACTGATGACGGGAGTTTCGGGCACCACGGCTTTGTGACCGATCTCTTGAGGAAGTTTCTTGAAAGCGGGAAAGAGGTCGATGAGGTTGTGGCTATAGGCCCGCTTCCTATGATGCGCGCGGCGGCGAGGGTAACCCGGGATTTCGGTGTTAAGACGGTCGTGAGCCTGAACCCGATCATGGTGGATGGGACAGGCATGTGCGGCGGGTGCCGCGTGACGGTAGGCGGGGAGGTCAAGTTTGCCTGCGTGGATGGCCCTGCTTTTGACGGCCACAAGGTCGATTTCGAGGAGCTGATGGCTCGCCAGAATCGATTCCTCGAAGAGGAGAGGATCGCTATGGAGAGGTTCCGTGCACAAGGAGAGGGATGTAAATGCCAAGAGAGATAGCTCAGCGCCACCAGATGCCGAAGCAGGATCCGCGGGAGAGGATAAGGAATTTCAATGAGGTCGCGCTGGGATACTCTCCTGAGACTGCGATAAGCGAGGCAAAAAGGTGTATCCAGTGCCCCAAGCGACCTTGCGTGGGCGGGTGCCCTGTGGGGGTTGACATACCAGACTTTATCGCCCTCCTCAGGGAAGGAAGATTTGGGGAGGCGGCGAAGAAGATAAAGGAGAAAAACAGCCTGCCTGCCATCTGCGGTAGGGTTTGCCCCCAGGAGACCCAGTGCGAGGCCGTATGCACGCTGGGCAGGGCCAAAAACCAGAAGCCCGTGGCCATAGGGGCGCTCGAACGGTTCGTAGCGGATTGGGAGCGCCGCGAGCTTGCAACCTTGGGTGGCAATTCGCCCGCGGCCGGTAACGAAGGTGCAACCGCAAAGGTGGCCGTGGTGGGATCGGGGCCGGCAGGTCTAACCTGCGCAGCGGAGCTGGCCAAGTTTGGCTACAGGGTCGTGCTGTTCGAAGCCCTTCACGAGGTTGGCGGTGTGTTGCGCTATGGTATCCCTGAGTTCAGATTGCCCAAGGCCATCCTCGATGAGGAGGTTCAATATGTGAAGAATCTCGGGGTCGAGATCCGGACTAATATGCTTATAGGCCAGACTCTCACCATCGACGACCTGTTCAACGACGGGTTTAGGGCCGTTTTTATAGGGACGGGTGCGGGCCTGCCGCATTTCCTGGGGATCCCGGGGGAAAATCTGAACGGCGTTTATTCGGCAAACGAGTACCTGACGAGGTCAAACCTGATGAAGGCCTACCTCTTCCCCGAGTATGATACCCCTATTAAGACGGGGAAGAGGGTCGCCGTGGTGGGGGCCGGCAACGTGGCGATGGATGCGGCCCGCACTGCTCTCAGGCTGGGAGCGGAGAAGGTGATGATAGTCTACCGCAGGTCGCGCGCCGAGATGCCCGCGCGGGCCGAGGAGATCGAGAACGCAGAGGAGGAGGGCGTGGAACTCATGCTCCTGACCAACCCCGTCCGCGTTATCGGGAATGAAAAGGGGTGGGTCACAGGGATGGAGTGCATGAGGATGGAGCTTGGCGAGCCGGACGAGAGCGGAAGGCGGCGGCCGGTGCCGGTCAAAGGTTCCGAGTTTACGTTGGAGATCGACACCATGATCTCGGCTATCGGGACGGACCCCAATCCCCTTCTTACGAAGAGGACACCCGGACTCGTACTTGGAAGGCATGGAAACATTATCATAGATGAGAAGACTGGCGAGACGAGCATCCCCGGGGTCTTTGCGGGTGGCGATATCGTCACGGGGTCGGCTACTGTGATAGCCGCCATGGGGGCGGGGAAGCTGGCTGCCAGGGGGATTCACGAGTATATCCGGTCCAGGGGGTGGTAAGTTGAAAGGCGAGTGATGGGAGGCGAGTGCGAGTCTGGAGGCCAGGGGAAGATTGAGATAGGCCTCCGAGACAGGTCCGGGCCGCTATACCGCAAGAAAGGTCACAATCAAGAAAAGGCTTAAAGGCCGAAGGGGGCGGAACGCTGGTGCTACCTGATATTGAGATAGCACAAGCTGCTAAACTGCGACCGATTTCGGATATAGCTAGATCGATAGGCCTTTCGGACGACGATATTGAGCCATATGGCAAATTCAAGGCAAAGGTCAGCCTGGATGTTTACAGGCGCCTTAAATCCAGGCCAAACGGGAAGTTGATTTACACTACCGCAATCACGGCCACCCCCGCCGGGGAAGGGAAGACCTGCACAGCTGTGGGCCTCACGCAGGCCCTGGGAAAGCTGGGAAAGAAGGTTATGGTGGCGTTGCGCGAGCCATCGCTCGGCCCGACTTTCGGTATCAAGGGAGGGGCGGCTGGCGGCGGGTATTCGCAGGTCGTGCCGATGGAGGATATAAACCTCCATTTTACCGGTGATATCCACGCTGTGGGCGCGGCGCACAATCTTCTGGCCGCCATGGTTGACAATCATGTGGTCCACGGGAACGAGCTCGGCATAGATCCCCTGAGGATTGTATGGCGGCGGGTGATGGATATAAGCGACAGGCAGCTGCGAAACGTTATCGTCGGGCTCGGCGGCAAGGGGAATGGTTTCCCGCGCGAAACGGGTTTCGATATAACGGTCGCCTCGGAGGTCATGGCGATCCTCGGCCTGTCCAGGAGCATGGAGGACCTCAAGGAACGCCTCGGTCGTATCCTGGTGGCTTACACGCGCGATGGGAAACCGGTATATGCCCGCGATCTCAAGGCCGTGGGCTCGATGGCCGTCATCCTCAAGGATGCACTCAAGCCGAATCTCGTCCAGACGCTGGAGGGACAGCCGGCTTTCGTGCACGGCGGCCCATTTGCCAACATCGCGTATGGCAATAACACCATCATCGCGACTGAGCTGGCGTTGAAGCTCGCAGATTACGTGGTCACGGAGGGCGGGTTCGCCGCGGACCTGGGTGCCGAGAAGTTCTTTGACATTGTGTGCCGGATAACGGATGTGCGCCCCGACGTCGTTGTGTTGGTGGCATCAGTGAGGGCTCTGAATCACCACGGCGGCGCCCCCAAGGATAAGCTGACCGAGACCAATCTGGACGTCCTCGCCAGGGGGTGCTCGAACCTGGATAAACACATCGAGAACCTGACGAAGAGGTTTGGCCTCCCGGTGGTGGTTGCTATAAACAGGTTCCCCACCGATGAGGATGTGGAGCTGGATTTCCTGAAGCGTCATTGCGAAGAGCTCGGCGTGCGCGCGGCAGTTTCCGAGGTGGTTGCGAAGGGCGGGGATGGCGGCAGGGAGCTTGCCGAAGCTGTACTCGACGCCCTGGAGAAGGAGAAGCCAAACTTCCGCTTCCTCTACGATCTCAATGCGCCCATAAAGGAGAAGATCGAGGCCCTTGCGACACAGATTTACGGTGCCGACGGCGTCGTCTACACAGGGGACGCGGAGCGCCAAATCAAGGTCCTTACCGAACAAGGTCTTGGAACATTGCCGGTCTGCATGGCCAAGACGCAGCTCTCGCTCTCGGATGACCCCAACCTGAGGGGCGCGCCCAGGGGCTGGAAGTTGACGGTGCGCGAGGTGCGAGCTTCTGCCGGTGCGGGATTCCTTGTACCCCTGTGCGGTACCATGATGACCATGCCGGGCCTGCCCAAGCACCCCGCGGCTGAGCTGGTTGATATAGACGAAGCGGGCAAGATATCCGGGCTTTTCTAAGTGTAAGTTCGAAGATTACTGACGTTTTTCCAGGACTTACGGTGCTTGCGTGACGGGGCCTTTTGAAATTTGGCAAGGCCCTCACGCCAAATTTCAACGGAGGCGCGCCGCAAGCGCGCCGTC
>DUMQ01000001.1 GCA_012839815.1 Bacillota bacterium | reverse complement strand
TCTACGTCCTCTTACAAACCGGGGCCAAACCACCCATGGCGCAAATGGGCACCCATACCAAGGACTCGCTATACCGCCAAAGAGACGGTGACAGCCACACGCTGCTGACTCTCTTGGCCTCCGGCCCTTGACTGCCAGGTATTTGCAGCTTCGCCCCCTGTCAAGGGCGCCCTGCCAGGGCGGGCGAAGCCCTTGCCCTTGACAGGGGGCGAAGCTGCAAATACAATCCCCGGCCCGGGCCGGAGCCAACCCCTTAATTATCTACATCGGTGACATAATCACAGACTAGTTTCGGGTGACAAAGTCATTGACGCTTGACACCAAGCTCAAGCCCCGTCAAGCCCCGTCTCCCTGGCCGGGTCCGCCGACCGGAGAGATGCGAGACGCCCTATGCGGGTGCTGAAAATCGAGCTGTCAGGTGAAGCACCCTCCTGGTGGCTTTGGTTACCTTGAAGCTATCGCTAATACGATACCCGATGACCCAGACTATCTCATCCCCTGTAACGATGAGGGGAATAACATCCCGGCGTCCCCTCGGGATCTTGAGGTCTATGAAGAAATCCTTCAGCTTCTTGGTCCCGTTCATGCCCAGAGGTCTAAACCTGTCACCGTGGCGGCGGGTCCTTACGACCAAAGGGCCACGGACCGCATGAAAATCCAGGTATTCCTCAAAACAGGCTTGACAACCAGTATTGCACCTTCTCGTCCCGGGAGATGGTGGTGGCAGTTCCCCCACATCGAGCACCCTCGCCTCGATCTCACAGCCCAGTTCAGGGACACGGGTGACCCCGGGGACCGCCAGGACACGTTCAGGGACGAAGGGCCGCCCCGGTGCGGGCGCGGCTCTTTTACTTCCAATACGAAGCCTCAGCTTTCCGTACTCATATTCGGCCGTTATGCCATCAGGCAGGTCGAGGCTCGCACCTGAAGCACCCCGCCTTGCCATAGCGAGGACTGAACGGATATGCTCGGATTCTATATCCTTCACCTCACCGTCCTTGAGCCTGGCTACGGCCTGACGGATGACCCTTCCCTGGATGGCTCCGTGCTGCCGGAACAGCACGTTGGAATCCAGGATGACGCTGTTTTCCGTCCAATCAAAGAGCGCCTCCAAGAAAGCCTCGTGAGCCATTCCCTCGATGTAGTCCGAATCCAGGCGCAAGAGATCGGCCGTCCTGAGAAGGGCCTCGCGGATACGCTTGTTATACTTCTGCTCCAGCAGCGGGATTAGTTCAAGCCTTATCTTATTCCTGAGATATTTGGGCTTTACATTTGAAGCATCCAGCCTGGTGGCGAGGTTGTTTGCCTCGCAATATGCTGAGATCTCCGAACGGGTAACCCTGATGAGCGGCCTGATATAGGTTACATCACCCTCGGCCCTGACAGGAGGTATGGCCGTCAAACCTGCAAGTCCTGAGCCTCTAAAGAGTCGCATGAGGATCGTCTCGACTTGATCGTCGGCATTATGACCGAGCGCAACCTTGTTTGCCCCGACATCCCGGGCAACACGCCTGTAAAAATCATAGCGGACCTCACGCGCCCCATCCTGAGCCGAACGTCCCGTCCTCCTCAGGTAGGCCGGGACATCGTAAGCCTCGACGGTGCAGGGGAGCCCGAGGCTGCCGGCGAATTCCTCGACGAACCTGGCATCCTCTTCGGCATCCTTCCCCCGGAACATGTGGTTCAGGTGCGCGACATGTAGAACCAGCATATACTCGGCGGCGAGGCTATGTAAGATATGTAAGAGGGCTACCGAGTCGGGCCCTCCGGATACCCCAACAACAACGCGATCGCCCTTTTCGAGCATCCTGTAGTCTTCTATGGCTGCCCTAACTGCGTCAATCATAGACCTTGTCCCCCGAAATCCGGGATGCGGGGGCTTGTCTTGGCCCTGACCTGTTCTCGCATCCTCTCTCTTGCATCCTCGTATTATCATAACAGACAAGACCTAATATCTGCAACTCAATTGTGTGAATTAATTATGCAACAAGACAAAACAATACCAGACGGCGCTGCCCGCCCTATGGCGGCGTCCGCCTGGCACAACTGAGGCGCCTGCCTCCAGTCACGCGCCAGTTTTGAGGCTAGCAACATGAGACATACAACCCCTGTTACGCCCCTGCCGGTCCACCCTGGCTACAATCACTGTCATGTCATCAAGCAACCTGCCGCCAGTATTCTCCTTCGCTTTGTCCACGATTGCCCGCGCGATATGATGAGGATCGTTGCTATCAAGCCGCCTCAACATCCGGATAAACCATTCATCCCTCCCGGTAGGGTCGAGCCTGGAATCGATAACCCCATCGCTCACCATTATGAGGATATCCCCATCAATGAGGCGCCTCCGTGATTTCTCAATATCTATGGCGCTGAAGATGCCTGCGGGCAAGGATGAAGATCTCACCGTTATGATTTCCCCACCGCGTTTCACGAAACTCGGCGAGGATCCTATCTTTATGAATTCCGTGTCCCCCGTGAACAGGTCGAGCACAGCGAGGTCCACCGTTGCGAATGTCTCGCCGGGGGACCTCAAGAGTAGGATGGAGTTTACGGTCTTGACCGAAAACTCATGGTCGAATCCAGCCTCAATGAGGCGTTCCAGCATCGAAACAGCTGTGGTGCTTTCGGCAGCCGCCTGGGGTCCCACGCCCATCCCATCGCTCAAGACGATTGCAAATCTACCATCGCTGAGCTCAATCGTGGAATAAGCGTCTCCTGAGATACCGCCACGATCCTTTGCCACCCTAGTTACGGCGGTTGTCACACGGAGGTTCCTGGCCGGCGTCAAATGGAATTCACATACGGGCCGGCTCATTTTGGCCTCACAATTAGCACCCCATACAATAAGCGGCTGTCCAACGATTCCCGACACGATAGGGGCTACTGCCCTCCTGCATTCTTCCGCATTGGCGCACGCATGCCTGGATATGACGATGTCCAGGTGCTTTCCTTCTCGCGACCGTATCACGTTCACCTCGCCCGCCGGCAACCCAACTTCTGCAAGGCCTCTTGCGATCCGGTTCTCTATGTTTTCATCGAATTCGATGCTGGCGGCAAGCTCCGCCGCAAGGCCTTGCATCATATCGGAAATCCCTCTCAGCTGCCCCGATACCATCGCCCGGCTTTCAGCGAGCTTCCTCACCCAGTGGCGATCCACTGAATAATTCTGCAGGAGTCTGTTAACCGTCTCCACAAGCCGTCTCGTCTGTATACACCACTTCCCGATCCGGTTAGAGAGATCATCGGTGCTTATAACCCCTTTCAATTCGGCAAGCGCCAGCAGGTCAAGCATATCCCTGTAAGTCTTATAGAAATTCTTGGACCAGCAGTTATAGTAAGAGATACAATTCCCGCAACATAGGGACATTATCATGTGGAGAAGAGTAATAGCCTCGGCCTTGTCCTTGACGGTGCTCGCCTGCGGGACATGTTCGAGGTTTGAGGCCAGTTCCTCGAAGATTTTCGAAAAATCCCCAAGCTTCTTTGATATCTGTTCCCGGAGCCTCCTGGCACGGGCTGCCTCGCAGCCCCGCGCCGGCTTTGCTACCGGCACAATATGCTCTATACGTGGAAGCACCCCCCCTGGCACCACCAGGAAAAGCATCGAGGCCAGAAAACTCTCCGCTATAAATATAGGTACCGCGGCCCCGCTTGTAATCTGAAAAGAAAGCATCGCGCTCCCAAGGGCAAATCCGGCTGCAGCCCCGACCCTACCGTATTCCCGGCACAGGCCGGCGATAAGTCCTCCAAACGCATACGAACCAGCGAGGGGGAGGATCCTCTCCTGAGACATGGCACATACGAGTCCTATCATTGCGCCACCCGCCGCACCCGGGCCGGCCCCACCCAAGAGCGCGAGCCCTGCCACACAGGCGCCCCCTATAATGTTGCCTATGGAGAGTCTCCACATTTGAATACCCGTAAGGCCAGCCACAAGCCCCGCAAGTAACAATACCACAGCTTCCGGGCTCCCATCCGTATCGTCACGGGCAGCGACGTTGCGGCCCCGGAACAATCCGGAGGCAATTATACCTGCAAGGCAGGCCTCGGCGGCGACCAGGAGTATGTCGCCATTCCCCGGCCCGAAGGCGGTGCGGGCGATAATCCCGGTCGCGAAAGCTGCCCCGCCGACGGCGATCCCGAGACTCCACCGGGACGTTACGGCCCTGGTATAAAGCTGGTGTGACACGATGTAGACCGAAACCAGAGTGGTAAGGTAACCAAGAGCCCGGGGGTCAAACCACCTGAAATCGTGCTTGCGGCTTAAGATGCCGATTACCACACCGGTGAGCGACCAGATGGCAAACGACCCCTGCGCCGCCCCCACCGCCCCTACATATGCGATCCCAAATGGCGACACAGAATTAAATAAAAGAGCCCTACCCAGGATAGCACCTACAAGAATAGTCGCAAGCCTGCTGCGGCTCACCTGATACACTCCCCCTGCCTCCAACCTTTCCCTGGTATTATAGCATGGAGGCATGGAAGGAACTTGTTGCTTTTTGTAGAGCCCGCCTGGAAATCAGCTGACAGGCGAACAGAAAAAACGCGAAAAGACGCTATAGATCGTATATGCTATCAATCATATCTCAGCGCCTCCACAGGCCTGAGCCTGGCCGCCCGCCAGGCTGGATATGTCCCGGATGCCAGTCCAACCAGCGATGAGGCGAATAGCGCAACACCAACCGACCAGGGGGATACAAGCGCCGGCCATCCGGCAATGCCTGCAATGGCGCGCGCTGCGGCACTCCCGAGGATTATCCCGACCACACCGCCGGTAGTACACATCACCGCTGCTTCGACAATAAATTGACGAAGTATGTCCCGCCTTCTCGCCCCTATTGCTTTACGTATCCCTATCTCCCGAGTCCTTTCGCTTACCGTGGCGAGCATTATATTCATAACCCCAACCCCGCCAACCAGGAGAGATATGCCTCCAATCCCTCCCAAAATCGCCGTAAATATGGACATCGTGGCCCGTGCAGCCCTTACCATGGCCTCGAGGTTCTGTACCTTATATTTAAAGGACGCACCATATCGCCGCCTCAAGACCGCCTCTATCTGCTCACAGGCCTGGTCAATAACGTCAGCCCCGGTAGACTGGGCGAGGATCACCGAAACAGCGCTTGACCCGATCATACGGTCTGCCAGGGAAATAGGCAGGTAGACCAGCATATCCTGGGTGCTATCACCGGTAAAGGTAACGCCCTTATTGACCTCGTCCGCGATGCCAATTGCGGTAAACCCCTGCCCGTTTAGCTTGACTTTCCTCCCCAGCGGGTTTCCACCGGGAAACAGCCTCTCTCTGACACGCGAACTCAGCACCACTACCCGGCGCCGTCTAATAATGTCGAGTTCATTTAAGAAGCGCCCGGTCTTCAAGCTAACACCGCCAACCCTGGCGAAATCGCTCGTAGTATATATGGTAGTAACCTCCTCGTGCCTGCTTCCATACCTCGCCAGGCCCCGGTTTATCGCCTCCGGTGCTACGCGAGCTACAAGCGAGCATAGCTCCCCGATGGCATCCGCGTCCTCCAGCCTCAGGGGTTTGAAATCTCCTCGCTTTACGTCAGCGTCAAGATAATCCGGTTGAATCAGAATCAGGTTGGACCCGAGATCGCCCCACTCCCCCGAAACCTCCTGCCGCGCGCCCTCGCCAATAGATATCATTACGATCACGGAAGCGACGCCGATTACGATGCCCAGGAGGGTAAGGCCAGACCTCATCTTATTCGTCTTAATGCTGGACAATGCCAGGCTTAAGCACTCCGTGAAGCCCATATATTGAACTCCTCTCTCATTCCCTGCGGCGCTGCATCAGAGCATTCGGAGCCACCGCCCCAGATGCATGCGGGTCTACTCCACTTTGAACTCTATAAAATGCCTGGGGTTATCCCGCTTGACCGAGACAGCATCCCCGTCACTCAAAGTCTCCAAGACCTCGTATGGCCCAACGATTACCTCATCGCCGGCCTGTAAATTCCCTGCAACCTCGATATCTGTGAGGGTTTCAAGCCCGCACGCCACGGGGACTTCCTTAACCTTGCCACCGGCCGCAATAAGGACAACCTTCCGCCCTCCCCGCATAGCGACCGCCTGGGCTGGGACCGCCAGGACACCGGACCTGCGTGCCGTGATTATCTCAACGTCCGCTGACATCCCCGGCCTGAGGGCCCCGCCGGTCGGGCCCGCGTGAGTTTTATCCAGAGCGACCCTGACGTTAAACCTGGAAACCCCTCGTTCAGGTATGGCGCAAGGCGCCACATACGTGACCACCCCATCAAACTCCTGCCCCGGGCATGCATCGGAACTGACCTTTACCCTTTGCCCCACCCTGATATGGCCCGCATCTACCTCATCCACGGCCGCCTCGACAAGGAGCCGGCCGGGGTCTATAACCTCTCCTACAAGTGCCCCTGCGCTGGCGAGATCTCCCGGCGATATGATGAGAGAAGCCAGGATTCCTCCTACGGGTGCCTTCAGCCTTGTAGCGCTCAGCTGCTTCTCGAGAAGCTTCAAATGCGCCTTGATATGGGCGACCCGCTCCTCGGCAGCCCGTTCCGCCGCCTCGCGGGATCGAGCTTGCGCCTCAGCGAGGGCTAAACCGGCCTCAGCCTCTCTAAGCTGCGCCAGGGCCGCATCAACGTCGGCCCTCCGGGGGGCATTGGCTATGGCCTCGCGTTCCTTCTTTGCAACCTCATATTGCAACCGGCATGTCTCGAACCGCGCCACCGCTTCATCCATGGTGTCCCGGGGGACCGCGCCCGCCTCATACAATTCCTTCATCAAGGCTGCGTCCCTCTCCGCTTCCCTCAAGGCCATCTCCGCCTGGTCAAGCGCGCTTTCGGCCCGGACCGCATCTACCTCCGCCGGGCCGCGGGAGACATCTTCAAACCTGGTGCGGGCAAGCGCGAGCCTAGCCTGCGCCTGAAGAATTTCCAAGTCCTGACCCGAGTCCGCCCTCATACTCCCCAGATGAGCTAAATCTGCCTCCGCCGCCGCAAGGTCGGCATTGACCCTGTCATACTCGAGAGCTAGTTCCGCCCGGTCGAGCTCAAGAATAACCTGGCCGGGGAACACCGTCTCTCCTTCTCGCACATTAACCCGTGCCACCCTCCCGTCCAGCTCAGACCGGATCTCGCCCCTGACTGCCGACTTTACGATACCGCTCGCCGTTATCGTCGCGACCAAGTCGCGCCTGGTTACCTCGCGCGTCTCAACCGGGGTAACCTGAGCCCTCGACTCCAATCCCCTGGATAACAAAGACAGCATTGCGATTGCGACCAGGAGCCCGGTTAAGAGAAAAACTACCTTCCTCCCCTGCAACCCTTCTCACCCCTACATGAGGATACAGCTTGTCCGCTTGACGGTGATGCGACCGCGGCACGATGTTGAAGTCTTGGCACCTACAGTGTAGCACCGGGCAGGTATGCTTCACAATCGCCCATTCGAGTGATTCGTGGGGTGATTTAGTGGGATGGCCAGCGCCCGGGGGCCTCAAGCCCCCGGTATCGTGATGGCCTCCCCGACCTCGATCCGCTCCGGGTCCCTGATATTGTTGAGCCGCACAATCGCCTCGACCGAAACCCCGTAAGTCTGCGCTATCATCCACAGGCTCTCTCCGGGCTTCACTACGTGCACCCTCCCCGCCACCGGCGGCGCCAGCGCCACGCCTGGCTGAACGGCCTCAACCTCCCGCTCCCTGACCACGATAGGGATGGTTCTGATCTCGGTCACGATCGTCCAGGTCTTTAAGACGACGCGGACATCAAAAGCCCTCGGCCCTATGGGCTCAGCCGTGGCCTTCTGCACATCGACATCCGCCACCGCGAGCATCCCCGGCATGGCCCCCGGGATCTGTACAAAGGTCAGAAATGATATTGTATCTTGAGCCGCGAAAACCGGCTGGTCAGGCAGGGCCCCAACGTAGAGCACTGTAATATGCAATATGCCGTCGACTATGACCTTGTCCTGGATAACCTCGACCTCCTTGACCTTGGCTCTGGCCGTAACCGTGATGACCCGGGATATGCTGGGGTTACCCGGCGGCACGCCCACCGTGGCTTTAACCACTGATGTCTGCTCGGCCTGCCCCACGATCTCTTCGGCGAGAAATTCCCTTGTGATGAGCGGCGGGGGAGTTGGAACCTCTATCCTGGATATGAACTCCAATTCCTTACGGAAAGTGACGATCGCCTTTAACTTGACGATGGCGCGGACTCTTATCCTGCGTGGATCCACAACCTCGGCCCTGATATCCTCCACCTGGGAGATCACAAATGCAAACATCCCGGGATCCACGCCGGGTAAGCTTATGAAACCGCTGAAGTCGATGGAGCCGTCTACGGCAAAGACCGGCTGCTGCGGCAGGGCGGCCACATAAAGCACCTGAACATCGATACGGCCGTCCACAATAACCTTTCCGTGGATCACATCCACATCCACAACCCTGGAAACCCCATCGACATGAATGACGCTTGCAGCAGACGGGCTCCCCGCAGGTATGGCTATGTTACCCGTGGCAACCGTCTCCGCCTCCCCCTGCAGAATAGCCTCCTCCAGCGTGATCCTCCTGCGCTCGACCGGCGGGGCGGGAACAGGAATCACCTCAACAGGGAGCTCGACCACGACCTCGATAATCTCCTCCCTAATCACGCGCACCCTGAACTCCAGTATAACGTTAGCCTCAACCGTTCTCGGGTTGACCACGGTATAGCTGCCGAACTGCGCCGTGACGAAGACCTCTGCTATCATTCCGGGGTATACCCCCGGTATATTAACAAAATGGGTGAAGGGAACTGTGGCCTCAAAGAAGTGAACAGGTTGTGAAGGCACCGCCGCGACATACATAATATTAATGGTGAGTGTGCCCTCGATTATAACTGTCCCGGGTATTATCGTAACCCGGGTGATTACGGGTTCCTCCCGGGCGCTCAGGACCGAGGCCACGTCGGGCTTACCAGCCGGCACCGTGAGCGTCTCGCGAACGACTGTGCTGGATGATACCTCCGCAACGACAAACTCCGTCTTCACTCGCTTTTTCCTAAAATCCGAGATGCTGGTCGTCATCCCTCTCCCTCCTTTCAAGCTTCAAACTTCAAATCAGACTAAATCAAACACATCGGGTGGAAAGTATTTCCCCACCTCGCGCGTCAGGATGGTAAAAATTACATGCTCCTGGATTAAAGCAAACAGGCCAAATAAATAGGCAATAAATGGGCGACAGCCCGCCATATTCAGCATGGCCTGTCGCCCTCCTGGTTTACGTAGCGGCTCTCCTTACTTAGCGGCTCTCTTTGCGTAGCGGCTCTCCGTTCCCGTCTCGCTGTGCCCGTGCGTGCCGTTTCGCCGTCCGGCGGCGATTTATCATTTGCGGCGATTTATCATTTACCGGAGCGGCCTGCTCGACTAGCCGCGTCCACCGGGCGTAGAGATGCGAGACACCCTATGCAAGTGCCAAAAAGGGCAGGGATTTTTGCGCACTAACTTAGGCTGGCTCCCAGTCGCGCCAGTCCGGTGGTGTGGTAACATTGGTTACGACATTTATTTGCACCATCTTGGTCACCTTAACAAAGACCTCGAGGACTACATCGATTAGAAGCTGTGTTGTGCCCCCATATGGGAGCTCGGGCATGGGGACCATCTGGACGTTGGAGAATTCAACCTGAGGCCGGACCTGGACCTCCATACCGGGCAGCGCGCCCGGGACATCGATGAAATCTGTGAACTCTATGACGCTTTGGACTTCATGTACAGGCTGGTCCGGCAGCGCGGCCACATAGACGGTCTGGACCGTCACCCTACCCTGAATTACAACCTTGCCATCAAGGATCTCGGCGCTCGTGATCTCGACCTTCGTATCAAATATACCGAGAAGCTTCCCGACGGGCGGCTTGACGGCGGGTACAGTCACCTGGCGCCTCAAATTTATCTGTTTCGTAGCCTCATTTACGACCTCGCTCATCTTGACCAGGTGAGTCGCGAGCTTAATCGGTATCTTGTCGGAGCGGACGTCAGTCACAACCCGCATCTGGACCATTTCCGTAACCCTCGCCGAAAGCTTGAGTATGACCTCCTGGAGAACGGTGGTGCCGGTTATCAATCGAGCCTGGGCGAACTCCACCGATGGCGTGACCTCGACCATCATACCCGGACGAGCCCCGGGGATCTCCACGTATGTAAAGAAGCTCGTCGTGAGATGCGCATGATGTACCGGCTGGTCTCCTGTAGGCGTCTCCGCGACATATATAATCTGGGTAGTCAAAGTCCCCTGGACCACCACCCTATCCGGGATGACCCGGACCTCGGTGAAGGCTACCTCCCACCCTACTATATTGAGGATCTTCAGAGCCGGCGGTTTCTCGGGAGGGATCGTCAGGGTATCCCTCAGGTTTACCTGGGCTACATTCTCCCCGAGAACCTCTTCGACCTTTACAAGTTCTTTCTTGACCCTTGCCGGTATGCTCTTGAACTGGACGTCAGTTACAACATCGAGCTCCACCAGCTGGGTCACCTTGACGAAGAACTCGATTATAACCTCTATTTCAACAGTATCAGGGGAGCGCATGATAACATTGGAATAGTCCACCCTCGACCGTATGAATACGTTCATGCCGGGAGCGGCGCCCGGGACATCAACATACTGGAGGAAGGTCAGCGTGTGATGCATGTGATGGACAGGCTGGTCGGGCATGGCTGCAACGTACAGGGTTTGGGTCGTCACGGTCCCCTGAATAATAACCTTATTGGGAATGGCTGTCCCGGTGGCTGAGACGGTTACATTCACGATCCCGAGAACCTTTTCGATGTTGGGCTTCCCCTGGGGAACGCCCTGGACGCCCCTCACGACGGCCCTTACAGTGTTCTCGTTGACCACCTCAAACACCTTCAGCCGTTCCTTCTTGAGAACCATTTCACCTTTCCCTCCTTTTCCTTTTACTGAATATCAGAAGGCCCAAATCCATAATTCATAGATTCATAATTCACACCAAAAATTCATACACAGGAAGACCACGGGATGCCCGTCCTGCCCGTGATCTCCTATCTCCTGTACGGCTCCAAGCCAATCGACGGGTCCCGCCGGTCTTCCTGGTGGGCCCTTTCTACCCCTTAGGCGGCGGGCAAACGGGGATTTGGAGAACCTGCCCGACCTGGATCATATTAGGATCGGCTATATTGTTGGCCTTAACAATTGCCTCCACCGTCGTGTTATACCTTCGGGCCAGAGACCATAGCGTATCGCCCTTTTGCACGGTCACGAAAGTCATCTTCGGCGTCGGGCACGGCGCCTCGGGCGGTGTCACCACAACCACATCGATCACGACATTAAGCTGGAGCGGTTCCGTGACCTTCACGGTGATCGCCACGAGGATCCTGACCTGGAAGGTTCTATCATCAACTATCTCAAACTCAACGTGCTCTACGTCAGCGCGCACCTCAGCCACCATCTCGGGCTCAGCGCCCTTGATCTCAACGACCTGCGTGAACTTGAGGCTATGCTCCATGTGGTGAACCGGCTGGTCGCCCTCGATGGTCTGCGCCACGTAAAGGGTCTGGAGGTCCAACGTCCCGTCTACTATCACCTTATCCTTCAAAATCTTGATGTCCTCTACATTAGCCGTCGAATCAACCCGCAGGATCCTCTCAAGATTCGGCTTTTCCCGCGGGACCTTCAGCGTCTCCTTGACTATTATCTGGGTTACGTCCTCGCCGATAACGTCCTGGACCTTCAGGAGCCTCTTGGCCACATCCAGGACGACGGTGGCGGAGGTTACCTCTGTAACGATCTCCACTTGTTTCGTTATGGTAACCTTGACGACGAATTTGAGCACGGCATCGATGCTGATGGTCCTGGCATCAACGAGATCCGAATCGACCGCTTCCTCTTCGAAGGTCACCTGGACGTGCATGCCCGGGGCCGCTCCCTTGACCTCGACAACGTGGGTAAACCTTATCTGGGCCTCCATGAAATGGACGGGCAGCCTGGTGAGGTACGGGTCGTGGACGTCTGCCGCGTACATAACGTCAACATCGATCATGCCATCGATGACAACCTGGTCGTCCATGATTTGCACATCTGTGAGTCGCGCTTTGGCCTGGACGCTGATAATGGACTGGATATCAGGTTTCTCCTCAGGCACCATTACCCTGTCGGTTATAACCGCCTGGGAGGTCTGCTCCCCGACGACCTCCTCCACCTTCAGCAATTCTTTAGAAACTTTAATTCCCTCGGGCCCCGTTACGTCGGTAACCACCTCGAGCTGTTCGGTGCGGGTAACCTTGGCGAACGCCTGGAGCACGATTTCGACCTCGATGGTCTGGGAGTTGATAAGATCGAACCCGACTTGATGGGCTTTTACTGAAATCTGAACCGTCATGCCCGGCTGGGCGCCCGGGATTTCCACAACAGCCTCATATGCTACATCTTCTTCCAGGAGCTGAACGGGTTGAGTGCCAGCCGCCGTCCTGCCAACGTAGAGAACCTTCACTCCGAGAGTACCCTCGATGAAGACCTTATCCTTTATGATTTCAAAGCTTGATGTCTTGACTTCTACCTCTGCGCTTACAACCTTCTCAGCGGTCGGCCCGCCAGCCGGAATCGTGACCTTCTCCCGCATGGCCTTTCGTACGGTGGCCTCACCGACGACCTGTTCAACCTTGAGCAACTCCTGCTTTAGCTCCACACCCACAGCCATCTTTTTTCCCCCTTTCCTCTCCCACTACGAAACGGACAGCCGCTTTTCATTTATACTATATGCGCGGTCACCAAAAACGTGCATAAATTTCTCATACGAGCATCGATAGTCCCGGATCAATTAGACTCCCGCGGCCTACCGTGCTATTCGCCGCTATAACGATGAATTCAAGCTGGCTCTCCTCTCCTATCTGGCAGCCGCTCTCCACAACACACCGGCGCACCCTGGAGCGCCTACTGATAAGGCTGTGAGAGTGAACCACAGACTCCACAACGACTGCGTTTTCTCCGACGCATACCTCATCGCCAATGACAACCCAGGGCCCGACCTCAGCCCCTGCCTGGATGGTCACCCTGTCGCCGAGGATGACCGGGCCGACAAGCCGTGCCGATCTATGTATCCTCGTATCCCTTCCCATGCGGACGCCGCGCGAGAGCTTCCGCCCGGGTAACATCACGTCGAGCCTGGCATTTAAGATATCAAAATGACACTGGAAATACCGCTGTAACGTCCCGATGTCAAGCCAGTAACCATCGGCCACATACCCGTAGATATCCCCGCCCTCCCTGACTATCTGGGGGAATATGTGGCGCTCAAGCGATATCTCCCGGCCCTTTTCTATCCGGCTCAGAATCTCGGGTTCGAAAACGCAAACACCCGCATTGATTGTATTGGTCACTACCTCCTCCCAGCCCGGTTTCTCAATAAAGCCGGTTATCCTGCCCTCCTGATTCGTCTCGACAACGCCGTAGACGGTTGGATCCTCGACCCTTACAAGGGTCAAAGTCGCTTCGCCACTCTTAGCCCTATGGTAATCAACCACATCAGAGATCCTTATATCTGTAAGAACATCACCGTTTAACACGATGAAGGTTTCACCATCTAACAGATTCTCACAGTTTTTCACCGCGCCCGCTGTCCCCAGGGGTACATCTTCGATTGCGTATGATATGGATACTCCCCACCTCGCCCCGTCCCCGAAATGCTTCCGGAAATCGCTGGCCCTGTAGCTGAGACTCAGAATGATATCATTGATCCCGTTGGCCATCATCAGCTCCAACTGGTATTCTAAAAAAGGCCTGTTCACGACGGGCACAAGACCCTTGGGCCTGGAAAACGTCAGGGGCCTGAGACGGGTTCCCTTGCCCCCCGCGAGTATAATTCCTTTCATGCGTTATGCACCCCCTTTGTCAGCCACCTCCTGCCTCTTGAATTTGCGGTCTTACTTTAATGCGGTCTTACCTTAATAATATGTAAGGTCCCCCGCAATGTGCGAAGGACCTCGATCATCAAGCCCACCCTGCTCGAGCTTTAAGATTTTCGAACCCCAACATTTTCAAACCTCAGCGTTCTCAAACCTCGACATCCAGTTTCGAACCTCGCCCTGTAGCGCCACCCGGCGCCCCGCCCTGGATATCCACGAGGCTCTCATATGCCCCGGCCTCCTGCCCCCTCCCTTTACCGCTATGTTTTCCGCTCTTACCGCTATTCTTTCCATCCCGCTGGCGCTGGTTTTCGATCTTGCTCCCTCTTGACTCGGGGGTTGATGTAACCTGCTGGGATCTCTCATCAGCCTTGCGTTGAAGCTCCGAGGCAAAGGCTTGCTGTTGGAGTTTTGCCCCTTCATCCTGAACCCTCTGAATTCTCTCAACCTCTTGAGCCTTGGAAATAACGTTTTGCACGTCAAGAGGTCTAATAGACACACCGCTCCCCTCCTCTCATATGGATAAGTGTCGCCGTCATATTTACGCTTCAATAAAGCCCTCAGAGGTCAGCTTCCCGTGCAGCCTCAGAATAGCCTGCGTGTGGAGCTGGGAGACCCTGGACTCAGAGACCCCGAGGATCCCCGCAATCTCCCGGACGGTTAACTCCTCATAGTAATACAACGAAATGACCAGTTTCTCCTTATCGGGGAGCTCGTCGATGGCCTGTCCCAGGCGCTTCACCAACTCCGCCTTTTCGATCACCCTGACGGGATCCGGGCTATCGGGATCCCTCATCACGTCAACGATAGCCACCGTCCCCCCGTCTTCATCAGCCTGGAGGAGTTCATCCAGGGAGACCATCCCGCCACGATTTATATCGGAAATGAGGGAATCCAGGGAGTTCTTATCGATTCCGAGCGCCTGAGCCACCTCTTCGTCCGTAGCGGGGCGGCCCAGCTCCTGTTCAAGGGATGCATAAACGCGTTCAAGCTTCCTGGCCTTCGCCCTTATCGAACGCGGAACCCAATCGAGGTTGCGAATCCCGTCCATTATGGCGCCACGGATCCGGATCTGCGCATAAGTCTCGAATTTCACGCCGCGCGAAGCCTCAAATTTACTGGCGGCATCAAGCAGGCCGATGATACCATATTCAACCAGGTCGTCATACTCCACATTCAGAGGGAGGTTAATGGCTACCCGCCCCGCAATATAATTTACCAGGGGCAGATACCTGAGGATGAGCTCCTCCCTGGCCTTCTCCGGGCCTTTAGGCCTATAATTCGCCCAGAACTCTTCATCCTCACCTTTCCCGCGGTTCCCTGCGCTCATATTAACCATTCCAGTTGTCGAGGCAATATGCGCCTGCCGCATTGCCATAGAACCTTCCCCTTCCTCCAGACCTCGAACCCTGGTCCCGCCAGGGCGTGATTCAAAGCACTCCTTTTCGTCTCAATTCACGTTGACGTTCGACTATATACCTGATAATATCTTCGTAATCATCCTCCTCGATCTCTGTGAAAGAAATTGCCATCCTGTATGTATCGTTAACCCCTGACTCCCCTTCCTTCCATACACGTATCACCCTGCCCCCCAATCTCATGGGGAATTCGCGCCCCGGGAGGTAGAGTTCAAGCTCCAGCGCGCTGCCGTCCTCGGGTACCGATGCGTCATGGGAAGGCGAGAAAGCGGCAAGCACCCCCCCGCCGCTAATATCGACGGTCTCTGCGGGATCCATCAGCTTCTTATGCGCCATCGGATCGCTGAGGTTCCGGTAGTAGATGGGCAACTTCGCTGGCACCCTTACATGTTCGCGCCTTTGAGCCCTTTCGGCCCTTGATAATACCCTCAGTTCAACCAGGGGGATCGGCTTCAAAGTCCGGCTGGTCACTTCTGCATCAAAGGTATAGATGGCATCCCGGGCTGCCACGGTTACCTGTATCACGCTCTGAGGTCGAAGAGGTACGAGCCTGCGGTTGACAACAGGCATGGCCACGACAAGCGTGTCTCCGCGGATGTCCTCTATCCGGCTATTGTATGTCCCCGCGTATTCTCCTGAGCCAACTTTGATCTGGACCAGCTGGTTTACTCTTAGAAGACGCGATGGAATCAAGGTATCCCCCTCCCCTTGGTCAGTATGCAAAAGTCCGCCCCAAACAGCGCCCGGCCGCGAATCATGGATGGGTCCTAAAAGGAACCCAGTATACGCCGTAGAAAACCGGCCAGTCCCTCACGAGGCCGGACCGCCCCGGGCACCCCCACCCGGCTCGCCGGGAATGCGGGATCGCCGGGCGGCACCAGGGAACGCGCTATAGCCCGGATGCACCGCGCCGCTTCGGACTGCGGGTAGGCGACAATGAATGGTTCCTGGCGCATCACGGCCCTCCTCACGAGGGTATCGGTGGGGATATACCCGGCAAAGCGGGGCTTCCGGCCGATGAACCGCTGGGCTACAAGGCCTAGCTTCTCTGCAACCTGTCTACCCTCGGCACCGTCCCTCGCCATGTTGACCACAAGCCCGATTTCCGCTCCGGGGTTTTCACTGTAGACAGCCTTTATCATGGCGTAGGCATCGGTGATCGACGTTGGTTCCGGAGTCACCACGACAATAATATCCCGCACCGCCTTCAGGAATCCCATGACGCCGGGTCCCAGGCCCGCCCCGGTATCAAGCATGAGAATATCTGTCTCGCTCTCCAGCTGCGTTATGAAGGTCATTATCCTTGCAAGCTCAGCCTCTGAAAGCCTGGCAAGCTCCGGAATCCCTGAGCCGCCCGGGATTATCCTGATATTTCCCGGGCCGGTTATCACGACTTCATCCAGGCCCACATCCCCTCTAACGAGGTCCAGGAGATTATAGCGGGGGGCTACACCCAGGAGAGTATCTATATTTGCAAGCCCGAGATCGGCATCCAGGATGGCAACCCTTGTTCCGGACAGGCCCAGGGATATGGCCGTGTTCAACGTAAAATTGGACTTGCCGACTCCGCCTTTACCGCTCGTAACCGCGATAACCCGCGGCTCCCCGGCCTGCAGGCGCGGCAGCTCCCCCCTCGGGTCCGGGTCACTCCTCAGGCTCTGGTCTACCCTCAAGCTGTCACTCGTCATGGACTCCACAAGCACTTTGAGCTTTTCTACCTGACCGCTCATGAGACATCACCTATGATCAGGCTCGCAAGCTTTTCCGCATCAGCGATCTCGATATCATCCGGCACGTCCTGGCCTGTGGTGACATAGGATACAGGCTTCCCAGCCCTCGCCGTGACGTTCAATATACCACCGTAGCACGAGGTTTCATCGAGCTTTGTAAAAATAATCCGGTCGAATGATATGATCCCAAAACTGTTAATGGCATCCAGGAGGTCCCCCGACCTCGTCGCGAGGCTCAAGACGATATGGGTCTCATCTGGCTTCGCCGCATCAACAAAGGCTCGCAATTCCGAAAGACGAACCCTATCCTTGGGGCTGCGGCCGGAGGTATCTATAAACACCAGGTCAAAATCTCTATATCGCTCCACGGCCGCTCTCATTTCCGAGGGTGTATGAACAACATCAAGCGGCACGCCCAGAATCTCAGCATATGTCCTAAGTTGTTCAACAGCTGCCACGCGGTATGTATCCGCGGTAACAAAGGCGACCCTCTTGTGGTCGACGAGGGCAAACCTGGCGGCCAGCTTCGCCAGGGTTGTGGTCTTTCCAACACCTGTAGGCCCGATAAGGGCGATCCTCCTGCAGCCCCCGCCGCCGGGGGAATCCTGCACTGAAACGGGAATCATCTTCTTAATGCCAAGCGCAATAACCTTTTCGAGCATTTTAGGGTGCGCGGAGGTCTCGAATTCATCCTTTGCAGCATTTATCAACGATAATGCTATATCTTGATCCACATCCTGGTCGAGGAGCCTGCGATATATCCCGTCATACTCGGGGTCCACCCAGGCGGCCTTCGTGTTCACCGCAAGCTGCGCGATAGCAGCCTTGATCTCCTTCAATTCCCTTGTGACCGGGTCATCGGCCCCGGAAGGCCCCGGTTTATCCGGCCCCGGCTCCGGCTCACGTGCCCGCATACGCCTCTCGTCGGGCGCAAGCCTCCCATCGGGCACAGGCCTTCCATCGAGTGCAGACCTCCCGTCCAAGGTGGACCTCCCGTCCAGCGCCGCCACGACCTCGGCACGCTCTCTTATGAAGTGTTTGAGGAATCCGGGCCACGGGAGCTTCCGGGCATTCAGGATTACCGCGTCGGGCCCGAGTTCGGCCTTGACCTTTTTCAATGCATCCTGCACGTTCCACGCCACGTATCTCTTAATTTGCATTGTCGATACTCACCATCCCCACTGTCCGGACTTTCTGGTCAGGGACGATCTCGTTATAGGAGAGGACAACAAGGTTGGGCAGGAGGCGTTCTGTGAGCCGCCTGACGTATGGCCTCACACTAGCCCGGCAAAGCACGACCGGCTGGTTGCCGGATTCCACCATCTTCTCCGCCTGTTTCGCCAGAGCCGCGGTGAAACGGTGTGCCACGGCGGGCTCGAGGGCCAGTGTCGACCCGGCCTCAGAATGCTGTATTGCCTGTGCTATGATGTCCTCAGCGCTCGGGTCGATGGTGGCCACAACAAGCTCACCTGCTGCATTCTGATACTGCCTGCAAATGGTGCGGGCGAGAGCTGCCCGGGCATATTCGGTCAGGGCATCAATATCCCTCGTAACGCGAGCGTGATCCCCAAGCGCCTCGAGGATGGAAGCCATATCGCGTATGGATATCCTCTCGCGAAGGAGATTCTGTAACACCTTCTGGACCTCACCGATGGTCAGGAGGCCGGGCACCACCTCTTCGACAACCGCTGGCTGTGATTGCTTCAGGTTGTCAAGGAGGTTGGATACGTCCTGGCGACTCAGGATCTCAGCCGCATGCGCCTTTATGACCTCGGCGAGGTGGGTAACGATGACTGAGCTCGGGTCCACCACTGTATAGCCTGCTGCTTCCGCGTTTTCCTTCTGGTCCTCCGTCACCCAAATGGCCGGGAGCCCAAACGCGGGCTCGCGCACCTCTATACCGGGAATGGGCTCGGTGGCAAGGCCGGGGTTCATCGCGAGGTAACGACCCATCAATATCTCCCCCCGCGCAAACTCAACACCCTTGATCCTGATAGCATACTCTTCGGGCTTGAGTTGAATATTATCGCGTATCCTGATATGAGGTAACACGAGGCCGAGTTCGAGCGCAACCTGGCGCCTCACCATGGTTACCCTGTTGAGGAGGTCCCCTCCCTCGGCCTCATCGGTGAGGGGAATAAGGCCGTACCCGATCTCCAGCTCGAGAGGATCGATAGCCAGGAGATTCATAAAGTTCTCCGGTGCCTTGGGCTGGGCTGCGGGTTTGGGTTCAGCCTCCTCCGTCGCGGTCCCCCCGGCGTTGTAAAGGGCATACGCCAGCGCCCCTGCTGCTATGGCGATCATAAAGAAGGGGGCCTTGGGCAGGCCCGGGATCATGCCGAAGAGAAGTAGCATCCCGGAGCCTATGGCAACGGCCCTCGGCTGGGCAAGCACCTGGCGGGCGAGGTCCTCACCGAGGTTTGACTCGGACGCTGCGCGAGTCACTATAATCCCTGTGGCAGTGGAGATCAAGAGCGCAGGTATCTGACTCACGAGTCCGTCGCCAACGGTCAGGAGGGCGTAACGCTGGAGGGCATCCATCACGGGCATCTTCAATTGAACTACGCCGATCACGAGCCCGCCAAGTATATTGATACACGTGATAATGATGCCGGCTATGGCGTCACCCCGCACAAACTTGCTCGCGCCGTCCATGGCGCCGTAAAAATCCGCCTCCTGTTCGATGGCTCGCCTGCGCGCCCTGGCCTCCTGCTCGGTAATAAGGCCGGCGTTCAGGTCCGCATCTATGCTCATCTGCTTGCCCGGCATCGCATCAAGGGTGAAACGCGCCGCCACCTCTGCGACCCTGCCTGCCCCGTTTGTGATTACGATGAATTGGATAACGACCAGGATGAGGAAGACAACCATTCCGACCACATAATTCCCGCCGACTACGAAATTTCCAAAGCTCTCTATGACCCTCCCGGCGTAGGCATGGAGCAGGATAAGCCTCGTAGATGAGACGTTGAGCGCGAGCCTGAAGAGCGTCGCGATCAACAGGAGGGATGGAAAGACCGAGAAGTCGAGGGGCTCGAGCGCATACAGGGTTACGAGCAGTATCACCAGGGCTCCGGTGATATTCAGCGTGAGAAGCACGTCGAGAACCATCGTCGGCATCGGGATAATCATCATAACGAGGATGGCGACTATAGCCACGGCGACGAGAATATCGCTGTACCGTGCGAGGTTGTTGACTGATATACGCCTGACGGTTCTTAGCTTGGCGGTTCGTAGATTCCCCACTGCTGCCATTGTGTACCAACCTTTCACCCGGGTTATCCTTTCAAACTGGAAGTCTATCTGGCGGCACGCTTGTTCAAATAGAATACATACGCCAGGATCTCCGCAACGGCCTTATAGAGATGGGGGGGTATCTCCTTCCCGATATCTACGGCCTTATAAAGCGCCTGGGCGAGCGGGGGATTTTCAACGACCGGGATATTATGCTCTCTTGCAATTGCCTTGATCCTCTCCGCAATGAGCCTGGCTCCTTTGGCTACAACCCTGGGGGCGTTCATGGTTTTCGAGTCATACTTCAGTGCGACTGCGAGATGAGTAGGGTTTGTGACGACCACATCAGCCTTGGGGACATCCTGCATCATCCGGTGCATTGCAATCTGGCGCTGCCTGGCCCGGATTCTCGATCGGAGAACCGGATCCCCCTCCATCTGCCTGAATTCCTCCTTGACCTCCTGCTTGGTCATCCTGAGATTTGCCTCGAATTCGCGCCGCTGAAATATATAATCGACAGCCGCAAGGACGGCCAGGGCCGGGATTACGCGAAAGCCCAATCTGAGTGAGAGCCCGCGTATAAGCGCTATTATGCTCCCGTTGTCCATGCCCGATGCCATGACAAGCCTGGGGAGCTCCTGCCGCAGTGTAGAGTAACCTATGTACCCCACGATAGCGACCTTGGCCACCGATTTTACCAGCTCCATCCCCGCTCTCGGCGAGAAGAGGCGAGCAAGCCCGTTGGCCGGGTTGAGACGATCGAGGCGCGGGATGAGCGGCTCCAGGGTGACCAGGAACCCCAGCTGCGCAATGTTGCTTAAGAGTCCGGCCAGCGCGCATGCCAGGATCACAGGGCCTGCAACCCGGGCGACCTCTACCAGGATGGCCCAGGAGATCGAGCCCAGCTGTGATTCGTTGAGCTCCATGGCTGCGCTTCGCGCCAGGATACCCTGGGTAAATATAAAGAGCTGGGAGAAACTTGACGTCCCCCATGCACTGAGAGCCACGAGGCCAGCGAATAAGACCATGGCGGTATTTACTTCTATGCTCCTGGCGACCTGCCCCCGCCTGCGCGCCTCTTGGCGCCTCCGGGGTGTGGCGGCCTCGGTCTTGTCCTCTCGCGGCATTTCTCGATCTCACCTACCTCGTGCGCGGGGACCCCTATGCTCCGCGTAGGAGGAGCAGAAGCTCGCTTTCAAGTCCTGAGAAGATCTCTCGGAGTATCGCCACGAAAACGGGCAGCGACACGATCATAATGATAAATCCCACGGCGATCTTCAGCGGGAAGCCTACAATAAAAACATTCATCTGCGGCACGGTCCTCGCCACGATCCCCAGGGCTATATCCGTCAGCAGCAGGGTTACCGTAATAGGCGCGGCAATTTTGAACCCGATGGCTGTTATATCGCAAAAGAGCCTTACCAAACCCGGTTGGACTATCCCAACCGGGAACACCTGGCCCGCCGCGAGCCGGCTGCCAGCGGCGCCAGCAGCGCCTACGAGGGGCACTACGTTGTAGCTTTTCACGACCGCTGAGATCAGCCAGTGGTGACCATTCAGGATGAGGAACAGCAGCATTGCCAGGAGGTATTCAAATTGCCCGATTACTGTGATCTGCCTGTTTGCCATGGGATCGACGATATTTACAAAGGCAAACCCCATCTGGAGATCGATAAGGCTTCCTGCAAACTGGACAGCCACCAGGAACAACGACGCAGCATACCCCATTGCGAGCCCAACGAGGATTTCTTTTATAACGATAAGGCTGTAAGCAATGATGTTCGCTGGATATCCCTCTGCCGCTACACCCGCGCCGACGACGGGCAGCGCTATCAGGCTTATTGCAAAACACAGCGCTGCCTTCACCTGTACCGGGATATTATAACCGCTGAAGACGGGCGCAAAGGCGAAGACGCCGCCCACGCGCGCGACTATAAGGAGAAAGGTCTGCAGCTGTGTGAGGGTCCAGCCTGTAAGGTACATGACCTACCCCGCCTCGACTCCTTCTACTCACTATCTATCCCCTGCCCGACTATCCCGTGGCCCCACCCCGGGCAACCTGATCGGCCGGGCAACCCGATTCACCTTATGCAACCTGGTTCAAACCCGATTCACCTTATGTAGTTCGGCAAATTCGTATAAAGCTCCATAGTAAATGCCGTGAGCACCTTTATCATCCACGGGCCAAATATTATCAGCGCCGCGATGACCGCGATCATCTTGGGCACAAGCGCGAGCGTCATCTCCTGGATCTGCGTCACGGCCTGAAGCACGCTCACGAGTATCCCGACGACGAGCGCAAATATGAGCGCGGGCGCGGCAAGCTTCAATATAACCCAGATCGCCTGCTGGCCCAGGCCGATTACAAATTCCTCATTCACCCTCTATCACCGCCTAACCCTGGTTCTTACTGTTTCTCACTGGTTCCCCCCGGATCCCCGGGTTCTAATGAAAGCTTCTGACGAGCGACCCTATAACGAGGTTCCAACCATCCACCATGACAAAGAGCAGTATTTTAAAAGGAAGCGAGATCATAACCGGTGGCAGCATGAGCATACCCATGGACATCAAGATGCTCGACACGACCATGTCGATCACCAGGAACGGTATATATATAACAAAACCTATCTCAAACGCCGTCTTGATCTCGCTTATGACAAAGGCCGGTATCAGCACGTAGGTCGGAACATCGCTGGGGTTCTTCGGCCTGGGCGTCTTCGCGAGCTTCACAAACAGGGCGAGGTCCTTCTCTCGCGTCTGTTTGAACATGAATTCCCGCAACGGATTGACGGCCCTCTTGAGCGCGACCTCCTGGGTTATCTGGCCTTTTAGATATGGCTGCAAGGCCTGGTCATTTATCTTATTCAAGGTCGGCGCCATTACGAAGAACGTAAGGAACAATGCCAATCCGATCAAGACCTGGTTGGGCGGCACCTGCTGGGATCCAAGCGCATTACGGATAAAGGACAAGACTATGACTATCCTCGTAAATGACGTAAGCATTATGAGGATAGCAGGCGCCAGGGTCAGGATCGTAAGCAAGACCAGTATCTGCAGGGACATTGCAACGTCCTGAGGCGCCGCAGCCTGGCCTATACCGATTTCAAACCTGGGAATCGGAATCCCCATACCCCTCAACCTTTCCAAGAAGTTCAAGGCCGGCATTGCTCGTCCCTATCAACATGACTTCCTTCCCGACCCTTACAAGGTGTAGCGCCTTCCCGGGTTCAAGGGCGAGCGATTCTATGAGCGCCATGGAGCGGGCCCGGCCCGCCAGGAGCTTTCCATGCCCCCTGGATGCGAAATAACGCAAAATATAAATGGTAAAATATATGAGGCCAATGACGAGGCCGAGAGATACTATCGTCCTTAAAACAAGGAGAAAACCGCCCACATTGCCGCACTCCTTCGAACCATGCCACCCTAATCGTCACCGGCCACTCTCTCACCGGGCTCCACTATGTCTACGATCCGCACCCCGAAATTCTCATCGATCACGACCACTTCGCCCTTGGCGATGAGTTTCCCATTGGCGAGGATGTCAACAGGCTCCCCCGCGATCCTATCAAGCTCCACCACGGAGCCGGGCACGAGGTTCAGGATGTCCTTGATAAGCATCGTAGTCCGCCCTAGCTCAACGCTTATCGGCAGCGACAGGTCCAAAACCCTCCCGATATTCCCCGCGGCTTGCTGTTGAGCCTCAGCCGCGAGTGGCTTGAGCTCCATAGGGGTGGGCGTGCTATTTCCCTCTTTGTTGACATTATTGGGCGCCTGACTGGGCACCTGGATCACCCTTTCCGTCGTTATCATCGCTATTTGCGTTACCATCGCCATCTACTGCGCGCTTGCCCTCGCCGTTGCTCTCATACTTGCCGCCGGCATTGCCACTCTCGCGGCTATTGCCACGACTTGCCCTGTTGCTCAGGGCGCCGCCGTTTATTCTTCCATTATTGGTGTTGGCACCCTCCGCTGTGCCTGCAAAGGCGGTGATCTCCACAGCGAGGTGCCTGCCAACCAGCCCCGGCCTCCCCAGGAACTTCGCCCCCGACCCGACGAAGACCTTGAAATCGCTCGGGGCATGCCTGTCCAATTTGATGATATCCCCTGGCTCCAGCTCAAGCAGCTCCCTCACAGTGATGGTCGCTCTCCCCACTTCAACGGATACGGGCAGCTTCACACGTTCAATCTCCTTGCGCAGGGCGAGCTTCTTGGATTCCTGGATGCCCCTCCTACCCTCCGCGAACCACTGCTGGGCGCCCAGCCTCGGGATGATCGGCTGCAACGTAAGGTAAGGTAGGCAAAGGCTCATGGTGCCGGACATATTCTCCGCGCTGACCTCAAACGCGAGCACGCTCACGGAGTCGTTGGGAGACATCACCTGAATGAACTGTGGATTTGTCTCCATGTTTTCCAGGCTCGGCTCGAGCTGGATGAGGTTTGACCAAGCTCCGGCCAGGTTATCAACGACCCTGGCCAATATCTTTTTCATGAGCATCTGTTCGAGGTCAGTGAATTCCCGGGGCTGGCCTTCAAATCTGCCGGTCCCCCCCAGCAACCGGTCGATCATGGAAAAGGCAACCGCCGGGTTTATCTCAAGGACTGCCCTCCCGTCGAGGGGGGACATATCGATCGACGCGATGACGGTCAGGGCCGGCAGGGACGATATGAACTCGTCGAACGTAAGCTGTTCGACAAGGGTAAGCGTCACCTTGATAGGGGTTCTCAAATAGGTCGAAAGGGCTGTCGAAAGATGCCTCGCAAAGGTATCGTGCAGCATCTCCAGCGTCCGCAGTTGAACCTTTGAGAACTTATCAGGCCGCCGGAAATCGTAAGGTTTTATGTCCTTCGGGCCTGCCGGCGCGGGGGCACTTGCCGCTTCGGGCTCTTGCTCTTCCATGAGGGAAGAAAGAAGAGCGTTGATCTCATCTTGTGAAAGTATGTCCGACAACTGCGATCCCCCCTTGCTGTGACCTGCCCACTGCGTTCCCGCCTACTGGATTACGAAATCGGTGAAAAAGACATTACGCACCTTTCCCGTGTCGATGACATTGTTCAAAACCTGGATAAGCTCGCGACGCAGCTCTTCCTTGCCCTTCTGGCTATCCAGTTCCGGGAGGGTCTTGCTTGTCAGCACGTTGATAATCACATCCCTCACCCTGACAAGTTTGGTCTTGACCTCGCGGGCGGCGCTCGGGGTCGTGAGCTCTATGGATATGGAAACCTTAAGGTAGCGCTCGGCATCCGTGCGCGCTATATTTACAATGAACGGGTCGAAGGATTCGATCGGCCCCTGCACATTCTGGTTTTCGACCTGTTTAACGACCCCGTTCAGCATGACCGGATGTCTCTTGGAGATGCCATAGTAGACCCCGGCCGCAAGAACCAACAGGAAGATGGCAATGAACGCAAGGTTCCTCCCGGAGAACGCGCCGGTAAGTCCGCTCCCGCTGCTCCCCGGAGCCCCACCGGGCCCCCGGGCCCCCGGCCGCATACCTTGAACGCCTTGATAAACGCCCCGATCCCCGGGCGGGACGGGTCTATTCCCTGGCATGGTCCATACCCCCCAAACAGAATCTAATTATACCTTACCTGGCTCCTCCCACCGTCTCTTCTCCGTCAATATCACCATGTCAACGCGGCGGTTGAGCGCCCTGTTTCGCTCACTCGTATTCGGGACCTTGGGGTGGTACTGCCCGTAGCCCATGGCCGAGAAACGCTCGGGCGGGAGATGCAATACTTCAACAAGATACCTCAACACCTCCGTGGCCCGTGCCGTTGAGAGCTCCCAGTTCGACGGGAACCTGGCACTGTGGATCGGTAGATCGCACGTGTGCCCCTCGATCCTGATATCGTTTGGCAGCTTCCTGATCAACCCCGCCACCTCGTTCAGGACCTTTTTGGCGTCGGGCTTCAGTGTTGCCTCACCCCGGTCAAAGAGCACCTTATCCATGAAGCTCACCACCAGCCCGCGCTCGTCGAGCTTGAGCTCGACATCATTCGACAGGCCCTTCTCGCGGAGGTAGCCTTCGAACTTCCTCATGACGCCCATGAGGTTTCTCCTCTCGCGCGCCTCAGGATTCTCAGATGGAGGCTTTGGAGCTGGCAGGTCGCCAAGGTTGAGCGGCCTCGGGCCCCCCGTGAGCACGCCCAGGGCTCCCTGGAGGGAGATGACGGCCTGCCTGAACTTGATTATGTCAATGCGGGAGAACGCAAAAAGGAGGACGAAAAAACACATCAGGAGCGTCATCATGTCCCCATATGTTGTCATCCACGGGGGTGAGCTGCTTTGTTCGTCAGTAGCCCTGCCCCTGAGCTTGCCCTTCATAATCCATCACCGCCGGTCGTCTGTAGTTTATATTGGCACGCATCGCCGGAGGCAGGTATGCACGAAGCTTCTCCTCCACAATACGAGGGTTGTCGCCAGACTGGATGGCCAGGACTCCCTCGAGCATTATCTGTCTCAGCAGGCTCTCCTTCTCACTCCTGAGGGCGAGCTTCCCCGCGATGGGCATAAACACCAGGTATGCAAGCATAGCCCCATAAAACGTGGTAATCAAGGCGGTCGCCATCCCCGGCCCGATCGAGCTCGGGTCGTTGATGTTCCGCAACATCTGAATGAGGCCGATGAGCGTCCCGATCATGCCGAATGCCGGGGCATACGTTGCCATCGCCTGGTATATCTGCCTCCCGGCCTTATGCCGCTCCTCGGAGCACGCAATGTCGTTCTCGAGGATCTCGCGTATGAGCTCGGGCTCTGTTGCGTCCACAACAAGCTGGAGGCCCCTCCTCAAGAAGTCATCCTCCACATAATCAAGGCTGTTCTCCAAGGCGAGGAGCCCCTCGCGGCGGGCCTTCTCAGCGAAGCCGATGATCTCGCTGATCACGACTGTCGGGTCCTCGACCCTCTCCGTAAAGGCCACCCTGGTGATCCTCAAGACGCTTTTTATCTCCGAAAAGGGGAAATTCACAAGTGTAGAGGCTATGGTCCCCCCGATCGTAATAAGCACGGATGGGAGGTCATAAAAGGTGCGTAGCGCCCCGCCCATGAATATTGCCGTCCCGACGAGGACAATCCCGGCTATGATCCCAAGAAACGTAGTAATATCCATTAGCGATGACACCTCTTTCTAAATGGACCCCTCGACTTGACGCCAAGCGCCTACGCGCCAACATCCTGGTCCTCGCCCGGACCACACCGGCCCGGGACCTCGCCAGAATGCGCAAAAGGCATCCCCCGGGCGATACAGCGGCGGTAATCGATGACCTTCTGTATCACCTCGTCGACACCCTGCCGCACCAGGATCTTCCTCCCGGTGGTCAGCGTGATTATCGTATCAGGCGTGGCCTCCACAGTCTCTATGAGCTCCGCGTTCACAACTATCTCCTTCTGGTCAAGGCGGTTAACCTTGATCATGTTCCCACCCCCTGCCATCCCGCGTCCTATAGCCTCCCCGGCCGGGGCGCGGGGCGCACGGCAGGTGCAATGCGCCCCGCGCCCCATAACCGCTAACCGCACATGGCTCAGTATAGCCTGCGTCCCTCGCGCCCGCGCGTCCCCGGGGCCTCCCTAACCGGGCTAACGCTCATGCTTAACGCTTCAGCGTGAGCAGGTCCTGCAGCATCTCGTCTGCGGTGGTGATTATCCTCGAATTGGCCTGGAAGCCGCGCTGCGTGATTATCATATCGGTGAACTCCCGGGCCAGGTCTACGTTGGACATCTCGAGCGAACCCTCCACGATCTTACCTCGGGCCTCGGTCGTGGCCATCCCTATGAGCGGCGCCCCGGAGTTGTCCGATGAGCGGTACATGTTGCTCCCGATCCTCTCGAGCCCCGCGGGGTTCGCGAAGTTGGCAAGCACTATCTGCCCCAGCGGCTGGTGCTGCCCGTTGGTGTAAATCCCCGTTATCAGCCCGTTGTCAGCTATGCTGAAGTCCTCCAGCGAACCGGGCGGGAAGCCGTCCTGGCTCGCCATGCTCACCACGGAGCCGGAGGAGGTATTGTATTGGGTTAGGGTTGAAAAATCGAGGGTGATTTTCTGACCTGGAGCAGCGCCACCACCTGGGTCGAAGGTAAACGTAGCAGTAATAGAGCCAGGTGTAATTTGTCCATTCGTATCAAAAGTTAACGACGACGGTGTAGGGATTACCGCACTGCCATCTATTTCTATAGCAAGATCCCAAGAATTGGCGATATAATCAGGGGGAGGCGTGGAATTGCTAGTTTTCGTGAATGTTATCTTCACGTCATGCGCATTCCCGAGCGAATCGAAAACCTCGGCCGGAACGCTCACAGCACCGTTCCCAACCGCCCCCGCATCCAGGTTGCCGCGCAGCTTCACGTTGGCCGTGGCCTTCGCGAGCATCTTCTCGCCAAGAGGGATCCTTATATCCTGGATAGGCCGCGTCGTGTCGATCCGCCCGGCCGCATCAGCGACCCAGCCCTGGACCCTGTAGCCCGTGGACGGGTTCACGAGGGTGCTGGCCGCGTCGAGCTTGAATGCCCCGTCCCGCGTGAAATATTGCTTCTCACCATCCGACACTACGAAGAACCCCGCGCCCTCGATCGCCAGGTCGGTGGGCAGGTCGGTGGGTTCAAGGTTCCCCTGGGTCTGGAAGGTATCTATGCTCCTGACGCCCGTTCCAAGTCCGACCTGCATCGGGTTCACGCCGCCACGGCCACCCGGCACCGGGGCGGCCCCGTTTTTGATCGTCTGGCACAGGACCTCGTGAAACGTCACACGGCTGGCTTTGAAGCCTATGGTGTTTATATTGGCTATGTTATTCCCTATGACATCCATCCTGACCTGGTGAGCCTTTGAGCCTGATACTCCTGAAAACATGGCTCGCATCATGGTTTCATCGACCTCCTCTGGGCTTGCTGCCTTTAAGGCTTACTGGTTGCCGCCTCAGTCGTTCGGCGGCCCCGGGCCCCCTCCTAGAGGTCCGGCCCGTTTAGATGATCACGGCGCTATCGATGTTCGTAAAGACGTTCTCCTTGGCGCTCGCACTGTCGATCGCCGTTATGACCGTCCGGTTCTCGATGCTCACCACCAGCGCCAGTCTGTCCATCAGCACGAGCGATTCCTTCGCGCCCTTCGCCGCAGCTCTTGCGACCGCGGTGTTCAGCTTCTCCATGTCCTGGCTCGAAAGCCTTATATTCCTCAGCCTCATACGCGCCTCAGCGTGTGCGGAAAACCTGACGCCCTGCTCCGCCACGGCGGCACGTAGGACCGAGTCAAACCGCTCGATGCGTCCACCTGTTCCCGCGGCAGCCCCTGGTCCTCCACGCGTCACCTCGGGCCCCCGGGCCGGGGTGACAACGGGTGTGGCGTAACCTGGTCTGCCGACGTAACCTGAGCCATTCGCATTCAGCCTCTCAACCACCGTCATCCCCTCCGTTCCGTCCCGTGCCCTCCATTCTATCCTGCGGCCCTGGGTCATGCCGGGAAGATGCCGGTGACCTGGGATAACGCGATGTTATGCCCGTCCACCTGGAGCATGGGGATCCCATCCTGGAATGTAACGGCTGATACAACGCCTGCGATCTTGTCCTGGTTGTCAACGACCGCCTCGACCTTATGCCCGATGAGGCTGCATGCCTGGGTGGCGAGTTGCATATGCATGAGCTCTGTGAAGCTCCGGTTGAGGTTTTGCATCTGTTCCAGCGCCGAAAACTGCGCCATCTGGGCTATGAATTCCTTCTGATCGGTCGGGTCTGTCACCGTCTGGCACTTGAGCTGTGTAATAAGGAGCTTCAAGAACTCATCCTTTCCCAGCTCGCCGCCGGCGGCTGTGGGCCCAGAGGCCGTTTGAGTGGCAGCGCCCCGGGACGTAGCCATCAATTCGCCTCTTATCCCTGCTATATCCAACGTTCACACCTCCCTGGAACATAACTTGTTTGTTATCGTCACCCGCCGGGCCATATAAAACTACGCCAGGGCAATCATTTAAACAGCGTAATCTATGAGGCCCGCGCCCCCTCGTGAAGCAGGAGGCCACGCGGTCCCAATCGCCCTCACATCCAGCTTCCTCACGGCTCCACCACCCGGGCGGCTGCCCTCTCTCTGGCCCATATCCTGCCACCTGCCGCCCCGTTCAAATTCAAATTGAGGTGCCCCGTGCCCCGGACCGACGAAGACCGTGAATTGCTCGATATTGAAGCCCTGACTTGCGAGAGAGGTCTTGAGCTGAGGGAGCCCCGCCTCGATCAGCGCCCGCGCGGCTTCGCTCTCCGTCCGGATCCCTGCTGTGAGAATCCCGGCGTCATCTGTGATCCTGATATGAATACGTCCGAGGTAATCGGGCCTGAGCTGGACCGTCATCTCTGTACGGCCCTCCCTGAGCCTCAGGCCAGCCCTCTCAACGACCTGGGCCACGACCTCGTTCGCCAGGGACCGCAGGGGTTCCGGGGCTGCTTTATCCCTGAGATCCAGCTGCTGCCCGGGCTTAGAGATCTCGCCCGTGTGCTGGACTGCGCCCACCGCCTGCTGGCGCTCGTCCTGGCCCCGCTGCCGCGGGTCCTGGTGTTGCTGCGGGTTCTGACCCTTATCCTGCCCCGCCCACACGGCCGCGGTTTCCCGGCCGTGTATATGCCGGTATACGCCTGCGTCCGAGCCTCCGCCCGGTTCTCCCGTGACTTGGCCGGACCTGACAACCTCCCTCTCCACCTCGCGCCCGGCCCAGGCTTCCCCGGCCCCGGCTTCAAATCCTCCATCACCCTGCCGGCGTCCGCTCCTGGCGGCATACGGCTCATGATGCCGGCCCGACGATGCGGGGAATCCCTCGGCCACCGCGGCACCGGAGTGAACCGGGTCGTAGTGAACCGTAGACATGCTGGCAGGTGAGTCATCCCGCCCGCCCGGGGCATTGTGCACTACGGGGTTGCCCCCGCCCCTCGGACTTTCTCCAGAACCAGCCGGGGGATTAACCTGTGTACCATCTCCCGGCGTACCAGATAGCGGCCGCCCTTGTAGTTGCTCTTGTCCTTGTTCCTCGACCTCAGCCTGAGCGCCCCGGTAACCCGTCTCCCATGTTCCGGGCGCGCGCGCCGCCATATCTTGCCCGCGACGGGTAGGGTCCGCGGCTTCGCCCTGACCCTGGATGATCCGGGCCGACCTCGCCATAACATCCCTTATGACCTGCACCATCTCGGGGTCGATCTTCCCGGCATTCTCCCCGGGCCCTCGCTCCCCGTGAGCCTTTGCAGCGCCCGTTGTCCCGCTGGCCGCCTGATGAGCGACCACGTCTCCATTGTGGGCGCGACTATGGGCGCGAGCCTGCGCCGCCCCAGGCTCCCCAGCCCCGTGCCTCGCCCCTCGCGCGGGATGGCCCTCAACAGAATCCTGCCTCTGCTTCACGGCTGCGCCGGAGTTCATTACCGTACCCGAATCCTTTGCTTCCCTGGCCGGTACCCCGGGCTCGCTGGCCTCGCCGGCAACCAGGGCCGGCGCAACGTGTGAGCGCGCAAGGGGCGGCTTCGCAGAGAGCAACTCCGCGCCTCCCGGCTCCCTTTCATCTAATGTATACGGATTTATACCCAGGCCTGCCCCGGGGGTATGCGGCATTGGAGCCTGATCCTGAGTTTGGATCCAGGCCTGACTCCGGGCCTCGGCCTGGGCCTGGCTCTGACTCTGAATCTGAGCCTGAGCCTGGATCTGGGCCTGAACCGGTAAGGACTCCGGCGAACCCGCAACCGGCGGATCTTGCCATCGCGCAGTCTCTTGGTCTTGATCTTGATTTTGTATAGGCGCTGCTTGCACGGGTTCCCCGGGCGCCGGACCCCCCTGCGCCCCGATTTCAAGGAGCAGCAAGCTCCAGAAGGCGGTTGTCCAATCTCCCGCCATTACTCCATCTCTCACCACGGAGGGTTTCGGCGTGGATACCCCGGCCTCCAGGCTCCCAACTCCACTCCCAAACCCAACTCCAACAGTTACAACCTGTCCCTGCATCTTCCGTCACCTCCTTCCCGCTGATTTCCTGCTGCGGCTGATTTCCAGTCTTATCTCCCTCGCCCGGGAGTCCTTTCACTTGCCACTCAAGTGAGGGGGGAGGCAGGTGTTTATCTTTCCTGGGCGAGGGAACGGGAATACACCTTGCGGCCGTGCGCGACTGTCCCTATCTCGTCCATGAGGTTCTGCTCGGACCTGAGCTCAGTCTCGCGCCACTCAGCCAGCTTTTTCTCCTTCAACCTCTCCATTATGCGTCTCTCCTGGCTGGCCTTTACAACCTGGCCCCTCTTTACCCGGATCTCGGTCCCCAGGTTTTCAAGAATCCCAGCCTCTGTATGAATATCCATCGAAAGCTTTTCCATGTAAGCATGGTAAAGCAAAGCCTTAGCTACATCCACCTCTTCCTCCCCGGGCCGGATGCCCTGGCGAAGCTCTCCCGCCGCCGCCTCCCGCTCGCGTGTGAGCATCGAAAGGAGGAACTTCTCATCCTCCTCGCGCTTTCGCAGGTCCGCAAGCTCCTTGACGAGAACGTCCTCGCGTATCTTCCGGACCTTGAGCACCGGGTCGAGCCGGAATCTGCGTTTCTGCACTGGCATCCGCTACCACCTCTACCTGATTTACCCGAATATGACCTACCTGAATATGCTCTTGACCCGCTCCACTGTCTCGGTATAATCGGCCCTCTCATACATGTCCTGTCTCAGGAAGGCATTGACCTCCTCCAGGACGCTCAAGGCGTAATCTATCTTGGGGTTGCTGCCTGCAACGTAGGCACCGATATTTATAAGGTCTTGTGCCTCCTTGTAGGTCGCGAGAACATCCCTCAGCCTGTTGGCGGCCGCCTGATGCTCCTTGGAGGTTATGTCGACCATGACCCTGCTTACACTCGACAGGACATCTATGGCGGGGTAATGGTTGGCCGCAGCGAGTTCTCTGGTCAGGACGATATGACCGTCCAAAATGCTCCGCGCCGCATCAGCGATCGGCTCATTCATGTCGTCAGCCTCAACAAGAACCGTGTAGAGCCCGGTTATGCTCCCGCGGGACGATGTCCCGGCTCTCTCAAGCAACCTTGGCAGGAGCGAAAATACCGAGGGTGTATAGCCCCTGGTCGTCGGGGGTTCACCGATGGCGAGCCCGATCTCCCTCTGGGCCATCGCAAACCTCGTCAAGGAATCCATCATCAACATGACATCCTTGTTCATATCCCTAAAATATTCAGCCACAGCCGTGGCGAGCAGCGCCCCTTTCAAGCGAACTAGAGCAGCCTTGTCCGATGTAGCTACGATCACGACTGATCGCGCCAGGCCCTCGTCGCCCAGGTCCTTTTCGATAAATTCCCGGACCTCTCGCCCCCTCTCCCCGATCAGGGCGATAACGTTCACGTCCGCCGTCGTGTTCCGGGCTATCATCCCCAGGAGCGTGCTCTTCCCAACCCCGCTGCCCGAAAAGATCCCAACCCTCTGGCCCTTGCCGCACGTGAGGATGCCATCGATGGCCCTCACCCCTAAAGCAAGCGGCTCCTGTATCCTCTTCCGTGAAAGGGGGTCGGGTGGCAATTGCTCTATAGGGTACTCGTCCTCCCAGTCGATAGGACCCTTGCCATCGATGGGGTTGCCGAGTCCATCTATGACCCTGCCCAACAACCCCGGCCCCACCCTCACCGATAACGCCCGGCCTGTGGCAACGACCTCGCTCCCGGGCTCTATCCCGTTCCGGTCGCCGAGCGCCATCAACAAGACCTTCTCCTCTCTGAAGCCGACCACCTCAGCCCATGTCCAGCCCGTCTCCCCGTCCCGCCTGGTATTGGATATGCGACAGAGCTCACCGATCCTCGCCTTCGGACCCCTGGACTCTATAACCAACCCAATGGCCTGGGTTACCCTCCCCACGGCCTTTATGGGGTCAACGGACTTCAGGAGCTGGAGATACCTGGCCGGCGCGGAGCTGGGAGATTCACCAGGGGATTCAAGCACAGCTTTTCCGGATTCATGTGACGTTAAGGCCATGGCCATTCTGTAACACTTCCTTGATCTCTGAAAGCTGGCGCCGGATCCTGGCGTCGACCGTCCCGAACTCGGTCTCGATTATGCAACCACCCTGCTCAACGCGGGGATCCTGCTCGATCGCAATCTCTCCGGCGTCCTTCACCATCTTGGCCAGATCATCCTTGAATACGGTAACCCTCTCAATATCCCAGGGGCTGACTCTGATCCTTACAAAACCGCTGTCCTTGACATGCAATAATGCTTCCTTTACCATCCCCAGCACCACAGACTCATCGGCTTCTATCTTCTGGTGCAGGATCTTCTCGGCAATGCTCACGGCGAGGCCGGCTATATCGCTTTCAGCCCTGCGGATTACATCCCTCCGCAGGGAAACCAGCGCGTGACGCGCATCCTCCAGGAGGTTGATCAAATCCTTGGCCTGCCCAAGCGCCTCCTCGCGACCCCTCTGGTAACCCTCTTCGTACCCTTTTAACCTGGCCGTTTCCTCTATTTCGGCGGCCCTCGACTCCGCCTCTTCTATCGCGGCCTTCGCAGACCTGTGGGCATCCTCGATAATGGTTTTGGCCCGGGCATTTGCCTCTTCCACGATCGCCTCCGCCTTCGCCATGGCTTCCTCGATGATCCTGTCGGGATCATCCGCCGAGACCGGCAAAGGCGATTCACGCTTCGTCACTTGTCTATGTAGAAACTCCGCCCGGGCGAGGTCGAGCCGGCTTGCGGATGAGGCCTTCATCACGCCGCTAGACAAGGATCTCGTCCTCCCTTGTTCCCCTGGCGATGGTAATCTCCCCGGCAGCCTCGAGCTTGCGGATGATGTTTACTATCTTCTGCTGGGCATCCTCGACAACCCTGAGCCGCACGGGCCCCATAAACTCCATGTCCTCTTTCAACATGGAGGCCGCCCGCTCCGACATATTCTTGAATATCTTCTCCTGCACCTCCGCGCTGGCGGCCTTCAAGGCAAGGGCGAGATCCTTTGTATCCACCTCTCGCAAAACCGCCTGGATCGACCGGTCGTCGAGGAAGATAATATCCTCGAATACGAACATGAGGCGCTTGACCTCCTCGGCGAGCTCGGGATTCTTCTGCTCGAATTGCTCGAGGATGCTCTTCTCTGTTCCCCGGTCCACCTTGTTGAGGACCTGCACCAGGGTCTTAACGCCGCCGGCCGCCTTGAAACCTTCGCTCCCGAGGGAGGCCATCCGCTCCTCGAGGAGCTTGCCCACATCGCGCACAACCTCCGGTGCCGTCCTGTCCATCGTCGCCACCCGCATCGCCACATCCGCCCTCAGATCCGCCGGGAGGCCCGAGAGGACGGCCGCCGCCTGCTCAGCTTTAAGGTGAGCCACGACGAGCGCAATAGTCTGCGGGTGCTCATTCTCGATGAAGCTCAGGAGCTGTTTGGGATCGATGTTACGCACAAAATCGAAAGGAGCCGTCCCCAGCGACACCGCGAGCCGCGACAGTATCTCAATCGCCCTGGAGGTGCCAAGCGCCCTCTCCAGGAGCTGCCGGGCGTAGTCGAGCCCGCCTTCCAGGATGTACTGCCTGGCCACGCAGAGCTGGTAAAATTCCTTTGCAACGGCCCTCCTCACTTCGGGAGATACCCTCCTCAGGTTGGCTATCTCGAGGGTGAGCTGCTCCATATGGTCCTCATTGAGATGCTTGAAGACCTGGGCCGAGAGCTCGGGCCCAAGTGTGACCATGATTATTGCCGCTTTCTGCTTCCCAGTAAGCTCGGACGTATCTGTTATCATGTCACTTCTTGCCTTCCTCGATCAGGGTCTCGATCACCCTAGCCACATTCTCGGGTTGCGAGCGAGCGAGGAGCGCAATCTGTTCTTCAGGAGATTCCTGGTCCTCCTCGCTGACCTCCGGCTCTGCCGCGGTCGCCGCCTCAGGCATGAACTCGAACCCGCTGAACTCCTCCTCCCCGGCTGCCGCCCCCGCCAGCGCCCTCCGGCGCCTCAACATCACGAGGGTGGCCGTGGCGAGGATGAGGAGAACAAGCCCTGCTATAAGGTATGAAAGGTTTGAAGAGAGCGCCGCCACCAAGCCCTTGCGCGCTGCCCGCCTGGCGGCTGCCGCGGCTTCGAGCTCCATGGCCTTCCTTTCCTGGTCGAGCCAGGATGTGTCGAACGGGACGCTCGCTACCGTCAAGGAATCGCCCCTGGCCGGGTCGATGCCCGCGGCAGCCGCCACCGCCTGCCTCACGGCATCAACCTGTGCCGGCTGGAGCGAGCTGTCCACCATAACCGCCACGGAGAGCTTCCTCAGCTCCACGGGCGCCTTGACTGTATGTTCAACCCTCTTTGTTATCTCATAATTTGTTATCTCTTCAGTCTTACGACGGTCCTCCGAACCCGTTGGGCCGACGGCTTGATATGTAGGGATACCCCCCAGGCCGCCTGTGGGGACGTTGGATGTGACCCCGGGAACCGCCCCGGCCGTGCCACCTGTTATCCTTACGGTCTCTTCGCTTCTCTTGCTATTCCTGACGATCCCCTGGCCGTTCGGGCCCGGCTCGTATATCTCGCTGCTCGATTCCTTCTTGTCGAAATTGATATCAGCGTTTACCCTCGCCACGGCCTTCATAGGTCCCAGGACGCGGTCGAGCATGCTCTGGAGACGGGTTTCCATGTCCCTTTCAATAGCCTTTTTGGCCTCCAGCTGGGTGGTGGTCAGCGCTGAAAGCGCAAGATCTTCACCGGTGCCGGTACTTGAAAGGACATTCCCGTGTATGTCCAACACCGTTACATTCTCAGGCTTTAACCCTTCAACACTGCTCGCCACGAGCCTGACAATACCCTGCACCTGCCTCCTCGTAAGGGTAGCGCCGGGCACGAGCTTCAGCAGCACGGATGCAGTGGCGTCCTGTTGCTTCTCCTCATAAAGGCGCTGCTCGGGGATAACCAGGTGGACCCTGGCCTGGTCTACCTCGGACATTTCCGCTATGGTGCGGGCGAGCTCGCCCTGGAGGGCTCTGAGATAGTTAACCTTCTGGGTAAACTCCGTAACTCCGAAATTCGTCCTGTCAAATATTTCAAAACCGACACCGCCCCCCTGGGGCAGGCCTTGTTCGGCCAGGCTGAGCCTCAAGTCGTATACGTCCTTATCCGCGACCCTGATGGTCGTGCCGCCATCGTCAAGCTGGTATGGGACCTTGGATTCCTTTAATTTGGATACTATAGCCGCGGCATCCTGGGTGCTGAGACCCGTGTAAAGGGGGACGAACCGGGGACCCGGCTCCCTGTTGAGCAGTAGCAGCGCCACGGCTATAATGATCAGGAGTCCGCCAGCGCCGGCCGCGATCTTCTGTCCCCTTGTCATCCGGCTTATAAAGGGAAACCTGGTCCCCCCGCCTACAGGCGCGCCGGGAGTCCCGGGCGCAGCGGCCCCTGCAGATTGCGCATTCCCCTCGGGCATAGCCATCTTCTCACACCTGCATCCTCATGATCTCCTGGTAGGCATCGACAACCTTGTTCCTGATCTGCATCGTCAGCTCAAATGCGAGTCTTGCTTCCTGGACGGCGATCATGACTTGATGGAGATCACGAATCTCGCCCGTCGCGAATCTTTGCGCCATGGTATCGGCTCTCAGCTGTAAGGCATTTACCTGGTTCAACGCGTCGCTGAGGACCTGGCTGAAACTCTCTACAAACGCATCAGCCCCTCCGCCTCCCGGCGCGGGCTGCGCCTTGAGTTGCTGCGCTGCAGTGGCGGGGCTGAGTAGACCCATCACCTGCGACATCCCGTAATCCATATAATTCAGCCCCCTTATGCCCGCCCTATTTCAAGGGCTTTCTGAGCCATAGACTTCGCCGCATTTATGGCAGTGACATTCGCCTCGTAAGCGCGCGTCGCCGATATCATATCCACCATTTCTTTGATAACATCCACATTGGGCATGGCCACATATCCCCGGGCATCGGCATCAGGATGACCCGGGTCGTAGACCATCCTCAGGGGGGATGGATCCTCAATAATGCCTACTACAACAACCCCACCACGTACTCCGGTGCCCTGGCCAGGTCCAGGCGCCCAGGCTCCTCCGGTCCCACCCTCGGACCAATCGCGGTTGAGCCCGTATTGTGCTGCAACGGCGCTGAATAAAACCTGCTGTCTCCTGTAAGGACCGCCGGCAGGCGTCCGGGTTGTGTTGGCATTCGCTATATTATTGGCTATAACGTCCATCCGCAGGCGCTCGGCCGTGAGGCCCGAGGAGCTTATCATTATTGAAGAAAAAACGCTCATCCTGCTACTTTCTCCCTTCGCTTATGGCTGTGCTCAGGATCCTGAACCTGGCCGAAACCAGTTCTGCAACTGCGCTATACGTCAGCGCATTATCCGCGAGCTTTCCCATCTCGCGGTCGATATCCACACTATTCTGGTCGACCCGGTAGGTAAGGGGGGCGACTTCAACTTGCGGCTGGAACCGGGCAAGGGCCGCTTCCCCTTCATTAAGAGCCGATCTCAGCGCTTCCTCGAAATTAACCTCGCCCGCCTTGAAACCAGGGGTATTGACATTCGCTATATTATTTGATATAACCTCGTGCCTGAGGGACAGGCCATCGAGGGCCTTCGACAGGACCATGAAGGTGATATCGCCGAAAAGTCCGTTGCTCATGAAATCCTCCTCCCGCCATCCCACCCGTTGCCGCCCCTTCCCGGGGCATCCCTTTTCAAAGCAACTCTACCCGAGGGCATATTTAAGCAAATATGATGCCACATGGTTATCCACCTCTCCCGCGCGATTTGCAGCCTGCCACCAGGCGATTTACAGTCCGCCACCAAGGGAAGAGGGGAAAATAGGAGCGATGAAAATAAAAAGGATGGGAAAAAAATTCCCATCCATTATCCCATTGGCAAGCGACACCGGGCAAAGACTTATGCCGGCGATCGTTCAATGGGCGATCGCGCTCACCGCATCACGAATTTGAACCGTGCTCTTCATCAGGTCAGCAGAGGGGTTGGATTTCGCCTCCTCCAGCGCGATGCTCACCTCTATTTCCCCGTACTGGGTCTTGAGCGGAACCACAAGACGCTTAATATTAATCGTCGAGATCACGGTTTTTGCGCCCATGATAAGGGTTGGCGGCGAGATGCGACATGCGTAGCCGGCCTTCTCGAGCTCGGCGCTTGCTCCCCCGGTAATCACGTTCCCAATCTCGCTGATTGCGCTCTCAGCCATGCTATCGAAAGTCTCCACCGGCTGCCCCAACATGACACTCACGAGTTTCTTGGCGGTCTCCTCGGACATACTATACATGACTATGCCCCTGACCTTCCCGACAACCCCGATCATGACGGTAATATCCTTGCTTGTAAATTGGGATTCCTCGATAGAGAGATCTCCCCGGTCGATCTTGGCCTGGACCTCCGTCTCCAGGACATGAAATGCTGCTGACAAAAAAGGATTCACGAATTCTACCTTCACCAGAACCCCCCCTGTCTCATTTAACGTTCACTGTCTCTGCCTGGTAAAAGGCCTTTACCTGTCTTCAATTTTGCGATAAAAAAAGGGCGATACGATCTCCAGGCCGATCTGGCTCGGATTGATTATGCTCTCAGTTGCGCCGACAAAGAGAATCCCTCCGGGCTTCAACGACCTGCTGAACTTCTGGAATACCTCATTCTTTGCCGGTTCCGTGAAATAGATCACGACATTGCGGCATAGGATTAAATCCAGGTTCGTCTCGAACTCATCCTTGAGAAGGTCTTGCTGGCGGAGGGTAACCATCCTCCGGATGCTTTCCCTGACGCGGTAACCATCAGGATGAGGTTCAAAGAAGGTTTTGAGCCGCTCAGGGCTTACATTAACCAGGTCCCGCTCCTTGTATACGCCGAGGCGCGCCACCTCCAGGATCTCCTTATCCACATCAGTCGCCAGGACTTGATGTCGCCCGAACGGTGTCGTCTCCTTAAGAATTATGGCCACGGAATACGCCTCGCTCCCATTTGAGGTGCCCGCGCTCCATACTTTCAGGCTCGGGCTCCTCTTAAGGAGATAGGGGATGAAAACATTTTGCAGCTCCTCGAACTTATCAGGGTTTCTAAAGAACTCAGAGACATTTATCGTAAACCAGCTCTTGAACTCTTCCCGCCTGGCATCATCCTGTTCCAGGAGCCTGGCGTATGCCAGGTAACTATCGATCCCCAGCCTGGTCATCAAGGTCTTGAGCCTTCGCTCCATCAACGGCCCCTTATATGAATTCAAATCCACCCCGGTGAGGGCCGAGACCTTGTAGCGAAAATAATCGAATTCGTTGAATCCCATATGCTGTTTTCCCCTTCGATGCCCTTAGATACTCGTTCCCCTCCGCTGCACCCGCCCGGCCGGCGCGCACCGGCTACTCACTCGTCGGCTTGAAAAGCCTGGCGGCCTCTTGAACAGTGCATAGTACACAGCGCAAGGTTCTCAGCGCACAGTGGCTTAGTGGATCTCGCTTACAGCCTCTATGATGGCGTCGGCGACATTATCTAACGGAACAATCCTGTCGGCATTCCCCATCTCCACCACGGCGCGAGGCATCCCGTATACAACCGAGGTCTCTTCGTCCTGGACGATCGTCTTCCCCCCGGACTTCTTGAGCATGGCCATCCCCCTGGCCCCGTCCATGCCCATCCCGGTGAGGATCACACCGACGATTCGACGCCCAAATACGGGTACAGCCGACTCGAGGGTTATGTCAATGGCGGGCCGCACTCCGTGTAAGGGCGGGCCCCCATTTAAAGCTATGGTCCTATCCGGCTCCACGACCATATGCATGCCTCCCGGCGCCACAATCACCTTCCCCCGCGAAATCGGCTCGCCGTCCTCACCCTCTTTGATACTCAGAGGCGAAATCTCGTCGAGCCGCATGGCAAGGGATTTGGTGAAGCCCGGAGGCATATGCTGGACCACCAGGACGCCGGCATCAAGGTCGCCCGGAAGACGGGGAATCACCTCCTGCAGCGCCCCGGGTCCCCCCGTTGAGCTCCCGATGACTACAAGGTTCTCGGGCGCACTCCCCACGGGCCCCGGGGTTACGATCAGGCCCCGCGCCGCAACCCTCCCCGGCCCCCCGGCCTGGGCCCGGAGTGAACGGCGCATGCGATCGGGAAACAGCTTGGCCCGGCGCGCTATACGTATTTTGGCCAGAAGCTGATCCCGCACCTTCTCGATATCGAGGGAAATCGTGCCTGAGGGCTTCGGCACGAAATCAACCGCTCCAAGTCGCAGGGCCTCCATGGTAATCTCAGCGTTCTCCTGAGTCAGACTGCTTAGCATCACAACAGGCGTCGGCACCTCGCTCATTATGAGCTTCAAGGCCGTAAGCCCGTCCACCTTGGGCATTTGAACATCGAGGGTAACGACATCCGGGAGCAAAGCCTTGATCTTATCCAGGGCGTCGCCCCCGTCGCGCGCCGTGGCTACAACCTCCATGTCAGGATCGCTCGCGACCATCTTGGATATAACCTTGCGCATAAAAGCGGAATCGTCCGCAATGAGCACCCTGATTTTCCCCATCGAAATTCATACCGCCTCGACCCTAAACTCGTCCTGTCCCAAACTCAACCCGTAATCCTGGCTAACCCACGAATTTCTTCACGGCTGCGAGAATCCTATCAGGCTGAAATGGCTTGACTACGAAGTCCTTCGCGCCGGCTTTTATGGCATCCAGGACCATCGACTGCTGCCCGAGGGCACTACACATAATTATCTTGGTATCGTTATCTATCTTCTTTATTTCCTTTACGGCAGTTATACCGTCCATGACAGGCATGGTTATATCCATCAAGACGGCATCAGGGCGCTCGCTTATGTACTTCTCTACGGCCTCGGCGCCGTTGGATGCCTCAATTACCTCGTAGCCGTTTTCCTGGAGAAGCTTTACGGCCCTCATGCGCATAAAAGCTGCATCATCAACTACAAGGATCTTGCCCATTCTCCCCCCACCCCTGATACCAAGCTAAGTTAATCCCCCTGTCCCCCGGCCGCGTTCGCCGGGCGGAGAGATGCGAGGCGCCCTACACGCGTGCAGAAAAGGACAAAGGTTTATACAGACTAACTTAGCTTAGCGCCATTAGACGCCATTAGACTATTTCAGACTGCTATAGCTTCAGACTTGGGTACGCCCCTCATGAGTCCCGGAATGTCCAATATCAAGGCAACGCTCCCGTCACCGAGGATGGTTGCGCCCGCTATCCCCGGGACCTCGCCGATCAGCCCGCCCAGGCTCTTTAAGACGACCTCCTGCTCCCCGATGAGCGCCTCCACGGTCAACCCAACCTCTCTGCCGCCGGTATTCACTATGACGATGAATTCATCAGTCCCGTGGCACTCATTGCCGTAGAAGAATTCCCTGAGCCTGACCAGGGGGAACACCCTATCGCGCAGGGCCACGACCTCCTGCCCCTTGACCATATGTAGTTCGCTTGAGTTGAGCTTTATGATCTCGAGGATCGAGGAAAGAGGAATCGCGTAGATGCACTCGCCGATACCAACCAGGAGCGCCCTGAGGATCGCAAGCGTGAGCGGCAATCTTATATTAAAGGTGGTGCCCTTGCCAACCTCAGTCTTGATCTCGATTGACCCGTTTACCCTCTCTATATTCTTCTTGACCACGTCCATTCCAACGCCCCGGCCCGAAACCTCGCTCACCTTCCTGGCCGTGCTCAGGCCGGGCAGGAAGATCAGCTCAAGGGCCTCGTCCCTTGACATGCGCGCCGCGACCTCCGGGCTGATCAAGCCCTTTCGAATCGCCGACTCCTGGACGCGGGCAGGATCGATTCCGGCACCGTCATCCGAAACAGTTATGAATATTTGATTCTCCCTGTGGCAGGCGGAGAGTCTTATCGTGCCGGATGGGCTCTTACCGGCCCTAACACGCTCCTCGGGCGGCTCGATCCCATGATCGACGGCATTCCTCAAGAGGTGGATCAAAGGGTCGCCGATCTCTTGAAGGACGGACCTGTCAAGCTCGGTTTCCTCCCCTTCGATGATGAACTCCACCTGCTTTCCCGCGCTCTGCGCGAGATCCCGGACCATGCGTGGAAACTTCTTAAAAATACTATCCAGCGGCAGCATCCGCGCCTTCATGATCTCCTCTTGGAGCTGGCTGGTCGTCCGGCCTATATGACTCGCGGTAAGATTCAATTCCTCGGTGAGGTCCGCATTATCCCCTCTGCTCGCAAGACCTTGCAGAATTTGGGTCAACCGCGTCCGGTCGATTACAAGCTCCCCCACCAGGTTCATAAGCTCATCGAGCAGCTTCACATCCACGCGCACGCTGCGCACCGCCGACGACGACATCCGGAGGCCACCGTTCGCCCCGGCCGCCCCAGGCGTCCCCGTTACCGTCCCTGGGGCTATCCCTGTAGCTATCCCCGTTGCCCCTGTTGATTTCGAATCATCCACGCCGGATTCGAGAGCGCCCGTTGTTGCGGGCCTGGTCACAACCGGCTCAGGTATGATGTCCCCATCACTCACCTGCAGGCGGCGAATATCCACCCTCATCACATCGGGGATAGCGATGATGGCCTGGCGCAAAGTCTCGCGCGGTGCCTGCGTCAAGAACAATATGTCTATGTGATTGCCCACCTTTTCTTCATCAATCTCATCCAAGCTCGGGTTAGACTCAACGACTTTACCGTGTTCGCTCAGAGCAAGGATGACCTGGTAAGCCCTGACTGCAGGCATTATACTATCCGGAGCAAGCTCTACGGAGATGCGCAAAGCTTCGTAACCGTCTTTAACCCCCTGGCGCAGCTGCTCCCACGTGCTCTCGCTTGATCCGCGCACCACCCTATCACCCGGCTCAGCCGCGATGTCCGGCGCAGCAGGTGTGCCCGGAAGGCCCGGCATATCCGGTTCACCTGGTTCACCCCCGCGTTCTACGACCTGTCTGAGCCTGGCGAGCGTGACCCCGAGCAAATCTACTGAGGCCTCCTCTCCCGTCCTCACCTCGTCCACAAGCGCCCGCATAAGGTCGAGCGCTGAAAATAGCAAGTCGACAAGGCCTCCCACCACCTCGATCTGGTGGCTCCTGAGCTTGTCAAATATCCCCTCAACAGCGTGCGTGAGCGCCGTAAGCCTCTGATGGCCCAGGGTCGCTGCTGATCCTTTAAGGGTGTGAGCTGCGCGGAATATCTCCTGGAGGAGATCCTCGTTATCAGATTCCTCCTCAAGACGCAGGATATCCCGCTCGAGGATATCAAGGAGTTCTTCCGCCTCGTCCAGGAATACCTTGGTTTCCTCGGGGGTCAAGTTCCCGTCAAACTCCATAGATATCTCCCCTGTTATTCCCGACTCTTCCTACTCTCGTTGTTTGCGGTCCCGGTGCTTCCATCCTAATCTTTACGCTTCTTCCACTTCCGCAAGCTCGTCGACTTCTCTCTTATCGAGGAGTCTATCCATGTTGAGAAGGATGATCAATCTCTCCTCAAGCCGCGCGATACCCTCTATAAACTGAGAATCAACATCGACGACAATAGACGAAGGCGGCTCTATGGAATCCGAGGGTATCCTGAGCACCTCCGAAACCGCATCCACCACAACTCCGAGCGTATGCTCGCCAATCTCCACCACGACGATCCTCGTATCCCTCGTATGCTCCACAACAGGCAGTTCAAATCGCTTGCGAAGGTCGATCACCGGTATGACGTTCCCGCGCAGGTTTATTATTCCTTCGATAAAATCGGGCGCCCGCGGAACCCGCGTTATACGCTGCACTGTTATGATCTCGCGCACGCTGCCGATATCAATACCATAATCCTCGTCCCCGAGCTTGAAGACCACCAGCTGCCTCTCCACGGCCTCCGCTGCTGCAGCCTCTCCCATACTTATCCCCCCGTTCTCTCCGGTTACCTCTCGGCCACCCCTTATTCCTAAGTTAGCGCGCAAAAATCTCTGCTTTGGCACTCGCGTAGGGTGTCTCGCATCTCTACACCTTAAACTGATTCGCCACCGCACGCAGCTCATCGCTGAGCTGTGCCAGCGACTTCGCTGCTGATGCTACTTCATTGATCGACGCGGTCATCTCGGCTACCGAGGCCGAGACCTCCTCTGCCGCTGCCGCGCTCTCCTCCGAAATCGCAGCTATGCTCGCGATATCCTGTTCGACCCGCTCGCTATTCCTGGCCATGGCCCGGGTTGCCTCCAGGTTAGCCCGGGCTATGCTCGCGATCCTTTCCACAGCCTGGCTCACCCGGGATGCTCCTTCATTAAGGCTCTCTGTGAAGGCGACAACCTGTTCCAGGCTCCTCTGGCCTTTAATTGTAACATCCAGTATTTCCTCAAGGGCCTTGCCCGCATCCCTGGCGAGCGCGGAACCATTCCGGACCTCTTCAGTGCCCTTCACCATCGCCTTGACAGCCTCTGATATGCCCCCTGTTATATGGCTTAGAAGTCCCGCTATCTCCTTTGTAGCCTTGGACGAGCGTTCCGCGAGCTTGCGAACCTCATCGGCCACCACGGCGAAGCCCCGGCCATGCTCCCCGGCGCGCGCGGCCTCGATGGCTGCGTTTAGAGCGAGCAGGTTTGTGCGCTCCGCTATATCATCGATAACCTCGATTATCGTCCCTATCTGCTGCGATTGCTCACCCAGCTGGTTTATCCTCGAAGCTGCGTCAGCAACGACCCGCTCAATACCGGACATGTTGGCCACGACCTTGCTTACGGCTTCGCTCCCCGCCGCCGCGCTGCGATCGTTGGCCGAGGCTGCTGCGGCTGCCTCCTGTATCATAGAGACGGCCTTATGGATGTTTTCGACCATGTCCTCGACAACTTTAACTGCTTCAGATGCGCTGGCAGCCTGTTCCTCCGCGCCCCTCGCGATCTGTGTGATTGCGCTGCCCATCTCCGTTGTGGCGCCGGACGTTGCCTGGGCCGCAACAGATTGCTCGGTCGCTCCCTTCGCGACCTGTTCGATGGATGTGGCTATCTGCTGGGTTATCTTCACAGCCTCGTCCATCGATGCCGACAGCTGCTCCCCGGATGTCGCAACCCGCCCGGCGATATCCATGCTCTGGCGGATAATGCCCCGCAGGCTCCCCACGAACTGGTTGAACGCCCCTGCGAGCTGGCCTGTTTCATCGCTGCTCTTAACCCTTATCTCCTTCGTGAGATCACCACCGCCGGCCGCGATGGCTGCCAGCTGGTCTTTTATCATCAAGATGGGCCTGGCCACCGCGTTGGTAAGCAAGAGGACGACTACAAACGTCGCGAGAAGCCCGATCACAACCAGCATCAGTGAGCTGGAGGCCAGTTTACGCGCCTCATGTGTGATCTCGTGCTCGGGAACAGTCAACGCCAGCGACCAGCTGGTGTTGGGAACGGGTGCGTGGACCAGCATCATTTCAGCGCTGGTGCCGCCCGCGCTTTTCAGACTGTAGCGGGCTATGCCGCTCCTGCCGGCGACCATCTCCTTTGCAGCTCCGGTAAGGCGTGCATCCTTGCTTTCCAACAAATTGCCGCGGAGATGTGGATTTTTCTCACTCCCGCCCGCGATCAAGCTCCCGTCGCCGCCCACGAGATAGCTCTGGCCGGTCTCACCGAGTTTGATATCGCCAATAATTCTATCAAAAGCCTTTAATGAAATTAAGCCAACCAGGACCCCGTTGACAGCGCCAAAGGTCCCATTTATCGGGACCGCGATCGCTATGAGAGAATCACCGATGCTCTTGAAGCTCACCACATCAGATATGTACGGCGTCCCCGAAAGAGCCCTCTTGAAGTATTCTTCATTCCCTATATTCCCCTCGGCCTCCAGCGGGTCCCGGTATGTACCATCGGGACTGGCTATCACGACCATCTCATAGTTGCCGAGCGTTGGCAGGATCGCCCTGAGGTATGGTCCCTGCTGGCTCCAATCCATCGATTGAATCGCCGGCATCGATGCTAGGAAGTTCATCTCCACCAGGCGGGCGGAAAGCCATTCGCTGACATTTTCGGCCCCTAGCCTGGCTATCTTTAGCCCCGAATCCTCCGTCTCGCCAGTTAGAAGGCTACTGGCGGTTCGATAATTAATAAATGTAATGGAGCCCATTGAGATAACTATAATGGCCAGGATAGCCAAAAGAAGCTTGGTCTTTATGCTTTTCATCCGTCCCCCTCACCTCCCTGACCTTCCCTGATTATCTATTCACCAAGTTACCTGCCAGAGTCCACCCTCTTACCTAATTTATATCGGCACGTCCGGGCGAAGGCTTTAGCCAAATCTAACAAAAACGTCCTAACATGCGGGTCTGCCTGCGGGGGAAAATAGATTGGGGGTGAGTAAGTATGGGTCGGAATCGCAGCATTGTCTCGGATGAGGTGAAATACGAGATCGCACGCGAACTCGGTTTCGCTGATAAAATCAAGGTAGACAATGGCGCCTACGACTACAGCGAAATCACCACCAGGGAGGCCGGCCTGATCGTCCGGGGTCTCATTCAAAAGGCCGAGGAAATGATGGCCAGCCAGATAAGGAGGTAAGGGGCCTCGGGCCCTTACCTCCTTCACATCTTTGTCCGGCATGGACGCTTTATCGATCCCTATTCAAAAGGATTTATAATGAGCCTCGTATCATCCTCGCCGTTATCCTCCTCATCCTCGTCGCGCTTAAAGACGCCGATACTTTTAGAAATTAGTTCGTGAACAAAGGGAATATCAAGGAGGCGTTTACCACTATCAATGGCCAGCGCCGTCGCAAGGCAGCATTTAGCTTCATATTCGTGTCTCTCTTCGGAGTGTAATAGCATGTATGCCATTTCCTCAAGCCGGTATTTAAAACGCCGGCGGCCGTCGTTCTTAAAGAGCTCGTCCGCGGCATCTGCCAGGATGCGCTCAACCTGCTCATTGCGGGCTATAGGGTCCACAATGATGACACCCGTCAACGCCTCTCCAGCCTTCAGGTGATATTTCCAGGCTATCTCGGGATCGAGGGCCCAGCCCGTAAATACCTTCCTGAATTTCCCTATACTCGATGAATAGAACAGGCTGGTCGCATCCGCCAAAAGATGTTTATCTTGAGCGATTGCATCCGGATCAAGCTCTGAATATATCGGGTGCTTATCATAAATGGACTTCCGGTCCCCTATGGCTTCCTTCCAGATCCTGTACGCGTCCGGGAGCTTAGTCTGCGTCTCTTCATTTCTCTTGACAGCAGCCTGCACCAAGAAAAGGCAGTACTCAGGATCGATCTCGACTACAGGAAACTCCCCTCCCTTCCCGGCATCAACTTCCCTCTGAAAACGTCGCTTGCTGGTGGGCTCAAAAAAGCCCTCAGCTATACCCGAGGTTTCGTTGATGAGAAAGTCGATAGCCAGGGGCCTACCCGGAAGCGCCCGCATAAAGATGGACACTATGCGATTCCCATCACAATCAATGGCTGTAGCCGCGGCCTGTATGATCTTCTCCCGGTCGCCGGCCGGCGGGGGAGGCGCAGGAGCGACTTCCCCGCCCTCAGCCCGCGGCTCGGGCTCAATCCCCCATGATTTCAACTGGAAAAGCGCTCTCTTGGCCTCCTTGCGCAGGGACTTCGCGCCCGGGCTATCGCCGGGGATGCTGGCGATAGCAGCCAGCTTGCCCGCGCTCGCGGCGGATTTCAGGTAGCCAAGCGCCCCGGTGGCTACAAGGGCGATCCTCAGAGCCTGTGGCTCCTGTAAATCCTCTCGGTCTATGAGAGAACTCAAAAAACGGAGTGCGTCGTTGTGTGCGGTCGCTTGGCTGTTGCCTCTCTCGGCGATACGCCTCAACCTGGCCCGAAGCTCCTTCTCTGGCATGGAGCGGAGATCCTCAACGTTAAAGTCGAGATTTTCAGTTACACCGACTTCCTGTTTTCCCTGATTTTCCTCCATAAAACACCCTTCCTGACAAAGTCGGAAACGCCCTTACCCAAATCCTTGATCCTTATCCTTACCTTATAGCCTGTGTCTCATTGCCTTCGCTGAAACGCCTCATTATAGCGGCGTAGATCTCCTCTCTGGCTTCCGAGGTTATGGGATATGCAACATCCCGGAACTCGCCGTCTGGCGACCTCCTGCTCGGCATCGAAATGAACAAGCCCTTCGGGCCTTCGACAATCCGTATATCCTTCACCACGAATGCATTGTCAATGACTATCGATGCGACCCCTCTTGTTTTCCCCTCTCCACTTAGCTTCCTCACGCGCACCTCTGTAATATTCACCGGAACATACACCTCCATATGCAGGATTTTAATGGAATATATTCCATATAACGGATTAAAATCCTGCTTATGGAAGAAAATATCCTGACTTTATTTTCCGGGCCGTTATTCTCTGGGCCGCCCATCTTTGGATTGCCCGTCGCGAACCCCGTCGAGGACCCACTGGCTCGGCCTCACTATTGCCCTCTTGGCCTCCTCATCCACGCCCTCCAGCACAACGAGGGACACGAAATCCGAGACTAGCTTCTCCCGGGGCTCGGCGGTGGCTATGAGCACACCAATGCCGACGGTCTCCGCCCCGAACTCCCGCACGAGATCGGTCAACCCCTTTGCGCTGCCTCCGCCCTTCATGAAATCGTCGATTATAAGTACCCTTGCTCCCACGGGTATAGCGCGCCGGGCAAGCGACATCGACTGGAGCCTTCGCGTTGAGCCCGAAACGTAATTAATGCTGACTATCGGGCCCTCCGTGACCTGGCCGTCGCGGCGGGCGATGGCGAGAGGGACGTTAAAAGCCGCCGCCGTCATGAAGGCCGGGGGTATTCCCTTCGTCTCGACCGTCAGGACGCAGTCGGGCATCACATCAGCAAACTTGCTGGCGAACACGCGGCCCGCGCGCGTCATATGGAAGGGCGAAAACAAAAGGTCTGTCATGTAGACAAACCCACCCGGCAGAATCCTCTTGGGACTCGCGAGTTCTTCGCAAAAGCCGCGAACTACCTCGGCGACCTCGTTCTCCCAGAGATAAGGGATGAACCTGACACCCCCTCCGGCTCCGGCCACGGTCTCGATCTTTCCCAGTCGGAGGTCCTCAAAAGCGCGCTTTATAATAGCTATATCCTCGCTAATGCTGGACTTCGCGGCATCGAAAGCCTCCGAAAAACGGCCCAGAGAGATCAGGGAATGGGGGTGATCAATCAGTTCCTTGGTTATGGCTACGAGGCGTCCACTCCTGGGGACTTTTCCCATAACGAACTCTCCCTCGCCTTTCGCTCCTGGCCAACTTTTCACCCTGCCGGCCCGGCTGCTCAGCGCCCGGTCTGCCCGCCGCTGCCCAGCACAGACCTGGCAAACTCCAGGTGGGCAGGCTTATCTACATCCATGGCGATCTCGGCATAGGGTGTAAAAACGCCCGAGCCTTTGAGGCCCGTAAGGCGCTGAAATCTCTCTTCAATATCCCTAACACGAAGCGCTCCAAAAAGAAATTTGACGGCACACTTGATCCCAAGGACGGAGAGCATCATCCACGGCTTCTTACGGGAGGCAACAGCCATATCCACAAGTTTCCTGCATTTATCGATAGCAGCAGGGCGCACAACCATAACATTCCCTCCAGTGAGGACCCCATCCGCTATCCTCATGTACGTCCGTTTCATACCCGGAAAACGGGCATCGTTCGTTTCCTTTGTGACCACCGAATAGCAAATATCCGAATCCAGCCCCTCACACCGCTCCAGGAAGTCCTCAACCGCCCGGGGGGTCAGGAACGGCAGGTCACCGGTGGCGACAAAAACCCTGTCCTGTGCGCCCGCTCCGAGCGCTCTGATCCCTCTATCGAGGTTCTCCAAAATTGACCGGCCCCGCTCCGCAAAGCGAACCCTGCCCGCAGGTATATCCCCGCCTACTATACCAGGCGCATTCTCAAAGGCCTCCATGGGGCCGACAACTACAATCTCCCCAATACCCCGCGCACCTGCGATAGCATCGATCACATACCCCACCATGGGCCTCCCGTTTATCACTATTAGCGCCTCATACCTGGCCGGGTCGAGATCTCTTAAAGGACCTTCATTATCGGCGCCGGCTAGAATCACCGCACCCACCATGCCAGCTCTTCCCCTCTCCCAGCGCATTCCCTTTCTTCAACCCTCACCCCGGCCGTCGCTGTGCTGCACACAAACACCCGGGCGCCGGTAGCGAATGCGCCCGCTATCTGGCTGGAGGATATCTCCTTGCATATTCGTAAGGCGCTATCCCTGCTCCGCACCAGGCCTACAACCGCGGGGCCGCTACCCGACATGACGGATCCAAGCGCTCCCCGGGCCAGCAGAATCTCCTTTATACGCGCGATCTCCGGATTCCGCCGGGCCGTTACCGCCTCCAGCGAATTCCCCAGTGCCTTCGCAAGCCCCTCTATATCACCGGCCCAAATCGAATCCGTGGCCCTTGCCGTGCTGGACCTGCGCGTCGTTGGGAGGTCATCAAATTGCCTGTATACATCTGCAGTCGACACCTTGATGCGCGGCACGACAATCACAAACCAGACACCCTCCAGCGGCGGCAGCTGCTCGATCAATTCGCCCTTACCCCGGGCCACGGCGGTCCCCCCCGTAAGGCAAAAGGGGACATCCGCCCCTACCCTGGCTCCGATCTCCACCAATTGGCCGGTCGTCAGACCAAGGCCCCAGAGCTCGTTGAGCCCGAGAAGCGTTGCAGCCGCGTCAGCGCTCCCCCCCGCGAGGCCAGCTGCCACAGGGATCCTCTTACGAATTTGAATGCGCGCACCCAGCCTCGCGCCGCACGAGGTGGCAAGGGCCAGGGCGGCCTTCGCAGCCAGGTTTGTGCTATCCGCCGGTACATCGGGGGAATCCGACAATATCTCGATGCCAGGCCCGCCATGGCTGATCCTCACGGTGTCCGCAAGGTCGACGGATTGCATCAGGCTCTCTATCTCGTGGTAGCCGTCAGGACGCCTGCCGAGAATGTCGAGGGTCAAGTTGACCTTTGCCCTGGCGGCGAGCAAAATATGTCCCATGCGTCGATCTGCCTTCCTCCAACTAGCTTTAATTGGCTATCTTTCGGCAAATTCCTGCTGGGTGCCAAGTCAGGGCGCAAAAGTTCGTCGAACTTTTTCAGGCATTTTATTAATAGCTCAACTCCTGAGCCCCAAAATCAGCTCGTGAGCCCAAAGAGTCTCGCAAAGAAATTCCTTATGCCCCTGAATATAACAACGAGTATATTGGCCCTACCCACATCCTCCCCTGCAACTGCATCGATCTTCGCGAGTTCTTTGCCTTCAAGGGATATTGTATATTCTCCTACTTTCTGTCCCTTCTTAACCGGTGCAGTCAATCTCTGCTGCTTGAAGGCCTTATCTATAAAATCCTCTTTACCCCTTTCAACCACTACCCCAAAGTCGGTCCGGACTATCGCGGGCACTGTCTCCTTCGTCCCTCCCGCGACCTTTGCGTCAGCGACCTTCTCCCCCTTTTTTGCGATGGGAATCCGCGCAAAATTTCTAAAACCATAATCGAGGAGCTTAATCGATTGAGTAACCCTCGCTTCGTCGCTATCCGCCCCAAGAACAACCGAAATCAGGCGAAAATCATCGCGCCTAGCCGTTCCGACGAGGCAGTAACCTGCTTCCTCGGTCATGCCAGTCTTTAGGCCGTCGGCTCCGCGGTATCTTTTTATAAGCTCGTTTGTGTTCTTCAAAGGATATACACCTTCGGGCACCGCCGGGCGCGGGATCTCAGTAAGCCACTGAGATGTCCATTCCAGGACCTTCGGGTGCTTCAGGAGCTCGCGCGCCATGACTGATATATCATATGCGCTGCTGTAATGATCAGGGGCGGGGAGTCCATCGGGGTTAGCGAAATGGGTATCCCTCATGCCGAGTTGCTTCGCGCGCTCGTTCATCATGGCTACAAAGTCATCCTGGCTACCCGCTATGTATTCGGCGACGGCCGTCGACGCATCGTTGGCGGAGACGATCGCTATGGCCTTCATCATATCCTCGAGGGGCATCTCCTCGCCTTCTTTGAGCCATATCTGGGAGCCGCCGATCGAGCTTGCGTAGGTGCTTGTCCTGACCGTGTCTGTCAGCTTGACCTTCCCGGCCTCGACATCCTCCATTACGAGAAGCATCGTCATGATCTTGGTTATGCTGGCGGGAGGGACCTTCGTATGAACGTTCTTTTCGTATAAAACCTGGCCTGTCGAAGCGTCGACCAGGATCGCAGCCTTTGCATCGATAGCGGGCTTATAGGCGTAAACCTTCGACGTGGCAAACATATTCACTAATAGGCTTACGCCTGCAACAAAAGTGATAAAGATGACTGCTCCAGTGACCTTAGCTACCTTGATTACTTCCGTGAACCTAATCACCGTACCGGCCCCTTTCGTCTTTATAAGTTAATATCACCCGGTTCCTGGGGTGTTATGCAGACTCTGGTAAAATGTTACAAGACTCGATTTCCCCGTTGCAAACCCGCGTCTCCTGAACGGGCAGGCTATTTGTTCACCCCCTATTATTATTATAGAGTTTAGCAGAGCACGCGCGGCGCGCGCAAACGCGAACATACAATCCCGGGCCCGCATATTATGTAAATAGGGTCAAACCTTACCTCAGAGGAACGGGAAGAAAGAAATGAGCAAATTACCGAAGAAAACCTGGATTTTCAAACGAGGCGACAGGGGCCCGATGATAGCTGAGGCGCAGGAGAGGCTGGCGCGGCTCGGGTTC
>DUMQ01000092.1 GCA_012839815.1 Bacillota bacterium | reverse complement strand
CCCGTCTACTACCCGCTGCATGACCAGTGCTCTTTTCAACTCGTTCTGCGACAATGTCACCATCACCCTCATAGGTGACATTTTCTCAGACGAGTTTCAGGGTGACAATATCACAGCACGTTCACACCCAGGCAATTCGATGGATTGACTTTCCTCTCCCCCTCTGCTAAAATAAAATTTGACAGGAAATCCGATTATTTAAGTCGGTTTATCAGGATTTCTTTTCTTCAACCTGTTTTCAGTTCCTAAGGTTAAGTGGGTGCGCAAAAGTTCACCTGGTTTTCCCAGGCAGCAATTTAGTATCTCCATACATTGGCCGGGCTGGCGCGTCTTTCTTCGCCCGGCGGGCGCGGCCATAGGGCGTGCCGCTCTGTGATCTCCGGGGCATACCCTGCGAGATACCCTATGGTATGAAATAGCCGGGCTCAGAGGTGTACGCCACCCGAGGCAAGTCCAAGAGTGGCAAAGACCTATTGACCTATTCATTGTGTGTGGTACCGCGGGAGGCATGCGGGTCTACCTCGAAAATTGACCCAGTTGTTTCCAGAAGAGACATTTTCATTGCCTGCGGTGCCGCAGCGCGGCATGGGGGTCTAATCTAAAAATCGGAGGTAGCTGAAAATGGAACGAATTGGACGGGTCGCAGAGGATATAACGGAGCTCATCGGCCGCACGCCGATGGTGCGCCTGCACAGGGTGGCACAGGGTGCGGTTGCGGAGGTTGTGGCCAAACTGGAGTCCTTTAATCCGGGCGGTAGCGTAAAGGATCGCATTGGGTACAGCATGATCGCCGCTGCAGAAGAGAAGGGGATCTTGAAGCCAGGAAAAGGGGCGGTGGTGGTTGAACCTACAAGCGGGAACACGGGTATAGCGCTGGCCATGGTTTGTGCGGCGAGAGGCTACAGGCTTATCCTCACCATGCCTGATACTATGAGCGTCGAGCGCCGGAACCTCCTCGCGGCCTATGGCGCTGAGCTTGTGCTCACGCCCGGTGCCGAGGGGATGAAGGGCGCTATTCGCAAAGCGGAGGAGCTTGTTGCTCAAATTCCAGGCGCTTTTATGCCCCAGCAGTTTGAGAATCCCGCCAACCCTGAGATCCACCGCCGGACCACGGCCGAGGAGATATGGGCGGATACCGGCGGTAGGGTCGATGTTATCGTGGCGGGGGTCGGCACGGGCGGGACGATAACCGGGGTCGCCGAGGTTTTAAAAAATAGGAAACCGTCGGTCTACGTGGTGGCCGTCGAGCCGGCTGATTCGCCGGTGCTTTCGGGCGGCGAGCCTGGGCCTCACAAGTTGCAGGGGATTGGGGCTGGATTTGTGCCGAGGGTACTAAATCTCAAAGTTATAGATGAAATCTTTAGGGTTAGAACTGATGAGGCCTATGCAGCCGCGCGGCGGCTTGCAAGAGAAGAGGGCATCCTCGCGGGTATCTCGTCAGGCGCCGCGACCCACGCTGCGCTGGAGATAGCGAAAAGGCCGGAGAATGCAGGCAAGCTGGTCGTGGTGATACTGCCTGATACGGGGGAGAGATACCTGTCTACGACCTTATTCCAATTGGATGAGGGGAAGGAAGAGTTAAGATGAAGTTATCGACCCGCGGCAGGTACGGCGTGAGGTTGATGTTTGATCTGGCCCTCAACTTCGGCAAGGGGCCCATACCCCTTAAGGATATCGCGAAGCGACAGGACATTTCCGAGCATTATCTTGAACAGCTCGTAGCCCCGTTGAGGAGGGCCGGAATGGTAACCAGCATCCGCGGCGCGCAGGGGGGATATGAGCTCTCAAAACGCCCCGAGGAGATCACTGTAGGTGATATAATCAGGGTGCTCGAGGGGCCAATCGCGCCTGTTGAATGCGCCGGCGAGAATACACCGTACGAGTCCTCCTGCAAAAGGGCGGACAAGTGTGTTGCCCGCCTCATCTGGGAGCGACTCAGGGATAGTATCACATCGCTGCTGGATTCCATCACACTTGCCGATATGTGCGAGGATGCCGGGAAGCTATCGGAAAAACGAGATAACTATATGTACTATATTTAGATGCTATATTATATTAGATCGTATCTAAGTTAGTTGGTACGCAAAAATACCCGGACCTTCCGTAGGTGACAGCTACCAGTGCCGCACAGTGGCCGGGGTGTCTCGCATCTCTCCGCCCGGCGGACGCGGCTAAGTGTAAGTTCGAAGATTACTGACGTTTTTCCAGGGGTTGCCGGTGCTTGCGTTCCGGGGACGGCGCGCTTGCGGCGCGCCT
>DUMQ01000091.1 GCA_012839815.1 Bacillota bacterium | reverse complement strand
GGTGTTGCGGAACAGGGGATGCGGTTTCGAACTTGAGTATTACGGGGATGAAATGCCAGGGTTGTGCCGAGAGGATAGAAAAAGCCATCTCCAGCCTAGAGGGTGTCAATGATGTCAAGGTGAACCTCGATAAGAAGGAGGCCAGGGTTTCATATAATGCCTCGCGAGTAAGCGAGGCAGATATCAAAGCCGCGGTCGAAAACCTAGGCTACGGCGTCCGGTAATTCGGCGCTCTTTGCGATGTCCCGGTGTTTCTTAATTTGGTGTTTCTTAATTTGATTTAAGCTTAAGCTATAAGCTATTGAGGAAGATCCCCTCTATGCGGAGGGGGTCTTTTATTGTTTAAAAATTACATTATTTCCATAAAAAGGTTGACAGGTGGCCTCGCGGGCGTTATTATTGAAGTGTTATGGAATTATTAACCAGGAGGTGGTGTCAGGACGATGCGCGTTTTAATCCTCGACGATCACCCTGTTTTGAGGAAGGGGATTGCAGCTTTGTTGGCCGGGCGAGATGATTTCGAGGTCGTTGGAGAGGCTGATAACATCTTTGATGCCATTAACAAGGCAAAGGAACTCGGAGCTGAAACCATCCTAATAGACCTGCATCTCCGGGGGAGTGACGGGGCCCGGGTTGCCCAGCTTCTACGCGACTTTCTTCCAGGCGTGAAGATCGCCTTATTCGGCGACACGAGCTGCACCGGGTATGTGAGCGGTGACGTAGTAACATCCAACGCTACAACGAACGGGACAACAGCAGCATCTGATATGACATTGGGGGCCTCCTATTATAATGATGGGTATGCCAGCCTTACCCGCACCGAGGAAAAGGTAATGGAGCTTCTCGCAAGGGGCTACCGTAATCAAGCCATAGCGGATGCCCTTTTCATCAGCGTCAATACTGTAAAGACCCACGTCCACAGCATATTCCGCAAGCTTAAGGTGAAGAGCAGGGCGGAGGCCATAAGCCTTGTATTGAATTCAGGCGCCGGGAAGGGAGTAGTCGAGAAGCGGTCTAATCCTACTGGCTGTTTAAACCATACTTTCAGGTAATGGTGCACTTATCCATAAACTGGTATAATCAGGTTGCAAGTGATATTCAAGGCTGCAATTCATCACAGGAGGTGAAGGCGATGTTTGGGAAGCTCGGCGGGCGAAAGGCTACGCTCAACATGTCCATCGATGGTTTCTGCGTATCGTTTCGTTGCTGGGGCCATCGTGTGACGATCGGCTAGGCCGCGTCCATGAAGGGAGGGGATGGCGGGTGTTGAGCAGCGGCACTTGGACAGGAGCACCTGGACAACAGTATTCGCCATCCCCCGGCCTGCCAATATAGTGATTCAATTGCTTGTCTAATTACTTATAGTGGTGTTGTCATTCTCTATGGCGCCGCATCGCGGCATGGGTGCCTATCCTTAAAATCTTAAGACGCATCGAGATTGGAGGATGGACCAGTTGAATTGTGATATCCGCCTGGACGGACGCTATCACCTCGCACCGGAGACGAAGGTTCTAGAAAACAATGGAGCCGAACGGGTCCTGGTGAATCTCAACAACAGGGAGTGGATTAAAGTAAGCCCTGAGGCCTTTTCGTTGATAGAAAATAGGAGTAACAACCCATTTAGGGAGATTGTGGAGATGGGGGCCCGCGAATACCATGCCAGGCCCTCGGAGATCTTCTCGCTGTTCGAATACCTTGTGGCAAGCGAGCTTGTTGAGGACGTGAGCAGGAAGGCTCCCGGGAAGATATATTTCAATGTGACCAACAGGTGCAATCTGGCATGCCGCACATGTTATTTCGGGACCACGTCTTGTGCCCTTCCTTCCGGGGATCCCATGACTACTACAGATGCTTTAAATGTACTGGAGTCTATTTCGCCACATAAGCCCGATAGCCTTGTTATCAGCGGGGGAGAGCCGTTTGTACGGGGAGACGCTCTCGAAATCATCGAAGCCGCAATGCGTGCGGCACGGCGTGTGACGGTGCTCACCAACGCCACGCTGATCAACCGCGAGGTCGCGGGCGCCCTGGCGGCTTTGGGGGCGAAGGTGCAGGTCAGCATCGAAGGCCCCGGGGCGGAGATTCATGATGCGATAAGGGGCAAGGGGAGTTTCGAGCTGGCAGTAAAAGGGATTCAGCTCCTCCTTGAGTGCGGGGTATCGGATATAGAGCTGGTGCCAACCCTTACCCGCCAGAATATCGGGCATGCCTGCGATGTCATCAAGTTTGCAAAGGACCTTGGCGTAGGGTATCACTTCAGCCTGTTCATGCCTGTAGGGAAGGGCCAGTGTAACCGTCTGGAACTAGAGCTGTCTCCTGAAGAATTATGTCACTGGTTTTACGAGATGTTGAAGCGTGAATGTTCCGGCGTAGGGGGTGGTGGGGCCAGGTTTTGCAGTTGCGACGAAGGCGCGCCCTCGGTCCCCTTTGTGCTTGATCCCCGGGAATCGTGCGGTGCAGGAGATAAGGAGGTAAGCATAGCACCCGACGGGGAGGTTTACCCGTGCCCTCTATTGCACTATCCCGAGTTGTCCATAGGCAATATCCTGCGCGAAGGGTTTGATGAGATATGCTTAAAGATGGACTCGATCACTATTAGCGTAGATGAAAAGGAACCATGTTCAGGCTGCAATGTGCGGTACTTCTGCGGAGGGGGCTGCGCGGCTTATTCCTATGCCAAGAGGCGTGATTTTAAATTACCCGATCCTTATTGTGAATTCTACAAAAGGGTGTTTGAGGCGCTCGTTTGGGATTGGGTCGAGGGGAGAAATCATACCGAAAACTGGGGTAGAGTGCTCGAGCGTATAGCAGTTTCGAGCCCTCACGTAAAGCATTGAGAATGATCAGGCGAGGATTACCTGCCAGCGTGGTGAAGAGAAGGGATGGCCTTTTACGTTTTCATACTTGCCAGCATGATTCTTAAGGCCGGATTTCAAGAGTGGTACCGGCATCATAGGATAAGCCCCTGTATAGCATTGTCCGGGCAGGGGGCCAGGAGAGCCGGGAGCGATGAGAAGGGTGATAAAGTTGATGGCGAAGAGGACGGCGCGAGCTGCATTGATTTGGGAGATGTGATTATAATTGTGCTCCTGGCCGCCACGGGACTCATCGCAAGGGTTGATCCCGCTGAGTTTTACGGGTTTCAATTTGCGAACTTGAGGACCTGCCCGTGGGCTACGATGGCTCTTATATGGGCGGGAGCCTTTGCATTGAATCGCGTTGTCCGCGCAAGCGTGCCGCGCGAGTTACTGCCTGACGGCACATTCCAGCTCCTGGGAGGCTATAGCCTGCCTGCGGTTGCAAGTGCCGGGATAGCCTTCGTCGCCATGCAGACGCTATGGGAAGAGCTCCTTTTCCGCGGGGCGATCTTTAACGCATGCACCCTGCTCCTGGAGACTGGAGGCACAATCCTGGACCGGGGCGCAGCCCCGGTGGACGCAAAGCTCGCTGCCGCCGTCCTGTCGAGCGCGGTGTTTGGCCTGGCTCATTTCCTGCCGCTACAGGTGGTTTCTTGCAGTCATATAAACGGGATCCCGGGTCGTGGTAACAGGAGCCTAAGTAGCGGGCTGGGCCTCGCTAAGGTCTATGCCCTCGTAATGCCGTGTGTTTGCGGGCTCATATTCATAAAGCTGAACAGTGAGGCGGGATCGCTCATACCGGGGTGGGTGATGCATTTTGGACTTAATTATGGAAGCTTGATCTGGAATAAGGTGTGGCTGGGAAAGAGGGAGAGGCTATGGATGAAGGCGACGTTGAATTCCAGGACGTGACAAAGGTATATTCCAGTCTCACAGGGCGCCCGATGGCAATAGGGATAGAGGATGTCTCCTTCGTCGCGAGGCGCGGCGAGATCCTGACAATTCTGGGGCCGAACGGGGCGGGTAAGACGACGATCATCAAACTCATCACGGGGTTATTGACGCCTACATCGGGAGTCGTGAGGGTGGGGAGGCGCAGAGACGTTGAAGGGAAAGATGTGAAGCCGCGCCGGCCCGGTGTTGTGCTGGGCGGCGCGCGAAACCTCTACTGGAGGCTCACCGCCAGGGAGAATCTCGAGTATTTTGGCGCCCTGCGGAGGGCTGGGAGTTTGCGGGAGATAGCGAGGCAGTCCGATGAGTTGCTCAGGCTCTTTGGCCTGTATGAGGTTGGCAATAGAGCGGTTGCCGACCTTTCTACGGGGTTGCGGCAGAGGCTCTTTATCGCTGTCGCGCTTATGGGCAAGTCGGATATTGTGGTGTTTGATGAGCCTACGATCGGACTCGATGTTCGCTCCAGTATCGGCGTCGAATGGTTGATCAAGGACATATCTAGGGTACGCGGCACCACAGTGATTCTCGCCACGCATCAAATGAAGCTTGCCCAGAATGTATCAGACAGGGTGCTTATAATGAACCGCGGCAAGGTATTGCTTTGTGACACAGTAGATAACCTGCGTCGTATCTTCAAGCGCGATGCCTTCGAGATCGTGGTCGACGGCACGTTGCCGGAGGAGGTAGCCAGGTGTATCCACTCAATCAATGGGTTGCAGATTGTGATAGAACGTGACGATAGGGGTTGTTCGAGGATCCTCGCAGGCCTGGCTGACTCGAGGCTCTTATACCCGCTCCTCGACTTGCTGAGGGCGAATAACCTTGGCATCAATTTAATTCGCCGGCGCGACCCGGACCTGGAGGAGGTTTTTCTCCAGGTTACAGCTTAAACTGAGTTGGCGTGTATGTAGGCGTAAACTGAGTTGACGCGTGGAGGTTGGGGCGTAGCGCCTCTGTTGTGCCCGCCCGGCCGGCGTCAGGTGGTCAGTAGTTCGCAGGGCGAACAGTTCGCGGGGCATTCGCCCGGCAGGAAGGGTGGGGATTCATGGTCTTCTTAGTTGAGTTGTGGGTGGAGTTGAGGCGCGGGTTGAGAAGTTATATCAGCTACCCGCTCCAGGCCCTCGGCGAAATCATCGCGCTCATGCTGGCATTTGCCTTCATAAATAATTCACAGAGCGAGGGATCCGGGGCCGGGACAGCGGTAGGCTTTGCAGTCGTCTTTATCGCATTCGTCGGACTGCAGGCTGCAAACAAGGTGGTGAAGGACGAATCTGATGCGGGCACCCTGGAGCAGCTCTACCTTGCCTGTTCTAGCCTCCCCCGGGTCATATTCCTGAGGACCCTCGCCGACACCTTGCGGCTAATACCTATACTATTCGGGATGCTCGCAGTCACCGTGAACTCCATAGGCACGAGCTTCGCGTCCTGGGTTGGCCCGGTTATCCTTTTATCCCTGGTTATGAACACCGGAATGCTCGGTATAGGACTTATCATCGGCGCGATAGCCTTGCTCTTTAAGCGAGTAGGGTTTCTCGCGAACCTCGCCAGTATTTCGCTTTTACCGCTTGCGCTTACCCCCGTCGATAAGTTTCCCGGCGGGCCAGCCGGAGATTTATTGAAGGCGATCCCATTCACCCTGGCCCTGAACATTTTTAGGGACCTTCTGATAGAGTTCGAGGGAGTCCGGAGCACTTTAATATCATCTAGTATGGCCTTTCTACTGGTGAATTCCGTGGTTTCTTTCCTTGTTGGCATGGTTGCATTTCGCGTAGCCGAGCGTATAGCCCGGGACAGGGGGCTCATTGGCAAGTATTAACCGAAATTATGCCGCCGCAGGCCGGCCCAAATCCTATGGAATTGTGATAGAATAGGAGTAGTGGGTGTAAAAGGAGCTGGTTTCCATTGTCATTGCGACGCAGACTTGCCCTCAGCATCTTGATGCTCATATTTGTGCTGCTCATATTGTCGGCTGGTGCTATAGTGAGATTCTATACGGATTTACTCTGGTTCCGGGAGGTTGGCTACCCCTCTGCCTTTTGGGTGAGCATCATTTCACGGGGCTTACTCGGCCTGGCCTTTGGATTGGTATCCTTCCTCTTTGTTTATTTGAATCTTAGAGTTGCCAGGAGTGCCTTACGCCATATAGGTATAGGGCCAACAGCCTTTGAACTGCCGGACTTTTTGACCGGGAGAAAGGTCTCATCTGCATTCCTGATTTTCAGCCTTTTGATAGGGTTTCTCCAGGGGCTAGGCGCCTCGCAATACTGGCTCCAGGCTCAGGAATTCCTCAAAGGGGCGAGCTTCGGCGTCAAGGACCCTATTTTCGGCCTGGACGTTGGGTTTTACATGTTTCGCCTGCCATTTCTTCGCTACATGTATGACGTGGTTTCCTTTCTTATCGTTTTAGTCGTGATACTGTGCGGCGCCATCTACCTTGTTAGTGGGGAGATGTCGATAAGGGGTTGGCGAGTTAATCTCTCGGGACAGGCGAGGTATCACCTCGCGGGCCTCGCTGGGTTCGGGCTTATCGCAAAGGCATGGGGCTACAGGCTTGGCATGTACAATTTACTATACTCGCCGAGGGGTGCAGTCTTTGGAGCGGGTTACACGGATATCCACGCCCTGCTCCCCGGGCTTAAGATACTCGCTGGCGTCGCACTGGCCTGCGGCCTGGCAATCCTGGCAGGAGCCTTCCTGCAACGCTTTGTAAGATTCGCTCTTGCCGGGCTTGGAGCGCTCATTATCGCGTCATTCATCCTCGGGAGCGTTTACCCCTCCCTGGTCCAGAGATTCTCCGTCGAGCCGAATGAGCTTGTGAGGGAGCGGCCTTACATTCAAAAGAATATAGGATTCACCCGCATCGCCTACGGGCTCGATAAGATAGAGGAGAGAAAGTTTTATCCCAGGGATGACTTGACTTATGAAGACCTGGCACGTCACGAGGATACTCTAAGAAATGTGCGGTTGTGGGACTGGCGCCCCTTGAAGCAAACATATGGCCAGCTACAGGAGATCCGCCTCTATTATGAATTTGGCGATGTCGACCTGGACCGGTACATCACCGAGAAGGGATACCGCCAGGTTGCGCTTTCTCCGCGCGAACTCAGCCTGAACCAGGTGCCCCAGACGGCCAGGACCTGGGTCAACGAGCATCTCAAGTATACTCATGGCTACGGTCTCGTGATGAGCCCTGTCAATGATGTTACAGAGGAGGGCCTACCGGAATTCTTCATTAAGGACATACCCCCCAAGTCGAGCGGCGGACCTTCGATAACTCGACCCGAGATATACTTCGGCGAGCGGACCAACCAGTATGTGATCGTCGGGACAAAGAGCGGAGAGTTCGATTACCCCGTCGCTGACCAAAACGCGTATACCAAATACTCAGGCAGGGCCGGCGTGAAGCTCTCGTCCCTTCCCAGGAGGCTACTATTTGCACTGAGGTTCGGGACATCAAAGATCCTATTCTCATCGGAGATAACCGACGAAACTAGGATCCTCTTTTATAGGAACATAAGGGATAGGGTGCAGCGTATTGCCCCATTTTTGCGCTATGACGCCGACCCCTATATGGTCGTTGCTGATGGCCGCCTCTTCTGGATGTGGGATGCTTATACTACAAGCAGCATGTTCCCGTATTCCCGGCCTCTTGACGACGGGACCAATTATATTCGCAACCCCATCAAGGTCGTCGTGGACGCGTATAATGGCGATGTCTCGTTTTATCTCATTGACGAAAAGGAGGCCGTCGCCGCAACTTACATGCGGATATATCCTGGGCTCTTCAAGCCTTTTTCCGCTATGCCGGACAGTCTCAAGAGTCACATCCGCTATCCCGAGGATCTCTTCCGCATCCAGGCTAGTATGCTGAATGCGTATCACATGGAGAATCCCGACGTCTTTTACAATAAAGAAGATTCCTGGTCAATAGCGCGCGAGGTTTACGCCGGGCAGGAGCAAGAGGTCGAACCCTATTATGTCATCATGCGGCCTCCTGGTGAAGAGAAGCTCCAATTCATCCTTATGCTTCCTTTTACCCCTGTGGGGAAGAACAACATGATAGGCTGGCTTTTCGCAAAATGCGATCCCCCGGATTACGGAAAGCTCGTGTTATATAAGCTCCCAAAGGAGCGACTTGTGTACGGGCCTGCGCAGATTGAAGCCAGGATCGACCAGGATCCTAGCATATCTCAACTGCTAACGTTATGGAGTCAAAAGGGATCGCGGGTCATCCGGGGGAACCTCCTGGTCATTCCCATTGAAAATTCAATTATCTACGTTGAACCTCTCTACCTCCTGGCCGAGCAGAGTGAGCTCCCCGAGCTGAAACAGGTGACGGTTGCATACGGGTCGAGGCTCGCCATGGATACCACGTTCGAGCGCGCCCTCGCAAGGGCCTTTGGGAGACCGGCCGAGGCTGCTGGTCGCTTTGTGGCGGGAACCAGGCAGGGTGTGGTTCAGGCAGAGGTTCGGGCTCAACCGGGCGCCTCCGGTGGGACCGGCGTAGTTACAGGGCAGTCTGTGCGCGATTTGGTGATATCGGCGCTCCGCCAGTACAGGGAGATGCAGGATAGGATTAAAAGAGGTGATTGGGCCGGGTATGGAGCTGCTCTCAAGGGCCTCGAGGAGGTCCTAAACACTCTGGATCGTATGACCAAGAAATAGGAGAGTGCAGAGAATGCAGAAAGAGATGGAAAAGACGTCGCAAGAGGCGGGGACATCTGGAAACATGAGCGGGCTTGCCGTAGAAAGAAAAGGGTGCGAACTGGTAATAAACGGCATTTCGTCCTTTAGCCTTTACCATACATTAGAGTGCGGGCAGACCTTTCGCTGGAGGCGGGAGGGTGATTGCTATGAAGGGATTGTCAGAGGCAGGGCCTTGAGGTTGAGACAGAATCGCGGTGATTCTATCTCGGTTTGGATCCCGGCATCCGCCCCGGACAATGAGGTATATGATATCCTATCCCTCGTGAGGGAATACTTCTGTCTCGACTCGGATCATGCCGGGGTTGAGCTGCGCCTGCGTGAGGTGGATCCCCTCATCGGGCCAGCTATTGATTACGCGTCGGGCCTCAGGCTCGTTAAACAGGATCCCTGGGAATGCCTGATATCTTTTATAATATCCGCACGCAACAGGATACCTTTGATCATAGCCGCCCTCAATAAGTTATCGCGCAGGTTCGGGAGGCCGGTTGCCGGGCCGGAAGGTGCGACCTTTTGGGCTTTTCCCGGGCCGGAGGAGCTTTCGCGCGCGAGCGAGGCGGACATTCATGAGTGCGGCGTCGGCTTCCGCTCGGGCTATGTGTTGGATGCTGCCAGGGCTGTTGCGAACGGGGAGTTCGACCTGAATGGGCTCAGCCTGCTTAGCCTCGATGAAGCGCGGCAGAGCCTTATGCAGCTTCGAGGGGTCGGGCGGAAGGTTGCAGATTGTGTTCTGCTCTTCGCCTTCCAGCGCTATGAGGCGTTTCCCATAGATGTCTGGATGGAGCGTGTTATGAGATATCTGTATTTTCGTAATGAGCCCGTAACCCTCGATGAAATCCAGACATTTGCGCGAAGACGTTTTGGGGACCTCGCAGGGTTCGCCCAAGAATACCTTTACCATTATGCGAGGAATTGTCTTGCGGAGGAGCTGAGGGCCTGGACTGCTGCAGGAGCACTGGACGGCCACAGGAGCACGCCTGTGATTCCGGGATGAGATAGGGTGAGATGATCAAAGTAAGACGAGATAAAGGAATAGAAGATAGAGCGCCACCGGTTGTACCTGGTATTGCCTACTGGTGTTGCCGGTGGCGCCGTTCTCAACCTAGCCCTTCATCAGAGCCTCCTCGGCCTTTCTAATCATAACCCTAACCATTTTCCCGCCGATGGGGCCACCAACTTTCCCACATTCGCGAGAAGTGACACTGCCCCATCCTGTAGTTTCCACTTTGTCGATAATGCCGAGATCGCTTGCGATCTCATATTTGAAGGTATCAAGAACATGTTCTGGTAGTAGTTTGCGCCTGTTGCGGGGCATGGTCTTCACCCTCCTTCCGTTCGAGGGGAACCTACCTGGCCAGTTTGCTCTTGGCCTCCCGTATCATCCGCCTTACCATCTGGCCTCCTATTTTTCCGTATTCTTTAAACGACAGCGAGCTTTTTTCTTGGCTTCTCATCCTCTCCAGGAGGCCAAGTTCACCTGCTACTTCATATTTGACCCTAGCCAAGGCTTCTTCTGCGAGCGGCGACCGGTTGGGTTTACTTTTGCCCAGTGCGGTTCACCTGGCCTTTACCCGGTGACGATTGAGCCCTGCTCGCCTTAGAGGATGCTTGAGATTCCCTGCGCCTGTTCGCGAGTCCGAGCTCCTCGGCCACCTCCATTTCAAATTTATCGGTTGTTAGGTCAACCCTCGAGCTTTTCCGCTTCTTTTCAGACATCCTGATGCCTCCCTGTGAGTATTGGTCTCAAATCTAGTATTGAGATTTCACCTGTTTTTATACACGGCGTGACCAAGAGGTTAATGGCCCCAATATGGGACCAAAGCCAGGGTATAAATCTGGGGATTGCTACAGGACACTGATCCATTAATATGGCTGGCATGTGGCATAGAGCATCTACAATGGAAGGGTATGCGTGGACGACAAGGTAAAAAGGGCAGAAAATGGTATGATTGATTTAGCTCAAGCAAGGAAGAGAATTATAGCGATATCATGGCCACTATGTGCAAAATGTGGTCTAAATTAAAGAATTTCGGTCTTTGTAGCTTTGACTAATCGCCATGACTTCGATATACTAAGTATTGCTTCGGGATCACGGCGTTGCAGGTAGCGGGCGAGACCGGGCGAATAGCTCAGCTGGGAGAGCACCTCCCTTACAAGGAGGGGGTCGGCAGTTCAACTCTGCCTTCGCCCACCATTTTTAGAGTAGCGGACGGGAACGGAGTAGAAACGGCTGCTTGTGTATGCCTGGTGCAAGCGCGTCGCCGTTACCAGTCGCCGGATGTGATCGGAGCAACCCGAGCATGGGAGTTGCGGAGGCGTGGTGCAGTGGTCTAACATGCCTGCCTGTCACGCAGGAGATCGCGGGTTCGACTCCCGTCGCCTCCGCCATTTAATTTAGACTGATTGAGGCTCAAGGTTTCATATCCCAGGCTTCATAAAAATATAAATCTTATCTTTGAGCGTGCCGAGATAGCTCAGTTGGTAGAGCAGCGGACTGAAAATCCGCGTGTCCCCAGTTCGATTCTGGGTCTCGGCACCATATTTCTGTACAGGGTCATTTGACCAGCTACGCTGTCCGCTGCGCCGCTTCGCGGCGGCGGGGCCCCTGCCCCGCCGGGCTACCAAGAAAGGGTAGTCCGCTGCCCGGTTTGGACGACAACGGACTAGCCAAAAAGGACAGTGGACCTGCCACGAAACCAGCAGATCTACCTTGTGTAAGAGCACCCTGAGTCCCTCATCTTTTCTTCGACTGGAACGGCGAGCCCATGTCTGAGACCGCCTGGTACAGGAGGTTGTCCCTTAAAATATTAAGGTAGGGCGTTGCTCTCATATTTGCTCCATAAGCATTTCCGCCCTACCTAGGTAGCGTCTATCTGGACTATTATCTATACCTAACAGAGTAGCAATACTCAAATGTAGACAACCATTACGGGTCTACCTGCACTGCACCAAATTCTACGCTGCAGACTCTGTTAAGCGGGATGATAATTGCCCGGACAACCTCCTTTTCTACTAATTCTCCGCCGCTTATCGTCTTCACTAAGATACATCCATTATTAAAGCCTACTAAGATCAAGAACCCATCAATTACCGTTAAAATCCTTGCGTTTAGGGCTTTCTTGCAGCAATCATCACATTCGAATTCGACGGCAATGCATTGATTAAAGGGATCGCCGAGATCTTCAACCGTTTCGAGTTCTTGAATTGCTTTGAGTAACGGTTCAGTGAAGATTCCTGTCTTTGCTGCTTCTTCCATAACATTAATTACCTCCATTCTCGACCGCACCATTGGGATTGGTCGACATGACAATTACAGAGCGAGTAAATCTCTGCGTTAATAGAATATGTGCAGTGTCTGAAATAGGTTACTTAGTATAATGGACCCAGAAAACTGGATACGAAAACAGGGAGTTGCGCACTAACTTAGCAAATGAGCACGCGGTATTCGCGGAGCCATATGTCGACCTGGACGAGGTAGGCGAGGAGCTGAGCGCCCCCCATGAGCTGCCCAAACCAGGGGGGGCCGGAGGCTGGCACGCTCGACCGGGCCATGGCGCGGACGGCGCCTACGTTGATCAGCTGGAGGAGGGGAGAGGAGGGGTCGTCAAGGATGTCGAGGAGCCGGTCGCGGACGGCCGCGAGGTAGGCAGGATTGTGCGTTTTGGGATAAGGGCTCTTGCGCCGCACCAGCACGTCATGGGGCAGCACGTCAGAGAGCGCCCGGCGCAAGATACCCTTCCCCTGGTTGTCACAGCTCTTCATTGCCCAGGGAATATTCCAGGCGTACTCGACCAGGCGGTGGTCGCAATAAGGGACACGGACCTCAAGGCCGGCGGCCATGCTCATGCGGTCCTTGCGGTCGAGAAGCGTAGGCATGAATCGCGTTATATTCAGGTACACCATCTCGCGCATGCGGGCTTCCCGGGGGTCCTCGCCCGGGAGCCGGGGCACCTCTGCAACGGCCTCACTGTAGCGCTCGGCTACGTATTCCCCGGGCTTGATCCACGCAACAACATCGGGGGAGAGCAGGCGTGCCCGCTGGCCCGCCATCCGGGCCCAGGGGAAGGTGGCGGCGGCGAGGGCCTCCTGGTTGTGAAACCAGGGGTAGCCCCCGAAGATCTCGTCAGCGCATTCCCCTGACAGGGCGACCGTGGCCTCCTTTTTTACCTCACGGGAGAACAGGTAAAGAGAGGCGTCCACATCGGCCATGCCGGGAAGGTCGCGGGCGCGGACGGCTGCTGCCAGGGCCTCTACCAGCTCTGGCGTGTCGATCATGACAATGCGGTGGCGCGTGCCAAGGAAGCTCGAGACGCGCCGCACCCACGGGGAGTCGGAGTTGGGTTGGAATTCGCTGGGCTGAAAATGGAGATCGTTACCGGCGTAATCTACCGAATAGGTATGGGGCGGCCCGAGGCCGGCTCGTTGAAATGCGCCGGCCGCAAAGGCTGTTACAGCGCTCGAGTCCAGGCCGCCTGAAAGCAGCGTGCAGACGGGCACGTCGGCTACGAGTTGCCGTTCAACCGCATCACGTAAGAGTTCACGCACTTTCGCGGCAGTCGTATCCAGGTCATCCTCATGTGGTTTGCTCTCCAGGGCCCAGTAACGATAATCATGAACCCCGTTTCGATCATACATGATGTAGTGCCCGGGCTTAACCTCCGCAACATCGCGGAAAACCCCGTGTCCCGGCGTGCGGGCTGGGCCCATGATTAGGACTTCGGCCAGGCCTCCGGCGTCGACTTCCGGTTGTACGAGGGGGTGGGCAAGCAGGGATTTGAGCTCGGAGCCGAAGAGAAAGGCGCTTCCCCGCCGGGCGTAGAAAAGGGGTTTGACCCCCAGCCGGTCGCGGGCGAGGAACAGCTTCTGGCTTGCCTCATCCCATATGGCGAAGGCGAAAATGCCATTGAGGCGTTCCAGACACCCCGTCCCCCACTCCATAAACGCAACCAAGAGCACCTCGGTATCGGAGTGGCTTCGAAACGCGTGGCCGCGCGCTTTCAGTTCCTGTCGCAGCTCAGGGGCGTTATAGAGCTCGCCGTTATAGGTGATGATGTAGATGTTGTTTCCATCCTGGCGGATCATGGGTTGATATCCGCCCTCCGGGTCAATCACGATCAGCCGGCGATGGGCCAGAGCCGCGCGCGGCGATACCCAGGTCCCGGCGGCGTCCGGCCCCCGACAGGATAGTGTCTTGCTCATCGCCTCTAAGGTGGGACGTTCCAGGGTAAGGTCAATTTCCCAGTCTACCCAACCTGCGATTCCACACATTTTGATTCACCTCTTCAAGATGGACGTTGATGGTAGTAGATGGTAACACATAAAAACGGCCCCCACCCCTTAAAGGTGGGCGCCGTCGCCCTGATGGGAAGATGCTCCGTTGCACCTTCCTGGAATTCTTAACTTTCCTGGAATCCCTCGCTCCAAGTTAGTGCGCGAAAATCTCTGCCCTTTTTGGCACTCGCATGGGGTGTCTCGCATCTCTCCGCCCGGCGGACGCGGCTAAGTGTAAGTTCGAAGATTATCGCCGTTTTGCCAGGGGGGTTGCCGGTGCTTGCGTTCC
>DUMQ01000090.1 GCA_012839815.1 Bacillota bacterium | reverse complement strand
TTGGCGCGAGGGCCTTGCCAAATTTCAAAAGGCCCCGTCACGCAAGCACCGGCAACCCCTGGGACGTGCTGGTAAATTGGCACAAATCAAGGAACCTACACCTAGTCGAGCAGGCCGCTCCTTAATCTCCGGCCGAGGGCTATTGGGCCGGAGATTAAGGCCGCCGGGCGGAGGGATGCGAGACACCCTATGCGAGTGCCAAAAGGGGCAGAGATTTTTGCGCACTAACTTATCTTAAGAACGCTCAGGGGAGTTAGGTAAGATGAAAATCGGTTACTTTACCGTGTTCCTTTCGAAGCCGCATCGCGCCCCGCTTTCCCTCCTCCTCCTCTCACTATGGACGGTAGTTCTCTTCGGCATCTCCGCCGCATACACCATTCACAGCCGACTTACGATCCGCGCCAACTCAGAGCTCCGGCAGGCGCTCACGCGCCATGTAGCTGCGATCTTAAAGGCCAGGACGGACGCTCTACTTTGTGGGGACGATCTTCATGTCAGCGGTTTTTACGATACAGAGACAAAGTACGGCCGGTGGGCTCTTGATCATGAAATCCGGAGGATAAAGTATGTCAAGGCATGGTCGGCCAAGAGGGGGATACGCTTAACCAACGCGGAGCCGAATTTCAAGATCCAGAGCGTGGAGCCCAGGGGGGACAGCGTCTGGGTGTACCTGGTGCAGGATGTGGCGTTTACATATTCCTACAATGATGGAGCGGGCGACGATAGAACGTATAGTACGGAGAGCAACCCTCATGGCGCGGATGGTTTCAAAATCGGGACCCGTCATACTATGGAATTCATCAATAAGAATGGGACATGGTTGATCCGGCGGGACTGGTACACGGATCCCCTGGACGAGGATACCCTCGTGCCTGAGGTGACGCCGGCGGATAAGCCCGATCCCCACTCCCAGCCGGGGTCGGGCCGGCGGCCGTCTCCAGCCCCGGCTCCGGCTCAAGCCCCAGAGCCTGATCCGGCCCCGGGCCAAGCCCATCACCAGGCCCCTCGAATTCGTTACAAGGATCCCGCCGACAACGCCGGGGCGAATTCATCGCCCGGGAAATCTTCCGGCAAGTATAACCGGGAGGCTGCGGTCGCCTATGCGGATAAGTACTGGCATGAATATAATCCAAAGTACAAGGATTGCACCGGCAATGGCGGTGACTGCACCAATTTCGTGTCCCAGGTGCTGGGCGACCCCGAAGCCGGGGGTCTCCCGGCGGATTGGACCTGGTATTACAGGTGTTCGCCGCTGGGCGGGGGCGGGAGCAGGGCCTGGGTTCAAACGGAGAGCTTTGCGAATTACCTGATCTATAGCGGGCGCGCGAGGAGGATCGCCAGGGCTAGCTGGCAGGATATCATCCGGCAAGGCGTGATAAATGAACTCCGGGAAGGTGACCTCATAGGCTATGAAGAAAAGGGGCGTATTGAGCATTTTGCGATTGTGACCGGCAGGGATTCACGGGGTTATGTGCTGGTAAATTCGCACACGGCTGACCGCTATCATGTGCCTTGGGACCTGGGGTGGGACCGACAGACCATATTCTGGCTTTTACAGGTGGTTGAATAGCTAATAGCTAACGGACACTACCCGATTTGCATCGAAAATGCTAAAATATCTATATGGAACTTGAACTTACAGGCCCTCCGCCTCGTCTCGGTCAAGGGGGGCGGATCCTGTTGCGCCAGGAATATTCATTCCGCTGGGGATATCCATTCAAGGTGGGAGGGGAACAAGGTGCGTACTGGACCCGGCTTTGGCCAGGATTCTGGCAAGACTGTCTTAAGCGAGGGGAAGACCCCCAGGGGGATCGAGTACCTCATCGTCGAGGATCAGAGTGGGGGCCAGCGCTACCGCCTCGAGGAGTTTGGATTTGAGCGCGAACCCAAAAAACGGGTATTGATCGAGCTCGTGCGCAACCTCGAAAAACGCCAGAGCGAGATCGAGGGTCTCGCGCCCCGGGGTTTCATAAGGCCGCTCGGAGTCGAGAACATAGGCGATAAGTATTATGTTAAGACCGATTTCTATGAGGGCGAAGCGCTCGGTGACTATCTTAAACATGCAGAGCCCAGTCCAGAGAAGGCTGTAAAATGGATGATCTCGATCGCCCGGGTCATGGATGAGTTCTCAAGGCAGGGGAAGCCGTTGCATGGACCCACCCTCGAGAGCGTGATCATCAGCAATACGGGGGAGGCGGCGCTCCTCGACCCATACAGCCTCGGGATCCTCGCACCCTACCGTTCGGGCACGGGTAACATCCAGGATAATTTCAACCCTCCTGAGGTGATCAAGGGCAAGCCCTGGACGCCGGCACAGGACCTCTTTGCCGCGGGGGTAACCTTCTACTTCATGCTCACGGGCAAACTTCCATTCGATGATCCTGAGCCCAAAATGATAACTGAAAACATCCTGGAGCGCAAGCCGGCCGACCCGCGGTACCACAACCCCGATATATCAGGCGAGATCGCGGAGCTTGTCATGGCCTTGCTGGAGAAGTCGCCGGAGGCGAGGCCCAAGTCACCTGGCGACCTTCTTGAGCGCTTGCATAAGATCGAACAAGCAGGGGCTTTTCACGCGCGGCCGGAGGAACAGGTCGATATCAAGAAGAAGGCGGAGTCTTTCGCCCGGGCGCAGAAGCTCGACCGCGTGAAACGCTCCCTGCGCATGAGGGCCGGGCTTATAGCGGGCATAATCGCAGCTATTCTTGTTGTAGTCTATCTTTTCCAGGGTGGTAAGAACCCGCCCGTTATAACGGCCAAGACGCCGCCAGACAAGGTGGTTGCCCTGTACTACCAGGCTATAGATAACCTTGACCCGCAACTCCTCGACGAGGCCATTGATTCAAAAGCGGGCAGGAATGTCATTAGGTGGGTGACGAATCTTTACGTCATAAACAAGGTGAATATGGGGATGATGTTACAGGCCGGGCGGGTCGGGCAGGCCGGCCCCGCTGGTCCTGCCGCGACAGGAGCGACAGGGACAGGAGAGAGCCAGGTCTCAAGCTCGGGCCCGCCGACCGAGGCTAAGGGCGGGAAGGAGCCGCAGGTGCAACAGGTCCTGGATCCTGTTAAGCTCACCGGTCTTAGGATTAATAAAATATCCGAGGCAGCCGGGGAGATAAAGTTTGAAGCCACCTACTCCCTTACGCTCCCGTCCGGCGAGGGGGAGGTAACCCGGCGACATCGCGATCTCCTGACATTGCGGAAGGTTAGGGATAAATGGAAAATAGTCGAGCTGAAAGAGGAGATAGAGGGCCAGTAGTAGAATCACCAAAATAGAATCACCGAGTCAGGGCGCATAAATTTTTGCTACCTTGAGACTCACCCCTGAGACTTACCCCGGGTGCGTGCGACAAGCATAGTAGGAAATATTGAAGCTGGAGGAAGGTAAATATGGCGGCATACAGGGCCCTGGTCGGGGTGACCAGGTGCGGGGACCCTAATGACTTTGAGACGGTGCTTGAGGCCACAGGTGAGGTCCTGGACCTCATAGGTGGCATAAGATCGATTGTAAGCGCAGGCGATATCGTCCTCATAAAGCCGAATGTCGGGTTCAAGAAGAACCACCTCACGGGTGCAACTACGAATATCAATGTAGTCAAAGCCCTCTCCACTATTATCAAGGGCGTAGGAGCCCGGAAGATCATCATCGCTGAAGGGGCTATCGTGGGCACGTCGACGCGGGATACCTTCCAGGCGAACGGGTATTATGACATTGCCGGGGAGCTTGGCGTCGAGCTCCTGGATTTGAAGACGGCCGAAATGGTAGCCGTACCTGTGCCGTGCGGCAAGGCATTTCACAGGCTTCATGTGCCGCGGGCCATACTGGAGGCCGATGTTGTGGTCAACGTTCCCGTTATGAAGACCCATGATGCCCTGCCTGTGACGCTAGGCCTCAAGAATATGAAGGGTATCATACGGGAACAGGACAAGAAGCGATTTCACAAGTGGGGCCTTTCACAGGCTATAGTGGATCTCAACAAGGTTGCCTATCCGGATCTCACTGTCCTGGATGGCACAATAGGCATGGAGGGGCTGGGGCCCGCGCACGGGGAGCCCGCAAACCTGGGGGTGATGCTGGCATCAACAGATACAGTTGCCGCCGATGCCATAGGGTCACTGGTCATGGGTATCGATCCCGGTGAGGTCGAGTATATCGGGCTTGCCGATGCCCAGGGTCTGGGGTGTGGCGACCCGGATGAGATCAATGTGGCTGGCGTGCCTGTTTCGGAAGTCGCCCGCAAGGTCAAGCGACACACGCTGGACTTTAGCGATCTTATCGCCAAAGATATACATGTTTATGAGAGCGGGTCATGCAGCGGTTGCCGGCATTTCATGGAAACCTTTATCTCAAACCTGGAGCGCACGGGGGAGCTGGGCCTCCTGGTAGGTAATACTATAGTATTCGGCCAGACAGCCAGCATGCCGCAACGGGGGGAGATAAGAGGGAAACTGATCCTGGTCGGCAGGTGTGTGAAGGACGTAGCCGCAGCAGCGCGTTCCGGCCAGCCTGCTCCGGAGGTTATCTACATCCCGGGCTGCCCTCCGCACGGCCAGGATGTTAAAGCCATGCTCAAGCCCCGGTAACCCTGCGCTCGAGCACCCCTGCGCTGGAGTCCCGGCTCGAGTCCCAATGGCCCTCCGGGATGATCATAGAGGTGAGCCTGGAGAGGGCGAGGTGAGCTTGGAGAGGGCCAATTTCAAGTAGACCCCCATATAGAAACGCGGACGGGGCGAGTGTTACGCCCGGCGCCGGGCGTAACA
>DUMQ01000089.1 GCA_012839815.1 Bacillota bacterium | reverse complement strand
GTTATTTATCACCTCGACGCCTATCCTGGTAACTTTCTTACCACCCAACCGTGACCCACCGGTGATGGTGGTAAGAATCTTACCACCCTGCGCCGTAAAGGTGGCAACCTGCTTACCACCTCGCCCGTACGACCTGAAGTTACACACACCCTTTTATCCCCGGAGATTTCGACATCGATAATGAAATATGGGGGAAATCCGGTTCAAGGTGACACAGGTCTGAGGTGATGCAAACCTGAGGCGATTTTTTCACGATCGGCAGGAATATGGGCGGTGATGTAGAATAATTTTCTGTGAAAGATAGTGCATCGATGCACATTTGTGCACATTCACCTCCCTGGAAAATTCTGCATGTAAACTACCCGGGTGCAAAGTAGATTTCAAACTATAGATAAACAAGTTGGAACTTGAACCGTCAATGCTATATGGACGATGAAATCAACGGGCAGGCGCTGATCTAGCAATATGCTCGTTTGGCTTCGAGGTTGGCTATCTAATAGGGATGTTCGGTCGGAGCACATGGCTGGAGCAAACCAGTGGCGCCGTTGGGGCTGAGTAAGTGAGTAAGATGGCTACGCTATGTTTAGCGCTCTGAAGGTCTTGGAGGGATGCTAATGATCCCCCGGCAGGAGGATCGCATTGACAGGATTGCCAGTCTCAAGGAGAGGCTCATAAATCAGCGGCTCGAGATATCAATCGAACGGGCGCGTCTTTTCACCCGAGTTTACAGGGCTACCGAGGGGGAGCCCGAGATCTTGAGAAGGGCGAAGGCGACTGCAAAGGTAATCCGCGAGATGTCTATTGGAATCTGGCCGGGTGAGCTTATCGTCGGCAATCGCACCGCTTTGCCCCGTATGGGCGTCCTTTCTCCCGAGATGGCTGTGGAATGGATCGATGCCGAACTTGACGACTTCCCGACCCGGCCCCAGGACAGGTTCTGGGTGAGTGAAGAGGATAAGCTTGAGCTCCGGGAGGAGATCTTTCCCTACTGGCGCGGAAGGACCCTTAATGACTGGATCCAGGCTCATATGCGGCCGGAGACGCAGCGGGCGAGCCAGGCCAGGGTTTTCAAGGTTAACCAGACTGACAAGGGTCAGGGCCACATTCTCCCGGATTATTCGCGAGTGGTCAGGCAGGGTTTCCTGGCCATCCGGGATGAGGTCGAGGCGAGGCTTAAAGCCTTGAATCTGACACTCAAGGGGCCAGGAGCTAAAGGCACTGATCATAAAGGCCCTGACCACAAGGGTGGAGTGGTGACGCTGGCTGTTAATGATGATAGCCGCAGGTTGTTTTACGAGGCCGCTCTGATCGTCCTCGATGCTGTTATTGAACTCGGACCCAGGTATGCGGAGCTTGCTCGCAAGATGGCGCAAGACGAAAGCGACCGGGGGCGCAGGTTGGAGCTTATGGAGATAGCGGACATATGTGAACGCGTCCCCGCCCAGCCCGCTCGGACTTTCAGGGAGGCGCTCCAGTCCTTGTGGCTTGCCCACGTCGCCCTCCAGTGCGAATCCAATGCCAGCTCGATTTCCCTGGGTCGCCTCGATCAGTGGCTTTACCCTTATTACGATTCTGACCTGAGGTCCGGCATTTTGACGCGCGCGGAGGCTCTCGAGCTTCTTTCCTGTTTCTGGATCAAATGTAATGAAATCATTATGGTGAGGAGCACGGAAAGCGCCAAGCATTTCGCTGGATTCCCCGTAAACCCTACAATAACCATAGGCGGGCAGACAGGCGATGGTTTGGACGCGTCCAACGATCTATCGCTGCTTTGCCTGGACGCTACTGCCAGGGTTGGGCTTCCCCAGCCAAATATTGCGGTGCGCCTTCATACGAAAACCCCGGATTCATTTCTCATAAGGGCATGTGAGGTCATCCGCCTTGGGATGGGCTTGCCCCATGCCTACAATGACGAGGTAGTTATCCCAGCCCTCTTAAATAGGGGGGTGGCTTTGCGGGATGCAAGGGACTACGCGATAGTGGGTTGCGTCGAGGTTTCAATTCCCGGTAAGACTTACGGTCTTCACGATATCGCCCTCTTCAACATGGTAAAGGCTCTTGAGCTTGCCATCACGGGAGGGCGGTGCCGTCTGACTGGCGAGGAGGTTGGGATGAAGACGGGGGATCCATATGAATTTAAGAGCTTTGCGGACCTGGAAAAGGCCTATATGGCACAGGTGGAGTATTTTGCATCCCATGCGATTGAGGCAAGTAACGTTGTCGATTTAGCTCATGCGGCGCTGGCGCCGACCCCGCTTCTCTCATGTCTTGTGGATGGATGCCTAGAAAGAGGCATGGACGTGACAGCAGGAGGGGCGCGGTATAATTTCTCGGGCATTCAGGGGATCGGCATTGCAAATGTAGCGGATTCCCTCCAGGCGGTGAAACAACTTGTTTTTGAGGAAGGCAGGGTGAGCTTGAGAGAGGTCTTGGACGCCCTGGACCGGAATTTTGAGGGGTATGATGGTTTGAGGGAGACCTTATTGAATTGTGCGCCAAAGTTTGGGAACGACGATGACAATGTAGATTTGCTCGCCGCTAGGTGGGCATCGATCTTTGCGAGTTGTATAGAGAAAGGAGAGAACCCGAGGGGCGGGAGATTCCAGCCTGGATTTTACACGGTCTCAGCCCATGTGCCCCTCGGCGAGGACGTTGGGGCCACCCCCGACGGCAGGCTTGCGGGCGAGCCCCTCGCGGATGGTGGCCTTTCGCCGGTGCGTGGCAGGGACAGAAAGGGCCCGACGGCTGTTCTGAAGTCCCTCGGGAAGATCGACCAGGTCAGGGCATCGAATGGAACGCTACTAAATCAGAAGTTTTTACCCTCGGTCCTCGAGGGTCCTGAGGGGATTGCGAAATTTGCTGCTTTCCTCCGCGCCTTTGTAGCATTAAAGGTTATGCAGGTACAGTTTAATGTGGTTTCGGCCGCCACCTTGCGGGATGCGCAGCGCAATCCCGATCAATATAGAGGGCTGGTGGTTCGTGTTGCGGGCTATAGTGCGTTCTTTGTGGATCTCAATAAGGTCCTGCAGGACGACATCATAAAGAGGACTGAGCAGACTCTATGAAAAGAAAGCCCTGGACGAAGGTCGGGCGGATTGACTTTGTCGAGAATCCTACAGTAGGGAGGGGGCCGCTCAAGGGTGGATGGCATCTACCTAGGGGTAGATATCGGGGCAACAAAGACACTTATCCTTGCAGCCAGTGAATCGGGGGATATACTCCGCGGGATCAAGATATTGACACGGGAAGAACCCGGGGACCATGTGGAGGCCTTGACTACGGCAGTAGAACAGCTAGTAACGCTGGTAGCTACCGTATGGAAAGGCACCGAGGTGAAGGGCGAGGCCGTCAAGGATGCCGGTGCCGGCGGTGCAAATCTAAATCTGCGATGCATAAAGGGCATCGGTATATGCTGTCCGGGACCTGTGGACCCGGTCCGCGGCATTGTGGTGTCACCGCCTAACCTGCCCTGTTGGCGGGATTTCCCACTGGTTGAGATATTGAAGGATAGATACGGGTGCCCTGTAAAGATGGAAAATGACGCTGACGCTGCGGGCCTCGCTGAATATCATTACGGAGCGGGGCGAGGCAGTAAACTGATGGTTTACATGACAGTGAGCACCGGCGTCGGGAGCGGGATCATACGTGATGGGGAGATCGTGCGCGGTGCAAACGGAGCGCACCCTGAGCTCGGTCACCATGTTGTGGATCCCTCCGGGCCCATGTGCTCCTGCGGTTGCCGGGGCTGCCTTGAAGCCTTTATATCGGGGAGCTCCATCAAGCGAAATTACGGGATCTCCCCCGAGGAGGCCGCTGATCCCGCGATCTGGGGCGAGGTGGGTCGCTGGCTCGGTATCGGCCTCGGAAACGTGGCAGCCGCTATAGTACCGGAGGTTATTGTAATTGGCGGAGGGGTTGCCAAGGCTGGAGAACGATTGCTGGGGCCGGCGCGGGAGTATCTCAATAACTCGCTTCATATGGTAAGCATCCCGCGCGTGGTTCTTGCCGAGTTAGGGGACCTCATCGGCGGGATCGGTGCGCTCGCAATTATAATGGGTCCGGGTATAAAGGTGGATGTAACGAGATCTGTGGACATTATTACGATGTAGATGTGCCCCAAACGGCGCTAAATCGACAGCAGCGCTAAATCGACAATGGAGGGACGCGGATAGCCTGTAGTGGGAGGGGTTCAGGGATGGCATTGTATACAATACTTCTGGTTATAGCGGGCGCCCTATTACTTTACTGCTTATTTTTGACGCGGGTAAGCGAACATGCCTTGCCGGTATACCTGGTAGTGCCAGCCACCGTGATCCTTGTTTCCCTCACGATTTTCCCCATCATATACCTTGTAAACCTTAGTATTCGAGACGTAGGCATATATAACTTCCATTCTAGCTGGCCCTTTGTCGGCTTGGGTAACTATGCGACCATCATAAGAGACCCCGAGGTCATAGCCTCATTTTTCAGGACGCTACAGTTTCTCGTCGCATCTATCGGGCTCGAGCTGGTGCTCGGCATGTGCATGGCTCTCATACTTTACCAGGAGTTCAAGGGGCGTGGGGCTGTGACCACCCTTCTCATGTTACCGATCATGGTCTCCCCGATCCTCGTGGGAATGATGTGGCGCTATATGTTTAGCTTCAACGACGGCTTCATCAACCAGATATTTTCTGCTCTTGGCGCCAAGAAGTTGCCGTGGCTCACCAATGAACCCTTGCCGTTAATAAGCACTATTTTGGGCCTTGGCGACCCAAAGTGGGCCGCTAATACTCTGAATTTAAATTACGGGCTGGCTTCGATCGTTATAACAGACGTCTGGCAATGGACCCCCTTCGTTGCCCTTTTGGTGCTTGCCGGCCTAAATGCCTTGCCTGTTGAACCCTACGAGGCCGCTGTGGTCGATGGAGCATCGGGCTGGGCCATTTTCCGCCATTTAACACTCCCTCTCCTCAGGCCGGTTATCATGGTGGCCCTGTTGATCCGGTTGATGGACGCGATGAAGGTATTTGATACCATTTGGGCGCTTTTCGAAGGGGCGCCGTTTACAAGGGTGCTGAATATATCCCTCTACAATGTAGGCATAACCCGCAAAATCTACGGCCAGGGCGCCGCGTTATCGATTTTGATTATAATCCTAGTGACCATCATGGCCCAGCTAGTCATTGGCTTTGTAGAACGCCTGGAGAAAGCTTAGCATTTAACTTAGTATTCATAGGATTCTGTCTGATCGGACTCTGATCTCAGGGTGGGTGATATGTGATATGGGTGTGGCAAAACGCGGCCGGATAAAGAGATTGCTTCTCGGGCTTGCCATCTTCTTGATGGTAGTCATCTGGGCGGGCCCGATCCTGGTGGTTATGATTTCATCGTTTAAACCGGAGAGCATCATACGCCGGGAGAGCCTTGTGCTTATTTTCAGGCCCTCCGCAGAGCATTACCACTTTATCTTTACTAAATGGCCATTCTGGCAGTTTTTGGTAAATAGTGTTGTTGTCTCCTCGCTATCCACGGTGATCTCTGTAACAGTAGGGTCTCTTGCAGCATACAGCATGGCCAGGTTCAACACAGGGGGCCCGAGATACTCTTTCTGGGTTCTATCAACGCGTATGGCCCCGCCAGCGGTGCTTGTAATTCCCTTCTTTATAATGTTCTCGAAACTCCGGCTCGTAAACACATGGTGGGTCTTGATATTCGTCTACCTTACCTTCAACCTCTCGTTTGTCATCTGGACGATGCGGAGCTTCTTTGAGGAGATACCCGAAGCTATAGAGGAGGCGGCGATGATAGATGGGTGTACCAGACTTCTGGCGTTTCGCCACGTGGTCTTGCCGCTAGTGTCGTCCGGACTCGCCGCAACCATGATGTTCACGCTAATCTTTTCCTGGAATGAATTTATATTTGCGCTGGTCCTGTCGGCCTTTCGCAAGACACTACCCCTTGCCCTCGGGGATTTCGTCACGGGCTACGCGATCAACTGGGGACCGCTTTTCGCGGCTGGCACTTTTGTGATGATCCCCGCTATTATTTTCACCCTTATCATGCAGCGCAGGTTGATCCGGGGCCTGACCCTGGGCGCTGTGGTCTAATCTAAGAGGATTTAGTGTGGTTAAGGAGGATTGAGGGAGGTGGTGGTTTGGGTGATGATTTGAGTAATGGTCTGAGTGAGAGTCTGAGTGATGGTTTATTTGTTATCAGGGGAGCAGTCCGGAGGTCTGAGTATCGCATAGAAAACCTTGTGGAATGGAGGCTGGTAAAAATGGTTAAGCGGTTACTTAAGGTATTTCTCGTTGCAAGCTTGCTTTTAGGTTTGGGTGTATGTGGTTTATTCGCTTCAACAGGTCTGGCCGCCACGCAGCCTGTGGTTCTTGTTATTCGCACCGGACCCGAGGCAGATGGGCTGCGGGTAGTAGCTAAGGAATTTACAAAGGAAACGGGTATACCTGTTCAAATTAATGAGCTGGGACGCCAGGGATACGAGTACACCATCACTACGCAGCTTGTCGCGGGGACAGATGCCTTTGATGTGGCATTCTATCCTGGGTGGTTGATCGGTGAGGTTGTTCAGGCTGGTGCGCTTGAACCCCTGAATAGCTTCATCGCGAAATCGGATCCTAAGAAATTTGATAGGGATGACCTTCTTGTAGTATACGGCCTTGGAGACAAGATTTACGCGCTTCCAACCGATGTGAGCGTCCATTTCCTTTATTATCGCAAGGATCTTATACCCGACCCGCCTGATACCTGGGATGAATACTTTGAAGTTGCTAAGAAATTTACTCGAAGCCTGAATCCTAAGTCGCCAACGGCATTCGGTGCCGGTTTCTCGGCCCATGCGGGTGAAGAGGGCCCTAAGATCTTTTCGAGCGTGATGTGGAGCATGGGTGGCTGGATTTTCGATGAAAAGGGCAATGTTGGCATCGATAGCCCGGGAGCCATCGCCGCTGGCGAATACTACGTGAAGCTTGCAAAAGCCGGGGTTATAAGCCCGGATATCCTGTCGTGGAGCTACCCAAATGTGCTGGACGCCATGAGGGCAGGCACCATAGCCATGGCCGGACCGTTCTGGAATGCCGCCTACGCCGAGATTCTGAACAGCGACAGCCCCTATCGGAATTCGTTTGCGGTCACCCTCGTCCCCGGGGTGAAGCAAAAGGATGGCAGCATTCTACGGACCCCGTTCTGGCACGGCTGGACGCTCGTTATGAACGCGCAGAGCCGCAGGAAGCAGCTGGCCTGGGAGTTTCTAAGTTACGCCACAGGTAAACATGGCGGTGCTATCTACGCTAGGTCGGGCGGCGGCACGCCAGCGCGGCGATCTGTCCTGGGGAATCCGGACCTGCAAAAGATCAGGCCGGAGTTTGCACTTGTCCTCAAGACATTGGACATCGCCAGGTGTGAGCCTGTGATGCCTTTCTATTCAAGCTACAGCGATGCCATGAACGTCGCCATCAGCCAGATGCTGACCGGGAAAGCTGCGCCGAAGGATGCACTGCGCGAGGCGGGAGCGAAAATCCGGGAGCTCTTGAAGAAATCCGGCAAGTGAGTATAGAATGAGGATGGAATTAAGTATAGTTGCTGGATGGCGCGACTGGAGGGGCGGGCGCGAGGCGTGGCACGGGTATAAGAATCGTGCTTCTCCTCGCCCCCTTCACCCCTCTCATCCCCATTGCGGCTCTACATGACCTTAAAGGGGTCAACCTTTATTTTTATGGGCCGAGTTGGTTCATCGGGTTGAGTTAACTGAGTTGGTTGGTGTTGGTTGAATTGGCGCATCTGAGAGAGGAGATCATCTTATGGTCGAGAGCGGACTGGAGGACAGGCTTGAGGCGGGGGACCGGCTTACAGGTGATCGGCTCACAATAGTCGAGATCGCCCGATTATATTACGAGGAAGGGAAGACTCAAGAGGATATAGCAAAGGAGATGGGCATCTCCCGGTCTACGGTCTCCCGGAGCCTGAAGAAGGCCCGTAAGATAGGAGCCGTTCAGATCAGAGTCGTTGATCCATGTTTCGAATGTACAAGCATAGCTAGGGAGCTTGAGGCGCGCTACGGCTTGAGGAGAGCTATCGTGGTACCCTCCGTTGATACCGCGGGGGCGGTGAGCGCAGCGGAGGCTGAGGGGCTTATTAAGCGGGACATCGGCCGGGCCGCGGCCGAGTATCTGAGCCGCGTCATGCGGGATGGCGACATTCTGAGCACTGCGTGGGGCAGCACCCTGTACGAGGTGGCCAAGGCCCTTACGCCCGCCAGGCCTGTCAAGGTCAGGATCGTGCAGCTTGCGGGTTTCGTTGGAAACGTTGCAGCCCACGAACAGGCTGGCGACCTGGCGCGCAGGATAGCGAGCGCGTTTGGGGGCGAGTGGTACCTGCTGCCGGCGCCGCTTGTGGTCGAGAACAAGACCACGCGCGATGCGATCCTCCATGAGCCCGCAATCAGTCAGGTGCTGGGTATGGCCAGGCAGGCCAGCGTAGCCCTTGTCGGGATCGGCACATGCGATGCCTCCTCCTTGATGGTCAGAGCGGGCTACCTTAGGGAAGAGGACCTTAAGGAGTTAGGAGCCAGGGGTGCTGTTGGCGATGTGTGCTACAGGTATTATGACGAGGATGGAAACCCCTGCCCCTCTGAGTGGGATGATAGGGTTATCGCGATAACCCTCCAGGAGTTAAGGGATATACCGTTGCGCGTTGGGGCCGCTGGCGGGGAGCGCAAGATAAAGGCCATACGGAGTGCCCTGAAAGGCGGTTATATCAATGTGCTCATAACCGATGAGACCGCGGCGAGGGGGCTTCTCGCTTGACATCAAGTGAGGAATAGATTATTATACTTGGGAGTATAATAATCTTGGGTATATTAAATTAGTGTATTAAATTACCCAAGGCACGGTGATCCCGGTGTTTATCGATAGGGAGTCAGAGCTTGCGGCCCTAAACCGGTTGTGGGCCTCAGATAAGCCGGAGTTTTTCATTGTTTACGGGAGACGTCGCGTAGGCAAGACTGAGCTATTGAAGCAGTTCTGCCGCGATAAATCCCACATATATTTTCTCGCGGCTCAGGTGAGAGACGAGGATAATCTCAGGCAATTCAAGGAAGCCGTGAAGGTTGCCATTGATGATCCTATGCTCGACGCTATGGAGTTCGCCAACTGGGAAACGGCCCTGCTTTATATCGCCAAAGAAGCGCGCGATCGCAGGTTGATAGTTGTTTTTGATGAGTTCCAGTACCTATGCGAAGGGAATCCTTCACTGCCTTCAATCTTTCAGAGGTTTTGGGATACGCAAGGTTTAAAGACCAGGCTCTTTATTGTTCTTTGCGGCTCCTATGTGGGTTTTATGGAAAAAGAGGTACTTAGCGAGAGATCGCCCCTGTTTGGCAGGAGAACCGGCCAGGCGAAACTGCAACCGCTCAGGTACTTCAATGCGGTGAATTTCTTCCCTGACTATTCTCTCCAGGATAGATTGGTCGCCTATGGAATACTTGGGGGCGTGCCGGCGTATCTTTCCCGCTTCTCGCCGCAAAGGAGCCTCCGGGAGAATGTAATCTCCGAGCTTCTTTCAGTCCAGGGCTACCTCTATGATGAGGTCAATTTTCTCCTCAGGATGGAACTCTCTAACGTAGCCACCTACTCGAGCCTGCTTAAGGCCGTGGCATCGGGTGCGACAAAGCTCAACGAGATAGCCAGCCGCGCCGGGATTGACTCCCCATCTGCGAGTAAATACCTGAACGTCTTGAGGGGATTGGGGTTCATAGAACGTCGTGTCCCGGCATTCGAACGGGCACCCGAAAGGAGCCGCAAAGGCCTTTACTTTGTAGCTGACAATTACATGAGGTTTTGGTTCCGTTTCGTGCTTCCCCATCTAAGCCTCATCCAAATCGGACAGGGTGAAGCGGTTTATGATCGATTCATCCTTCCTTTCATAAGCGGCTACATGGGCGATATATTTGAGGATATATGCAGGGACTTTGTGGTCCACAAGGGGCATTCCCTTTTCGGTGAATATACCCGGATGGCGGGCAAGCACTGGGATAGGGATTTCGATATCGATATCGTTGCCCTGCTCGTGGACGGGACCTATGTGTTTGCCGAATGCAAGTGGTGGCAGGGGCCTGTCGGTATGAATGTACTGAACGATCTCAAAGAAAAGGTGGGAAGGCTCCCACAGGGCGCACAGGATAGAAGCAAGCTCGCCCTGTTCGCGTTGAACGGGTTTACAGAGGAGGTGCGAGCGGCAGCGGCACGCGAAGGTGTATGCCTCGTGGCAGGTGAAGCGCTGTTTTAGATTTAGTTTTGGATTTAAAGGAGCGCTACAAAGGAACCCTGCCGGTAGGAAGGACTTTGGAAGGTTGCGTGGAATAACTATCGTGGAATAACTATGAGGAACAGTTATTCAAGACCGCCTGTGGTCAGACCACAAGACCGGCTATACATGTAGCCCGCCGCCCGGTATGCCGGGGTAGATGGGACCGGAGGTTGGCCGGCGGTGGGCTGAGGACGAGTTGAGAGAGCCGGGGGTGAGTTAAGGACGAGGAAACTTAGAAGGAGATAAACTTAGAAGGAGATTTGGAAAAGAAAATAAGAACAGGAGGGGATTTGAGTGACTGCTAAAGACCCTGCGGAACTGCTCAGGCAGCTGGAGCCCAGATTTGGTTACTGGGACAAGATAGGGGATTCTGTTGATCAGCTCATCGATATCATGCTCAACTACAGGCAGAGCGGCCACCCTGGCGGGTCGCGCTCAAAGGTTCACGCTATGGTCGCGATGCTTCTCTCCGGCATCATGCGGTGGGACATCCGGGAGCCGGAGAAGCGGTTTGGGGATCGCCTGATACTGGTGGGCGGTCACACCATCCCCCTGGTTTACGCGACGCTGGCCGTGCTGTGTGAGGCCATGCGGGCGAAGTATCAACGGACCGGCGACCCGAAATATCGCATCCCGGATGAGAAGGCGCTCTACGCCAGGGACCTGGTTGGGTTCAGGCACAGGGGCGGCCTGCCCGGGCACGCCGAGGTTCATAACAAAACCCTCGTTCTGAAGTTTAACACGGGACCCTCGGGCCATGGAATATCGGCCGCTGTTGGCCAGGCGCTGGCCCTGAAGCGAGCGGGCGCCGGCGAGGTCAAGGTCTTCGCCATCGAGGGGGAGGGCGGCCATACTGCCGGTATATATCACGAGGCAAAGAATTCCGCGTGGGGTCTGGGGCTTGATAACCTTTATCTAATAGTGGATTGGAACGATTTCGGCATTGATAATCACCCGGTCAGCAGGGTGGTTTTCGGCACGCCTGAGACGTGGTTTGAATCCTACGGCTGGCGCACGACCGGCGCTGAGGATGGCAGCGACTGGAGGAGCGTGACGCAGGCCCTCCTGGAGATGAGGTTTGGTCCCAACCCTGACAGGGTGCCAAGCATGGCGTGGCTCAAAACCAGGAAGGGGCGGGGCTATCTGGTGTATGATAACAAGTCACACGGCGTCCCGCACAAGCTGAACAGCCCGATTTTTTGGGAGACCAAGAAACCCTTCATGGATAAGTACGGGGTGTCCTTTGAGGGCTATGGTGAGCCGGCGCCATCCGACCCCGAGGAGCTCGCCCGCCAATTTGAGGCGAATCTCGGCGTCGTAGCGGATGTCATCCGGCAGGATGATGAACTCGTTGACTATATAGCCGATACGCTGGTAGAGCTCGGCGAGAGCGTGCCTGGGAAGCTTCCCGCCTGCGCTGCGGTGTTTGATAAGAACCCGCTGGCAGATCCGGAGCTTTACGACTTTCAACGCTACCCGGGCGGGATGTTCCTGCCTGCCGGGACGAAGGCGGCAAACCGCTCCGCGCTCGCCAGGTGGGGCGCTTGGGTCAATGCATGGTGCCGGGAGAAGTATGGCAGGCCGCTCTTCCTCGTTGCGTCGGCGGACCTGGCGGACTCCACGCAGGTTGCGGGGTTTGGCGAGGCATGGGGCGGGTTTGAGGGCTACGGCTGGTATGACAGGGAAAGGAACCTCGAAGGGGTCGTCCTGCCTCAGGAGATCACCGAATTCGTAAATTCGGGCATAATGGCAGGGCTGGCTACGACCAACTTTGCTGCCGACCCGCGCAGAGAGTTCAATGGCTTCCTCGGTGCGTGCTCGACATACGGCTCCTTTTCGTATCTCAAGTACGGCATGATGAGGCTTTTGAGTCAGGTGGCCCAGGACTCACCTCTTAAGGTGGGCAAGGTCATCTGGGTTGTCGGGCACTCGGGCCCTGAGACCGCTGATGACTCGAGGACTCATTTCGGCATATTTGCACCCGGTGTCACCCAGCTATTCCCTGAGGGGAAAATCATAAACGTCCACCCGTGGGAGTATAATGAGGTTCCGGTTGTGCTTGGGGCGGCCCTCAAGTATGATGTGCCAATCGTGGCTATACACCTTACCAGGCCGCCGATTCAGATCCCCGACCGCGCAGCCCTCGGGATCCCGTCGCACATGGAAGCCGCCAGGGGCGCTTATATCATGAGGGATTTCAAGCCCGGTCAGGCAAAGATGGGAACGGTGATCGTCCAGGGAACGAGCACCACCGATGGGGTCTGCCGGATCCTCCCCAAACTTGATGAGCTAGGCCTCAATGTGAAGATTGTAGCCGCCATAAGCTACGAGCTATTTATGAACCAGCCTGAGGCATACCGGAATACGGTCTTGCCCGAAGAAGACTGGCGCGATTCGATGTGTATAACGAACATGGCCCGCCGGTTGATGTGGGACTGGATTTACAGCAAGGAATCCGCCGAATATAGCCTGTCTTCCGACTGGGACAACAGGTGGCGGACCGGCGGGACGGTCGAAGAAGTGCTCGATGAGGCCCATCTCACCGAGAAGTGGCTCCTGGAGGGCATAGAGCGCTTTGCAAAAAAGGAGCGTTGAGCAGGGCAACCGCCACTACCGGCCGGGGGATCCCTGCGAAGGATCCCCCGTAAGCCGTATTCCCGCACTCGACATTGCTATACCCTGGTGATGTTTGCCGCGGAGGCATCACTACAGGTGTTATAAGATGCTCTATAATAGCCGTTGGGCCGTGGTAGATTTCAACGTAGATCCCATCCCAAACCGGATCTCAACGGAAAAAAACGTGATTCCCTATCACCCTTGTAACAGGCCTTGACCGGACCCATGGATTGTTCGTCTTGGCAGGGTTATAGAAGCCGATTGCGCCCCATGATGGGTCGTCCCCTCTAAGCGCCTGGTCGGCCGCTGCCAGGGACGTGGGCGTCGGTGGGAGATTGATGCTCCCATTCTGGACCACCTGGTACTGCCAGTAGCCGCTATCGATCTGGTAGATTACGCCGGGAATGGTGTCGGGGTAACTCGGGCTCTTGACCCTGTTTAAAACCGTAGCCCCGACGGCGACCTGGCCTTCAAAAGGCTCTCCCTCAGCCTCGGCCCGTATGAGTCGCGCAAGGAGGAGCCTGTCCTCCGGTGAAACCTGCGGAACATCAGGGGCCGGAGCAGGGGGGGTAGGAGGTGGGGCGCTCTGGCTTGAGTCTTCGCCCAGAACGGGCTCAGATGGGGTCAACACCCCGGGTTGTTCTCCTGTCCCTGCCACGGCCAGTATGAGTAGGGCAATGATTGCTGCGATAGTTAGGGTGTGATTTTCCATATCCTGCTCCTTCTGATAGCAGGCGACTCGGAGCCAGGGCATGGCTACCGTCCGGAGATCACTCCGGAGGCGCCCTTCAGGGCATCCCCGTCGCCCGCGGTGCTGTGAATAGTGCTGCGATCGGTGCGTGTCTTCTGGTAGGGCGTTGCCCTCTCAGGTAAGATAATTCGACATTTGAATTGAAAATCTTTCAAGTAATTTATGGGTCGAAGCCCACTTTTCGGCGGCTCTACTTAATCATTCCTGATATAATTTTTTCCTGGTATTCTATATAATTCCTCCCTGTCCTATATAATTCGGAACGAACCAGGCTGGGGTCCACCTCGATCCTTTTAAACAGCTTCTACACTCTTCACCTCAGGCACCTCTGCCTTGAGGGCGCGTTCCACCCCGTTCTTAAGAGTAATCATCGACATCGGGCAACCGACGCAGGCGCCCGTAAGTCTCACCTTGACGACATCGCCGGTCACATCCACGAGCTCTACGTCGCCGCCGTGGGCTTTTAGCGCAGACCTTATGTTTTCAAGGGCCTTCTCAACCTTCTCACGCAACAAGCATAGCACCCCCATCGCTTCTTTGTTCATGGTAAATCCCTTGTTCATGATAAATCCCCTTTGAAATCCCTTCCCAAGGGACATTATATATCTTTATCTTTACAAGGTCCAGTAATCTTTATTAATTTCTGAGGTTTTGACATGAGGTGGTATAGGGTACCACCTTACGTCAGCCGGTCCTGATTCCAATATCCAGAGTGAGCTTGACGTTGGTGGCTGTATTCCAGCCTGTCAGGCGGTACGTGCCAGGCCTCACAGGGCGGCCTTCATTATCGACTTGGGTCCAAACCTCGCGGAAGGTCTGGTTCTCCCCTGGGTTGAGGGTGAGTGTCTGCATTACCATGACAAAAGCCTTGCCATGGGACCAGCGCCAGATTTCCTGGTCGTTTCGAGTGATGAGGAAGTCATACCGCTGGCCTGTCCGGTATTCTAAAGTGATCGGCTGGTTCGTTACATTGACTTTTGCGAGGACGATTCTCACAGGCTCCCCGACCTCGTAGAGCGCCTTATTTGTGTACAATATGTATAGAATTCCGCCCTCCAGCCGTGTCACGAAATTACGCGCCGGGAGTGGTGGCGGGGGCGCTGGAGGTGTGGGAGGCGTGGGGGGCGCAGGGGGCACGGGCGGCGGCCCAGGAGGACCTGGCGGTCCGGGTGGAACCGGAGGTGGCGGAGCTGGCGGGCCTGGGGGCACTGGCGGCGCGACGCCTACAGGGATCCTGAGGACCTGTCCCACATAAATAAGGTCCGGGTTGGTGATATTATTCGCCCTGGCTATTGCCTCAACCGTGGTGCCGAAGCGGGCGGCGATGCCTGCGAGGGTGTCACCTGGCTGGACCACATAGGTTATCATAAGGGCTTATCCCTCCTTTACGACATAATCTGTGGCACAATCCGTGACGCATGCTTCGCTATATGATATTCCTTGAAGGTTATAAAATTGATTCCAACGAACCCTTGGAGCGGCTATGAGTCGCTTATTGGCCGCGGGTCAGGTTTTGAGCAAGCCAAGTATATTTCTATCAAAGTCCTGGCCAGAGTAAAGGAGACTGTGGGGCGTATCGTAGGTGAAGTCCCCGAGACAGGAGAAACCTTGACCGACGAGGATTTATTAGTTCAGTGCAAGATATACCTTGCCCTTAAGAAACTCGTCGAGGATGAGGGGCTTGATGCGATAGGGAATAAATGCCAACCGGAGCTCTCTTCGAGTGTCTGCGGACTTGGATGGGCCGCCTGCCTTTCTCACTCGCTCCTTAATGACGATGGCATAATGTGCGCGTGTGAAGCTGATATGCCATCGTGCGTTACGATGTTCATCCTCAACAGGCTGACCGGCCAGACGGTTTTCTTTGGGGACCTGAATTCTGTGGTGAGAGAAAAGGGCGCAATCAGGCTTATGAATTGTGGATCAGGACCGCTCTCTATGGCTAAGGATAGAGATTCGATCGCCTTGTGGCCGGTCCCTGTTATGATGGGGTATCCAGGTACATCTAGGGGTGCAACCACCTCTTTCCCGTTGAAGCCCGGGCCGGTTACCATCGCAAAGTTAGGTGGCGGCAAGGGAACGGCGCGAATACATATGGCTACCGGAACAGTTCTCGACATGCCGGTCGAACCCAAGGGGCTTTTCCCCGAGAGGTGGCCGCAGGCGGTAATCGGGCTTGATGGGGATATTGATTCATTCCTTGAGAAGGCGATAGGTCAACATTATTTGCTTGTCTACGGTAATTGGAAACCTGAATTGGTTGAGCTTTGCGATATCCTGGGTATTGAGGCAGATATCTAAAAGCCTACGGCCTGCGGCCTGTGGGTAGGAATGAAGGTCTGAGGGCTCTCTACCGATTTTTACTTTGTGGGGAGCCCTCGTTCGAAAAGGTGGGTTATTGACCGGTGCCATTCGCTGATGACGGATCACTATCCTTATGTATCCGAATCGGTGGCATCGGGCCTTTCTCAGTCGTACTGTCGCACTTCTCGACCTCGCTGTCGTAACCACGGAGTTGCGCCAGACGCCTCAAATATAGCTCCGTAACCTGAGCGATGCAATGAATGTCCTCAAGAGGTTTGTCCCGGAGCATTATAGATATCTTATCAATCTCCGTCTCCTCAGGGGTTGCTGGCACCTCAAACAGCGTTCCGATCCTTACCGAGAAGACCTTTGCGATTCTACTCAACACTTGAAGCGATGGAAGCTTCTCCCCGCGCTCAACGGATCCTATATATGAAGGGCTGACATCACACAGCTCTGCGAGAGTAGCCTGTGACCAGTTTCTGGGCTTGCGCAATTGACGTATACGCTGTCCTAAAACGCTTAACTCAGACTGGTCGTGTTTGTCCAGGTCCGAAGATTTGTCCGATAGTTTGTCCAATGGCTTGATTCCGGGCATTCGACCACCCCTGTTTCATCTTACAATGGCGGTCGAAATATGGATACAACCTGAGAGTAGTAATTAACCATCGATAATATACACTTAAGGTGCGCACGGATGCCCAGACCTTTTGCAGGTAACAGCTACCAGTGCCGCATAGTGGCCGGGAATCTTCGCCTGCAGTACCAGATATTCTTCCGGGATCATAGAACCACATACTGGAAATCACTCGCTGGGGCAAGGTCCTCGGGGTCCCGGGAGCGCCCGAGTGCCCGTGGGGCGCCCGGTTTAAGCTTGCGATACGTAGAATTATGGGGTAGAATAGATGTGGTATTCAATCCCAGATTCATGCCGGGCCGCTGCGACCTTCTGATGGTTTGTCTCAGGTTTGCGGGGGCTGGCATAAGCCATATGGTTATATGCATTTTTAGCACTATATGTATTTATGTATTTTCTAAGGTAGGAGGCACCAGAACTCGCATGAAAACCGCAGTGCTAGGCCGCACGGGCATCGAGGTTACGGAGTTTTGCTTGGGGGCTCTCCCGATGGGCCCGACGCAGGCCGACTTATCGTTAGATGCCGCATCTGAATTGATCCGGACGGCGCTCAATGAAGGCATTAACTTCATCGATACCGCCGAGAGCTATAAGACTTACCCCCACATCCGCCAGGCCTTAAAAGGGTTCGAAGGGAAAGCGATCATAGCAACGAAGTCCCCTGCCAGCTCTTATGAGGATATGGAAAGAAGCGTGCGTGCGGCCCTTGATGAACTACAGGTCCCAAATATAGACATATTCCATCTTCACGCGCCACGGGCAACCCGCACCGTCTTCGTCGAGCGCGCCGGCGCCCTCCAATGCCTTATTGATTACAAGAAAAAGGGGAAAATAAGGTCCGTTGGGATTTCTACCCATGTAGTTGAGACAGTTTATGCCGCGCTTGAGCGGCGTGACATAGATGTAATCTTCCCGCTCATAAATAAGACAGGTATGGGGATAATCGGGGGCACTGTGGAGGATATGGCCCGCGCCATCCGCGCCGCGGCGGAGGCCGGCAAGGGCGTGTATGCCATGAAGGCTCTCGCAGGCGGGCATCTCATCGACGATGTGGAAGGGGCCCTGAACTTCGTCCGTAACCTGCCGGGAGTCATGTCCGTGGCAGTTGGCGTGGTGAGCGTGCAGGAACTGGAATACGATCTCAGGGTCTTCCGGGGTCAGACCGTGCCCGATCACCTGAAGGCTGCGTGCAAACGTGAAACGAAAAAGCTGGTAATCATTCAAACCGTTTGCAGAGGGTGCGGCACATGTGTCAAGACATGTCCCAATGGGGCGCTTTATCTCGAAGGCGGTAAAGTATCTGTCGACCGCGAAAGATGCATTCTATGCGGATACTGCAACCCTGTATGTCCGGAATTCGCTTTGCGGCTGGCGTGATGTGACGAACGGCCCAGGCGGCCCTGTGAGGGGCATGATGCCCATCCTTGAACTCATAGTGGCCAACGGGTGCGATGCCTCTGAAACCCTCTCACCGCCCGCTGTTGGAGGGGATGTGGTGCCGGAGCAGGTCAAGGCCAGGATAGGTTCGAAGGTTGCGCTAATCGGCGGCGTGGACTATATTAACCAAGCTGGAACTTAAACCATCAATGCTATATGGACTACGAAATTAACGGGTAGGCAAGGAGAGAGATCATATTCAAGAGTATCGGACTTGGCTATGAGCCCGGCTATAAATATCAGGCCGGGCTATAGATGCTATGAAACCTTCAGGAGCCAGAAGATGGTCCTTTTATCCCAGCCGAGGTCCCACGGGACGCGGTATCTATCGGCGGTGTGGCTGTTGACGAGGGTATAGCCAGCGGAGTCCCTGCCTACGACGACGGCAAAGTGCTGGATATCGCCCTTTTCCTCGTAGGCGATCAGGTCGCCCTCCCTGAGTTCGTTTATGGCCCCGCGCGGGAATTCCCTGGTTTGTCGCGTAACACTGTAATAGTCGCCCCGTGCCAGGCACCTTGCGATACCGCTAGCCAATAGATAATCCCTGAACGGCTCTGTCTCGGTCCAGGCGCTGGACCCCTTCCCGTTGTCGCCGGAAGTGAAGTCATAGTACCATATGTCATCCATCGGGAGCCGGCCACCTTCTCTATCGCCTAGCACCTGGGATATAAAGTTTGTACAATCCCCGCCCAGGTCAGTGTAGTCCTTGTACCTCGGGTTGTATCCAAATCTCTTCCCATCCCTTGTCTTCACGCCACAATACTTATTTGCGTAGGCTACCGCGGCACGCCGGTCGTAAACCACCCCGCCCCGGCCCCGACGGCCCCGTCGCGCCGCCACCGGCATTTCGGGCGCCATGGATGTTGGTAGTGATGATGAGGCTGCTGTTGGAATGGTTGCCATCGATGTAGGCGATATTTTTATGATTGGCGATGCGGCCATGGCAAGTGACCTGACTGGCATAGTGGGCACATTTGACGTAGCGGGCACGGTTGGCACAGCCGGCCGAGTAGGTTCAGCCGGCGGGGTCGACGTTTGAGACATAGCTGGCGCTACCTCGGGGACGAGGGTATCCTCGCCAAGCGGGTCAGTATATTCATCCTTGCGAATGAGCCATTTGCCGTCTCCGGCCCGAACAAGCTCTAATTTATGCCTTGTCCTGATGCCAAAGGCATCAGAACCGGAACCGCTACTCCCTTCACTCTGTCCGGCACCCTTGCCCTGACCGCCAACCCCCATATGGGTATACCCCGGATTGGTGTACCTTAGATTCAGGCTTTGCCACACGTCTAGGAGGATTACGTCGCCCCTGGTCTCTATGTCCCGTATCTGGAGATATACATCGGAGCCGGTGAAACGGAAACCCCGCTTCGCGGCCCAAGCAGTAACATATCTGATGCGGCGCATTTCATGTTCCAGAGCTTTGTTGTTGCCATTGCCCCCGCCGGCACTATAAATATCCCTGATCGCCCCGGGTTCTCCTTTGATTAGGGCGTTGGCCCTCTTATCGAACATGCCCTGTATATTCGCCAGGAGTTCGTGTGTAAGCCCACGGCGGGATAATCTCTCGGGTATGAGACCTTCGGGACGGAGCGGTGGCATTTCTGACCTGCGGGTCTGAAAGATTCTCGTCGTCATTAGACCCACGCTCAGGGTAATGAGAAGCAATAACGATAGAATGACAACCGGTGGTATTTGTCTTGGATTATCTTTGCCGCGCATAAAGGTATAGATCCCCCACCAATCTACTGGATCGATACTCGTCGATAGTTTTCCCAAAAATTATTGGAAAACTCCTTTGGGACTTCTTAACTCGATGCCTGAAAATGCCGATATAAATTATAAAAAAGGAAAGAGATGATGTAGACTTCCATGCCGCATAGGCGGCACCAACTGGGTATAAAAATACCGCCTTGGGACAGAGGTATTTTCAAGGTAGTGGTATTCTCGAGTTAGGTCCGGCAAAGACGGTCAGGGCTTAGGAACTGAACTATCAGGACTTTGAACTATCAGGATCATTAAATGAAGTACTAGTAACGGCTAATTGGAGTCTAAATTGGAGTCTAATTAGAATAGGGAAAGGGAATGGGGGTTTTGGGGTGGATCTGCGAAAGGATTTGAAGCTCCTGGGAGGAATCATTCTTTTTATCGCTGTAACGGCCATTATGGGTTACCTTGCTGTAGCCAATTTGAACTCCGCGTTTGGTGCGCTTTCCCAAGTTTCCCAAATTTCCGGAGGGGAAGTTTCCGGGCCCGCTGAAGCAGGCCTTGCTAACATCATCCGCGCACGCCAGCTTATCTACGCGCTGGTACCTGTAGCCCTCGTTCTTTTGATCGGGATTATCATTCTCTTAAAAAGGGAGGCCGCGAGCATAGCCGGCCAGGCGGTCCAGCTAGCCCATAAGCTCGCCTCCGGGGAATGTAAATTGGATTCCGCAGGACGCGTGAAGGAGAGCAAGGATGGGAGGGCGGTTTCAGGGGAGCTGGCGGCGGCGTTTAGCGAGGTCGCCGCAAGCTTGTACGGGTTGATTGATAACGCCAGGAGCGTAACTGACAAGGTCATCTCTAATGCGAACGCCCTGGCAAACTCGGCCGGTCAGGCATCCCAGGCCGCCTCTCAAATTGCCGAAGCTATCGAGGGAGTCGCAAAAGGTACATCGGATCAAGCCAGGCATACAACAGATACGGTCAAGCTCATGGATGAGCTCAAGGCTACGATAGATAAAATCGCCTCTACAGCCCAGGAGCAATCCGAGAGTACGCATGAGGTATCTGAGACTATAAAGAATATGTCCAGGATGATTGAGGACGTAGCGGCACATGCAGACCGGGTGGCCCGGGCTGCAGATGAGGCATTTAAAGCTGCGAGCCTCGGGCGGGAAACAGTCAAGGCTACGGTAGAGGGCATGGACCAGATCAGGTCAACGGTCCTGGAGGCCGCGCAGAAGGTCAGGGAACTGGGTGAACATTCCAAGCAGATCGGCGAGATCTTGCAGGTCATAAGCCTCATCGCAGATCAGACGAACCTCCTGGCGCTCAATGCCGCCATTGAGGCGGCCAGGGCGGGGGATCATGGGCGGGGCTTTGCTGTGGTTGCTGATGAGGTGCGGAAGCTTGCCCAGAGGTCGAGTAATTCCACCAAGGAGATCAGTGCGATAATAGGCAACATCCGCAAAGGGACTGATATAGTTATAGAGGCCATGGAGTCCGGCACAAATGAGGTCAATAAAGGGAGCGAACTTGCGGCGCGCGCCGGGGAGGCACTTGAGAGCATAGTTGGGGCGATGCAGGTAACAAATAACGAAATTAGGGGCATCTCGGAAGCGGCAAAGAAGCTCTCCCTTAATGGGGGAAAGGTTGTCGAGGCGGTGAGCAACGTTGAAGACACCGCCGAGGAGAATGCAGTCTTTGCTCAGGAGATGGCTGAGAGCAGCGCCAAGGTCCGCGATGCGATAAAGCAGGTTTCGGCTATATCTGAGGAAACAGCAAGCGCGGCCGAGGAGATAGCTGCTTCTGCCGAGGAGGTGAGCGCGTCGGTTGAGAATATCAGCAGCTCGGCGAGGGCTTTGATAGCCGTAGCAAAGGAGCTAGAGTCTATGATTGCGAGCTTTGGGGACCGGTCTGCTAAGGGGTAGTGTCACCCGAAGATGACCGAATTACATTACTTCCGGAGACTTTTTCTCGTTCTCTGCCGGTTCCGTTGTTATATGCGGTATGGGGGTCTACCCCGAAAATGACCCAATTACTTCTAGACACATTTTCATTCTCTGTGGCGCCGCACTGCAGCATGGGGGTCTAGCCTGAAAATCGCTTAGTTATTCCCAGACGACTTTTTCATTCCCTGTGATGCCGCACCGCTGTATGGGAGGCTATCCTGAAACTTGTTCAGTCATTCTTAGGTCTTGTGGGAAAACGGTGATTTTTGATAGACCTCAGGCTATAATATCGCAGGAGGTTTTAGGAGGCTATCTTATACAGGTTATTCATAGTAGTGCAAGATTGTAGGTAGAGTAGCACTAGATTGTAGTCGAAATCTGGGTGGGGGGTAACAAGAGATGTCCGAGGGCCTCAATAAGCTAAAGGAACTAGAAGCTCAAGGGTATGGGATCACAAAGTCCCGGGAGACCCCTGAAGGCATGGTCAGGTGTATCATGACACAGAGCAGCACGGGGCTGAAGAAGGTTATCGACCTAACGCCCGAAGAATATAAGCTCGCGATGTCCAGAAGGTGAAGATGGTCGTCCTGCAAATAGTTGCCCTGTGAAGATAGTGGAAGATAGTTCGCCCTGTTGACAATGGAGCTATTCTATGTTACCATAAAACCACAAGGATTAGTCCTGCCTGTTTGGCCGCGGATGAGAAGATTAGAGATAGGCTTAATACTTAAAAATATAAGTTTTATAGGTTGCAGCTATTATAGGTTTTAAGTGTGCCGAAGTGGCGGAAATGGCAGACGCGCTAGATTCAGGGTCTAGTGGCCATTAACGGCCGTCCGGGTTCAAATCCCGGCTTCGGCACCAAGTTTTTCAAGGGGTCGCGGGTTTTCGCATAGTCCCCACACCTTCCTCAAATGCTCGTTTGCCGTCCAATTTGCCGTCCATTGACCACAGAGAAGAATTAGATTCGAGCACGAGCCTTCTGCAATATATCATCGAACGTCTCGGCTACTTCGCGGTCCATTTCATCGAACACATGACTATAAATATCCCCTGTAATTGCGACTGATGAATGGCGCAGCCGCTTACTCACAGATTTTAATGGAACACCTGCCGCACCAAGCACTGTTCCATGGGTGTGTCTAAGGCCATGGAAATTTATTTGACGTACTCCGGCCTTTTTTATCAGCTTACGGAAATATCTACCACTTATACAGGTAGGTTCCAGAGGGCTGCCATCAAATTTCGTAAACACCAGTCCATTGTCATGATACTGATCGCCCATCATCAAACGTTCCTTCGCTTGACGTACCTTATGCTGCTTTAATACATCAATAACGCTACGAGATAGTGCAATGGTCGCTTTACTTGACTCGGTTTTGGGTTCCTTAAAGAGGGTCCCCCTTTGGGCTCTGACAAGTTCCTGCCGGACCGTCAGGCACCCTTTCGCAAGGTCTATATCTTCCCACCTCAACCCGAGTAGCTCACCACGCCGAAGACCCGTTCCAAGCGCCAAGTAGAAAAGCGCGTACAGCCTATCGTCCTTAATTGCTTCAAGGAATTTTGCGGCCTCTTCGGGTGTCCAATAACGTGCTTCTTTCTTTACAACCTTTGGAGGCTCTACCGAATCACACGGATTCCGATTAATAATCTGAAGCTTGACGGCAGTCTCTAGCGCTTTGTGTAAAATCCTGTGAATATGTTTCACACTGTTTGAAGATAGCGTTTTGCCCTTACCATCCAGCCGTCCAGTTTCCAGCTTTTGTATGTAGAACTCCTGAATAGCAAGAGGTGTTAGCTTCTGTAATGGGATGTCTCCCAAGTGCGGGATAATATGTTTCTGGCATACCAACTGATACCATGTCCACGTAGTAGGTGCCACATTTGGCTTATGGGTTGTAAGCCACTGCTCGAGGAACTGCCTTACAGTCATTTTCGAAGGCTCGACAAAGGTCCCTTCATCGATGCTGTGCAGAAGGTTACGTAGAGCTTTTTGTGCATCCTTTCTGGTCCCATGAACAGTCTCATAGATTCGTTTTTTCTTACCAGTTACAGGGTCCTTTCCGAGAGTGATTTGAATCTCCCATGAATTCTCCCCGCGCTTGCGAATACTGCCTGCCATAAGCATTTCCTCCGTTCCTTGAATTTACAGTATCAAATATTATAAGGCCGAGCTGTGAAGTGTACAAAGGACGGCCGCCTTACCCCGGTAACGATTACCCGGTCTCCGGCGGCCGTATTCTCGCTTTACTGGTCTCCCACGAATATCAGCATCAGCTGAGCCTAGCAAACATAAAGTATGAGGTAACGCAAAGCACCATCAATCAATGAATGCGAAGATAAACTTGCTTCCCATCTCATTCTACAGCCTTATGCATTGGAGTCCCCAATGGTCATATGTGTCCCGACGTCCAGGAGGTCTTCGACGACCTTTCTTGGGATACGAATGCTCCTGCCGAAACGAACGCAGGGGATTTCACCGCGTGCAATTAGGTCGTAGGTCCTGCCCAAGGGCATCCTAAGAAAGTTCGCGAGTTCCTTGACCTTGAGCACTGCCGGCAAGTTTTGCGAGTCAGCGTATGTATGATGTTCGGTTTCCATCAATACTTGAGTGGCACCCGAATTTCCGACCTAAAGACAGGAATAGAGGCGCCACCCTCCACCTCCTTTGAAGCCGGAATTAGAATCCGGCGTGTTGGATTATCGGTTACCTTATCGTCATTATGAGAATAGGCGCGAGAGCGATGTCCTCTGATACCTTGGCTTCGCCTAGATTTTTCCGTAAATCCACAGGCACCCTATGTGCTGAAGATCGTCACCCCCCCTCGTCTTCATTCGCCCCGGCTCATAGACCGCTGGCAAGACTTAACGCCCCCGAAGCAACAAAAGGCTAACCCTCCGGTATCATTGACTCACCGGAAGCTAGCCATTCTCCAGGGATAGTTTCCTTCTGCTTGCGCTTCTGATGGGGGATCACCAGTAATTGATTGGAAAAGCGCAGGTTCCCCCAACATATTCCTTCACTTAGAATTCGCTACACTCAGCGTTTATCCAAATGAAGGTATGTAGGTTCCGGTCTGGAACCTATATTGATGTTTCAAGACAACACAAAAAGGAGTGCGCGGACGCTTGTCACACTATTGCGCAACTCCATAATTTATTTTATCCGCATCAGGCTTTCTATGCAAACCCGATATTGGTTCACTTTAGGAGATTTTCCAATAGAATCTTAAAGAAATCCTGATCATGCGCGGGCATATGCTGAATTATGTGGCGGAAGCTCGCAAGGCTCAATCCTCTCAAAGTCCGGCGTAGGACTTGTCCAACCTGAATCTGATCATTAATAGGGTAGCTAACTGACTTAAGATTAAGGGACACAAGTTAGGAATGTAAGCTAACCCTGATCTTTGGCCACCTAGTGAGAAACTCGCTCGGTTCTAATATCTGGATACCTTCAAAAGGGGTTAAGCATAGAAGATCCTGGTCGCCAGTGATAATGTAATCTGCATCTCCTTCTACGGCGCATTCAAGCAGGAAGTCATCCTCTTTAGGCTTTCGTTTCATAGCGTTTAGCCCTGATTTCTTCGATTTCCCGGGTTATTTCCTCAAGTGACATGGGACTTGACTGATTCTCTTTCCTTATGCTGGTGATCAGATTAGCGAGTGTTGAACGGAGTTCTTTTTCGAGTTCAGAGTAGATACATATTTTCTCTTCAAAGCTCATCTGGCTAAGGATCGAAAGTATTGCGTTGGCATCGAGGTTAGTTCGCAAAACTACTTCTGACATAGATTTTCACCTCTTCCCTCTCAAAGAATTTAGGAAATACAATACCTGTTTGCAGTCAGACCCACGGCCTTCTGCCGCCCTCCGCATATAGCACTTTGTCCCTAAGGTAGGGGAACCTGTGTGGCCGCTCCCTCCATGGGGTTATCTATCAGTTCTTACATATGCTGCCATTACATTGGCAGCTGGTGCCTGATCAACTTAAAAAAATTGCTTGCCGGGTATTGACATGCAGGAGGGCGGGCGTTATACTTAGAAATTGAAGGGATATTCCTAGTATAACGCCCTTGCCGTGAGGCTGTTAAAACTGCGTGGGAAAGAGGATCTGCACAATGAAGGAAATCTACAACCCGAGATTGCTGACATTAAAGGAAACCCAGGAGGAGGTCAACATCACCTATGGCATTTCCGTATCCCTGGAGACCCTTCGAAAATGGGTGGATTTCGGGGTGATCCATCCCCCGGTGGCAAGAGAAAGCCTAGGAAGAGGGGGCGGGATGCACGATCTATTCCCCCCTCAATTACCACGAGAAGTGGCAGTGGCATGGTACCTTAAGAGGGACGGTCTAAAGCTCAATGAGATCGCCGAGGCAAGGGAGTCTGCGCATTCCGCTTCTCTAAATTCTGAGAAAGAGTTCCAAAAGCGTCGCCACACCGGCCTGTATTTGCTCTTACAGGAACTCTTGGAAAAGGAGATCAACCGACATCTTCTTTGGCTTGGGTTCAGGGTAGACGGGCTCAATGATGATATCGAGGATATCCACAGGCTGGGCAACAATGATTTACCCCTCATCCTCGCACCTAGGGAACTCTTTGATGAATGGATTCAGAAGGAATCAGAAGCCCTGAAGAAGCTGGCCGGAGTATATAGGCTTAAGACCCTCATATATCTCCTGGCCAAAGAAGCGACAGATAGAGGGAAGAGACCAGGTGCTTATCCCGAGACTTGCGTTATCGATCTTGAGAAGATACCAGTCGAAGTGGAGCTGGTCTACGAGCCGCATATGAAACTAGATGAATATATCATTGGTCGACTCAGGTTGCTTTTGACATCCCCGAGAGCCCTGATACCCAGGCATAATCATGAGGAGGTAGTGAATGTAGCCGGTACCAGGCTTCTAGGTCAGGACTCCCGCGTGGTTCGTTTTGAGGGAAAGGCTTCCATAGGAAGCCGAGGCCAGCAAACATGGTTGATCGGAGATGTTCAAATTCCAATAATTACGCCCATACCTCATAAACGGATGACACAGATGGGCTAGTTGCGGGGCCATAACTCCATGCCGAATCTCTACTATGAACTCTTTGTCAGGTCCAATCTGGGCATGTACTTCGTCGATTCATAGCTAGCATAACTCGGAGGTGCAAAGATATGATAGGAGAAAGATATCCAGTAG